>JAKAPM010000003.1 GCA_021807085.1 Nanobdellota archaeon
TTCCGATCTTGGGTGTTAGATTAGGATGGTAAAAGTCAAGATAAAGGAGATGCTGTATGTAATCTCAGCCCTAGTGCTTGTAATAGTAGGTCCTGTTCTCTACCTAACCTTCTTTGTAACTCATAGTAACGTAGCGAATGTCGGCAACAACTGGAACTATATTAGTGGAGCATCTCCCCTCTTAACGAATGCGAAGGTACCAGTTACCTTCATAAGTATAGAAAGTTGTCAGTTCTGCGCCGCCGAGCGATACGCCTTATTCTATGCCTTGAGTAATCTAGGAAACTGGACATATTACGGGAGAAAGGTATCACTTAGTACACTACCATCCGGCAACTACTCCTCCAATCCGACTACAGATAATATCTTCTACAAAGCTAGTGAAGGTGACTGGACTATAAATTTCTTAAATTCACACCTAAGCTATTCTTCAGTATATGTAAACTTTACTAGTGTGGAAGTCGACAACAACGCTGGGCAGCCACTGCAGTCTACTACGCCGGCACAGAATACTTTCTTATCCAAGTACGATCCGAAAGGGGACGTCCCATTTACTTATATAGGAAACAACTTTTTTGAGACCGGTGCTGGCTCCAGTTTACTGTCCTCTGAAGGGGTCATTCTGTTCAATTTTAGCGGGTATTCCGGGGTCGGTATCCCAAACGGATTCATGCCGGCTTACATTTTGGCCCAGCTTAATATCAGCGGCTCGGTTATTAACAGAGGAATAACGACGGAAGCGGAATATATAACAGCTTGGATTTGTAAAGATCTCGGCAACATAGCTCCGACGTGCAACAACGCATCGATATCACAATTGGAGAACAAACTTAGTTAAGCTATATGGTTCATAAAACTAAAATCACTGGTAAAAAGGTTGCGAATCTTAATATATCACGAGGCAACACAATATCCGATCTTGTGACTCAGTTCTCAACAGCCGGCGGTTTCACCGCAAAAAAACTTTCAGACGCATCCACAATTTTTAAGGAGATGGAGAAAGATCCGAATTGCGTGAAGTTTCTATCTTTTCCCGCAGATGTTATTTCCACAGGTCTTCGTGGGGTAGTAAAGGATATGGTAAAAAACAGACTTGTCGACGTTATTATAACCACTTGTGGCACGCTCGATCATGATTTGGCCAGGGTGTGGAAAGATTATTACTCTGGCAGTGAAATGTCAAACGATGCCAAGCTCCACGAGGAAGGTGTGAACAGACTATACAATATATTCATTCCAAACGAAAGCTACGGATATATCTTGGAGGACAAACTCCTGCCCCTTTTTAAATCCGCTTCGAAGATACAGAAGGAATATTCTACTAGCGAGCTGATAGCGTACATTGGAAAGAGTATTTCTAGCGAGAAGAACGCCGCAGACTCTATAGTGTATTGGGCGTGGAAGAACAACATCCCAATTATAGTGCCGGGAATAACTGACGGAAGTTTCGGATCTCAGCTGTGGATGTACAGCCAGAAAGACAAAGAATTTATAATAAATTTATTGAAGGATGAAGACTTGCTTGCAGGCATAGTTTTCAAAGCCAAAAAGAGCGGAGCCCTCATGATCGGAGGAGGCATTTCAAAGCACCATACGATCTGGTGGAATCAATTCAAAAACGGTCTCGACTATGCCATTTATATGACGACAGCCGTCGATTGGGATGGCAGCTTGTCAGGGGCAAAGTTAGAAGAAGCGATATCATGGGGAAAAATAAAACCCATGGCTAAGCAGGTCACGGTCGAAGGAGACGCGACCGTTTTGCTGCCTTTGCTGTATGCTTCTTATTTGGGGTGAGAAAATGAAAATATCGGAACTTAAGGACAGTATGAACAACGTGGATGTATCCGCGGAGATAGTAGAGATGCCAGAACCACGGACGGTTCTGACGAAATTCGGTAACAACCGTGTTTGCAGTGCAAAGATAAAGGACGATAGCGGAACAGCGACCCTCTCATTATGGGGCAAGCAGATAGACCTGTTTGCTGTTGGTGACACTGTAGAGATAACTAACGGGTATACTAAGTCATTCCGTGATGAGATACAAATAAATGTAGGCAAAACAGGGTCGATAAGGAAATTGTAGATGTTAGAGAGTATACCTGCTCTTATCTACAGTTCTTGCGGTTATAGAGAGCCTGTCGTTGAACTTGTTGGATCTTCCACTAATATCCACTTGGTAGAGCCCGAAAGTAAGATCGTTTAACTTGTCGTCAATCGATTCCTTCGAGGATAGGTCAAGGAGCTTTCTTGCGGCTTTGTCAAAGAACGAAATCCGCACGCTTCCGCTGCCATCGTCCAGCACACCAGTTATTAGCAGCATTTTCGATAGGGTTTTGTCTCCGTGTATATCGCATCTTTCAGGGACGGTCTTTTTGCATATTTCACATCTTATCAAGTATATCTTATTTGTGAACAATCTTGTTATAAATCCCCTTATCGAATACGTGCGGTCCTCTTTGTCAATCTCATATACCATGCTTCTACTCCCACCCGTTGCTTCTTCAGCAGGTGCAGCCACAGATTTTTCCTGATTTTTCGTGAGAGCTATTGCGCTGCCACTTCCTAAGTGGAGCTCCAGTCCACCAATCCTCCTATTCATCTTTGAGTATGCATTTGCCACAGACAGGGCATCACCCCGTTCCGCCGTCTCTAGGTTCCCTATATGTCTCTCATTCCATACAACAATACCAATTTCGCCACTGTCGTCTTCTAATATTAAGTTCATGACCTTGCCGACTCTACCCTTTATGATTACTGTCCTTGCTTCTTGTTTCCTTTTTATCCAACCACTGACATTTATATGGTTGAGATTTTCAACTACATCATTTATCTTGTACTTTCTGCGTATCGGCACCATGCCGTTCTCGGTAGCGATCATTCTAAGAGCAGCATCCTCGTTAAGTTCTGGGAACTCCGCTAATTTCTTGTTAACTAAACTCTGTATTCTTTCACCGTCTAGACCGGTCTTTTCCTTTATCGCACCAACAAGCCATTCTTCCATCAACCAACAATCTTTTCGACTGCCCTCTCTATCCTTTTTAGTTCTTTTTTAGTCGTTCCCTCATAATATACCCTTATGAGCGGCTCGGTATTGGATTCCCTAAATAACATGAAACCACCACCCATTAATACCTTTACACCATCGAGTCTGTTCACTCTCCCATATTTTGCAGCTTTCTCTCTTATCTCCAACAATTTCTTGTACCTCTCAGCTTCGGTGGAAAATCTAATTTTTCTGTTTTTGTAGTGGATTGGAGGAAACTCCGCAACTAGCCCGCTCAGACTTTTCCCGTTCTCAGCCATAATTGATGTGAGAAGTAATCCGCCGAGCAGACCATCGGAGAACGGGTAATAACCACCGAAATAGAAATGAGAGGAAGTTTCTACACCGAATTTATAATCGCCCCCAACTAGTTTTTTTTCTATAAACGGTCTACCTACTTTTACGTATTTAACATCTGCGTATGCCTCCAATCTACGCGAACACGAGACTGTGGCTATTATTCTCTTATAACCGAGGTATTTTATCATAATCATCGCAATAGTCATGGGGTCCACAAAGCGCCCCTTCTCATCCACGAAGGCAACCCTATCCCCGTCTGCATCCAGTTCTATGCCCAAATCCAATCTGCGTCTCTTTACAAGCTTCGATAAATCAACTATATTCTTCTTGGTCGGCTCGGGGACCTTTCCATAAAATGTCCTTGATGGTTTATCGTATAACATTTCAACACTCGAACCTACCTTATTGAACAGTCTTTTGGCAAGGCTACCTGTGGTGCCGCCCATGCTGTCTACCCCTATCTTTAGCGGTATTTTTCCAATGTTTCTAGATATATACCTAAGGTAGTCCTCAGAACAATCGCGCTTTATCAATTTTCCTTTTCGTTTACTAGAAAGTATTCTCGGCTTCATGTCGTCTATAATGTCCGATGGCTTTACCGTCACTCCTTCGTTGTAGGTCAAGATACCAGTGTATTCCGCTGGATTGTGCGACGCAGTAACGCATATGCCATAACTCCTTTGCTTATAGGATAAGAACAGAGGGAGCATTATTGGCCCCAACCCCGTTTCTATAACATCCACACCAACCATTCTAAGCCCTTTGATGACGCCATCCTTTATTTTGATACTCCCTTCTCTGTTATCATACCCGAGAAAAAGCGCCCTTCTACCAATTTTCCTGCCAATCTTTATCGCTATGTAGTAGGCTATCTTTTCGTTCAGCTCGACGGGGTACACTCCTCTTACATCGTATTCTTTGAACAAACCCTTTGGAATATCCATGTCAAGAAATAACCTCTTCTAATACGTTTTTCAAGCCAGCAAACGCTTCACTTCTAGCCATATCAGTTATAGTTTGCCGTGTTTCGGTCTCTAGCGGTAACTTCGCAAGTATCGGCACACCTTCTATGCCCTCTTTTCCCACGAACGGCACCTCTATCTTGTGTCCACAATTTTTGCATCTTATATAACTCATATTTTCTATTATTCCACTAACAGGAATATTCAAAGCATTTGCCATAACAATCGTTTTCTTTCCTATCGTCTTAGATAAGGATTGGGGCGTCGTAACCACTATAACCCTGTCTACAGGTATTGATTGAAAGACAGTTAGCGGCGCATCACTCGTACCTGGCGGTAAATCTAAAAGTAGTAAGTCTGTTTTTCCCCAGTCTGCATTGTTGTACATCTGTTTTATAGCGCTGGATATAAGGGGCCCCCTCCATATTATTGCCTCTGCATCCGTAAGCATGTCTATGGAAACGACCTTTATATCCTCCATCTCGAACGGTTTTATCTTGCCGTCCTTATCTACTTCAGCTCTGTGAGTTTCTCCGAAAATAGAGAGCACAGACGGTCCGGATATGTCGCAGTCGAGTATCGCCACTTTGTGACCCAAGTTTTTTGCTATGATAGCCATTAGCGTAACTACTGTACTTTTCCCCACCCCCCCCTTCGCAGAATAAACCGCCACAATATTTCTTATACTTTTTTTATCATATCTTTCTATACTGTAAGGTATTTGTTTTTGCTCTGTTTGTATTTCTTCCTTTACCTTCTCCAACTCTTTTTTGGTCATGAAGGAAAAAGAGACTTCCGCCTCGTCGTATCCAGCTGCAGCTAGTGTCTCTTTTATATCCTTCTCTATAGTCGCAGACAACGGGCAGCCAGGGACAGTGAGTTTTATACCGATTTGTAGCCTGCCGTCTTCCCTGTCCACGGATTCTATCATCCGCAGTTTTTCTATGCTGATACCTATCTCCGGATCCTTTATCGACGCTAGTAACGAGTGTATCCTCTCTATTTCTGCTCTGTCTATACTCATTTTTTCTTCTCTTCTTCCACATCGGCTATTCCTTCCGCCGTTATCTGGAAATTCGCTTCGCCTTCCGGCAGACTCGGAGAATCTACGAGTTTAGCCACTCTCGTGCCTTTCTTGCCTTTTCTAAGGTAAATTCTATAAGTGGCTACGTGACCTATTATGTGCCCCCCCACCGCAACTGTAGGGTCGCCGAACATGACGTCAGGCCTCGCCATCACCTGGTTTGTTATGTAGACAGCTATGTTGAATCTGTCTGCAAGCCTTTGTAGGTTGTGGAGTACCACATTCACTTTCTGTTGCCTGTCTGCAAGCGTTCCTCTCCCCACATATTCTGCCCTGAACAAGGCCATCATACTATCTACCACCACCAGTTTGATTTCTGGGTCCTTATTTATCAGTTCTGGGATTTTGTCTACCAATAGTATCTGGTGATCGGACGAGTACGCCCTGCCTATTTTTATGTTCTGTAGCGCCTGTTTTGGATCCAGACCTTTTGATATCGCAAGCTGTTCTATCCTAGAGGGTCTGAACGTGCCTTCTGTGTCTATCCATATCGCGTGACCGGCAAGGCCTCCATTCTCTTTTGGTAACTGTACATTCACTGCTAGTTGGAACGCTATCTGGCTCTTTCCAGAGCCGTATTCTCCGTAGCATTCCGTTATTGACTGGGTTTCAACCCCGCCCCCAAGGAGAATGTCTAGCGCGTTGCTTCCAGTTGATACTCTCTGGACCATTTTCCTTTTATCTTCAAATTCCAAGCCCGAAAGAAAGTTCATTTTCAGCGCTTCCCTAGCTTCCGCGACTATCTTTCTGGCCGTAGGTTCCCCGACGCCACACGATTCCACTATATCGTTTGGATTGGCCACAGCCAGAGCCATTATATCTTGGTATCCTGCATTCTTTATTTTCGATGCTATCGCACCCCCGACTCCAGGTAGGTCTTTTATATCTTTGTAATCAAATTCGTCTGGTTCTACTTTTTCGTCCTCTTTTTCAATTTCCTCTTCTTGCTCATCCCCTTTCTGTTCTTCGTCGACTACGTCGTCTTTGTATCTTTTTTCTGCCATATCTTACCCCCTACTTTACTTTGTTCAGTACTATTGTGGTATCTGTCTTGCCCACACCCTTTTCTCTCCTGAGCTCGGATACTACAAAGTTCGACAGCTCGTCCATGTTTTCGTACCCGAATCTTATCATGAGGTCCCATTGTCCGCTTATGAGAATTACTTCCTCGACACCCTTTATCTCTGCGACTCTTTTGGCTATCTCTATGACCGACTTTCCTTCTTCTATCTCTGCGAAAATTAGGGCTTCCATACTAGATTATACTTTATGATAGTAGTCTGGATATTTAATGTTTTACGCGGTAAATGCTCTTTGTCGTTTATCCACCACACCACTGCAAAACCACTATTCCTCTTTTGCTATTGCCTGCATGCATTCACTGTAGTATGGGCAGTATTTACATTGCCAGACGGTCTTATCGTCGAAATAGTATTCAGCTGGCGGTAATTTCTTGTTTCTTAAGTGGTAATCTAAGTCTTTGAACCTGTTAACTATCTTCTGGTAAACCCCACTGTCGTAATCCACTCTGAACTGCCTTATATCAAGATTCTTCTTATCTGCATAGACTAAGATACCATAATCTGCCTTTTGGGCCGCAAGGTAGAGTGTTATCTGCATTATGTGCTTAGGATCAGGTTCATTTACTTTGTGGACATCCCCACTAGATTTGGCTTCTATTATTATGGTCTTCCCCCCCTTCGTTACAACAAAATCGTCTATCCTTCCATAGACGGCAAATGATGTGTCCTTGTCCGAATATTCTATCCTTATCGGTTTCTCTTCCTCCACAGTTTCTAGTCTCTCAGAGGCTTTCAGTGCCTTCGTTATAAACTCGTGGACATTGTTGCCCATTGCAAATATCCTCAGTGCTGATGCCTCTGTCGGCTTTGGTATATTATAAGAATAGTAGCTCCTTCTTATGCACATCCCTATTTCACTTGGAAAGTATGCTCCCAACTTCTTAGGTCTCATCTCATCTGTAAGGTATTCATCAATTATGTCACCGACATTCAGATCGCTTTTTTCGTCGTGGTTTTGGATCATATCTAATTTATAGCACGGAAAGTAATTTAAATGTGAATATTTTCATACTCTGATGAGAGCTCTAGTCCTGTCGCTAGGGATAGCGTTCGTAGTGATATTCGTGCTACTGTTCCTGCTAGTGAATTATAATACCATCTACAAATGGGATGAATCCGCGTTCCTACTGATTAATTCCACGTTCAATGTTTCGTATCTTAACGGCTTTTTTGCTGCCCTGTCTATTTACGGAAGGGAGTACTTTTGGGTGCCCGTAGTGATACTGTTGTGGCTGTTGGGCAAGGAGAACGGCAAGAAAACTGCACTTATGATGGTGATTGTATTCGTGCTTGTCATAATAATAGGGTTCGCCCTGAAAGATGTCTATTACAGGCCTAGACCGTTCCTTTCTATTGTCAACGCGATAGTGCTGGTTCCAAAAGATTTTGATTCGTCCTTTCCTTCCGGCCACGCTCTTGTGGTGGCCGCGGGTGCCACCGTAGCGTTCCTTATGCTCAAGAAACGCTATTCTATACCTCTGCTGATCGAGGCTGCGCTGGTGATATACTCAAGAGTGTATGTTGGAGTGCACTACCCAACAGACGTCGTTGCCGGGCTGTTTCTCGGAGCCGCCATTGCTCTAATAACTTACGCCCTTTTAGTCGATTCAAGGGTATTCAGGACGATTTCAGAGGCTTTGATTTCTATCTATAGTAAGGTTATCTCCACCGTTAGATTGAAACGTATCTGACTCTTTAGCGCGTACGTAGTGTTTGAATTCCCGCTTATCTCTCCTTTACTGTCCTGTGTCCACTGCATTCACTGTTGTTTGCCTTGGTCCGGTTCGCTCTTCTCCAGCTCGGGAGGCTGGCCGGCCTTCTGCTGGTGGATTATGTCGTACTCTTCTGGGCTTTGAGCCACGAGATCTAGATATACTTTTTTTAGCATGAACGGGTCATATACTAGCTCTTTTCTATTATCCGTTGCTACGTTGAATTTGTGGGTGTGGTGCAGCACTTTTGGAGGGCATATCTCACTGCAAAGCCCGCAGAATATGCATTTGTTGAAATCTATAGCCGGCGCCTCGTCCCTGACGTTGTGCTTGAAATTCATATCTATCTTCTGCATCCTTATCGCGTCTGATGGACATATCCTGTAGCACAGTTCGCAACCTATACAGTTATCCATGTCGAGGCTTAGTATCCCCCTGCTCCTCTTCTGCACTGGCAGTGGTTTCTCCGGATATTGGTAGGTGGCCCTCTTTCCGGCGGCCGTTTTCAGACCGTACCCCACTGTTTTTATCGCGTCCTTTATGCTCATATCAGTAGTAAGCCCCCAACCATTACTAGGTTAACAATACTAAGAGGCAAAAGCCAGTTCCACCCGAATTTTATGAACTGATCTATTCTAGGTCTTGGGAGCGTCCATCTAGGCGCCATTATTATGAGAAGCACTGCCGCAGTTTTTATTATAAACCATACGAAGCCCGGCAGAACGGGACCGAGCCACCCCCCCAAGAAAAGATACACCACAAGTATTGAAACAATCATGAGTCTGACATAATCGGCGATTAGAAAAAGTCCATAGCGTATCCCACTGTATTCTACCTTCCACCCAGCCTGCAATTCCTGGGACGCTTCTGGTATGTCGAATGGCGCCCTTTCTATTATAGCTAGACCAGTGAGAGCGAACACTATCAATGTAACCGGTAGATAAGCTCCGTACCAGAGCCCACTCTGTCCGTTTACGATATCAACTATGTTGTAACTGCCGGCTAGGAACGCTACGCTTATCATCGTCACTATCAAAGCTAGTTCGTAGGTTGCTATTTGTCCGACTCCTCTGAACCCACCGAGCATTGCGTACTTGTTGTTTTCCCCCCAGCCTGCCATTAGTACTAATAGCGGAGAAACCGCCAGGAAAACGTACAGAAAAAGAAGGGAATAAGGGACACTGATAAATTCAAGGTTTGCGCCACCAAACGGGATTATAAGGACCATAGCGAATGATAAAGTAGCCAACACTATCGGGACAAATTCGTACGGGAGTCTGTCTACATTCGTGGAGATTGCCCTCTTACCAATAAGTTTCATTATATCAGCGAAGTTCTGTAGCAGTCCGAACGGGCCTACATATACAGGACCATACCTGGATTGTATCCTCGCTGAATATTTCCTCTCTACCCAACCCAAGAATATCGGGACAAGCGCGGTTATGGCGAATACTAGTACGAATGTTATGAGCATAGTCACCACCCATGCAGGTCCAGCCGTTACAAATCTTGCGACTTCACCGTATATAACGTTGAATATCATCTGTCGACCTCCCCCATCACAGGGTCCAGGCTAGCTATAGTCACAACTATGTCCGCAACTTTAACCCCAACGAGTATCTCCTCCAAAGCGCGCAGTGCGAAGAAAGTCGGACTTCGTATTTTTAGCCTGTACGGTTGGGTGCCGCCGTTTGTTATCATATACATTGCCATCTCGCCGCGTGGCGTTTCCTGTCTAACAAACGTACGTTTGTCCGGTATCTTCATTAGCCAAGGAGTCTTGGTCACGTACGGGCCTTCAGGGAGGTCCCTGAGGCATTGACGTACTATCCTTATCGACTGCAGAATCTCTCCGACCCTTACCATAAATCTTGAATTTGCGTCCCCATCTTCTCCCGTGACAACGTCAAAATCAACTTTGTCGTATGCTAGGTAAGGCTCGCTTTTTCTCAAATCTCTGTCTATACCGGCCGCCCTCATGTTCGGTCCTGTAATCCCATACTTTTTTACCATATATCTATCCAATACTCCTACTCCTTTAGTTCTCATGAGGAATAACTGGTTTTTAGTAAACATAGAATTGTAGTCTTTGTTTATTTTCGTTTCCACTCTTACCAGTGCCTTCTCAGCCTTCTCATCGAAATGTTGCGGCAGGTCATAAAAGGATCCGCCAGTTGTCATGTACATCGGTGCCAGTCTCCCTCCACTAACCTCCTCGACAAGGTCCATAAGTAGTTCCCTCTCTCTCAAGGCCCAGAACATGCCGGTTATATTCCCCAAATCCTCACCGATGCTTCCTATATACACTAAATGGCTCATTATTCTCTGTATTTCCGCCATTATCGTGCGTATGTACACTGCTCTGGGCGGTATTTCTATACCAGCAGCCTTCTCGACGAGGCTGGCATACAGCACTTCCATATTGATAGCCGACACATAATCTAGCTTGTCGACTATAGGGTAATAGTTGGAAAAGTAGCGTACTTCTGCCATCTTTTCTTTCCCCCTGTGCAGGAAACCCATCTCGACCTGTGCTTTGTTTACGGTGTCGCCTTCTATATCCACTACGACCTTTAGCACTCCGTGGGTCGCAGGGTGAACCGGCCCTACGTTCAGTCTTATGCCTTTCAGAGTTTCCATGTCAGAATTTAAGGTCTAATCCCGTCCAGTTCCTAACCTCGTCAGTTACCACGAAATCCTTTCTCAACGGGTGCCCTGGCCAATCTTCTGGCAGGAGTATCCTTCTCAGGTCAGGATGCTTGTTGAATTTTATGCCGAATAAGTCATACGCTTCCCTCTCTTCCCAGTTGGCGGAATCGAACACTTCAGTTAAGGTGTCTATGGAATAGTCCCTGTCTGTTATGTACGTCCTAATCACTATGGTGTCTGGTTTATCATATGACGAGAATACGTAGTTCAGTTCGAATTTAGGTTTATAATCAGCAACCGCCAACATGAAAAGAACGTCAAAGTCCTGCCGGATTATCTCCGCCGCCGTTTTGAGTAGTTTTTTGTCCACCAACAGAACGGAATATTCTGTGCCGTCAACCCCAAAGTCCTTTACTTTGTTTCCCAACACTCCCTTTAGTTTTTCAAAGTATTCTTTCATGATCCATCTGCGCCTTGCTCCTGTTCTCCTTTATTAGCTTCTGCAGCACCCTAACAGCGTCCATAAATTCCTCAGGCCTAGGCGGGCAGCCAGGGATAAAAACATCTACAGGCATTATCTTGTCTATACCATGGATGGTGTTGTAACTATCGTGGTATAACCCACCACTTACATTGCACGCCCCAACGGCGATTACATACTTAGGGTCGGGCATCTGCTCGTATACATTGAGAAGTCTTCTAGCCATCTTTTTGGTTATGGTGCCACTTACTAGTATCATATCGGCCTGTCTAGGAGAATCCCCTATGAAAAGCACGCCCATCCTGTCTGAATCGACTTTGGTCGTTCCGAACGGCATCATCTCTATAGCACAGCAGGACGTGCCAAAGGTCAACGGCCACAAAGAGTTTCTCCTTCCCCAATTGAGTACATTTTCTATAAATTTTTCTGTTTTCATGAATATAATCTCCCCCATACCAGGATAGGAAAACTCATCTTTCTTCATTTCTTCGTCATTTTCCATATAGACGTTCAGTCCTTGCTGTAATCTCTTCTAGAGGCCGTCAGGTACCTGATAAGCAAAACAGCGAACACAAGACCTATCGAAACTCCGATAAACGGCTGTAAGCCAAGAATTCTAGCGTTCTCGCCCCAAAGAAACAACAGGACAAAGAGCGCTTCTATAACGACAAAGATTATAGCGTATTGATAATACTGGAAACCAACGATTCTAGACGCAGTTAGTGACCTCTCAGCGCTCTCTATCGGTGCTCTGCCCATTCCTGCTGCCTTGGTTCTGGGGGATATGATGTGTTCGATAGTTATCAGCAATATCCACGCGATAACGCTGCCTATTATCAGCAGCCCTGCGGCAACAAAATCACTCGCCATTTAATGATATCATAACCGTCAAATAAATGTCTTTTTTCCAAGGTGCCGATAAAAGCGCCAATGCCGAGACGCTGGACGTTCTCCGCTCTTATTTAAATGTTGTAGCATCATAGTAATTATCATGAAAAGTGCGCACTTGTTTTTGATCGCGCTGGCGGTCGCCGCACTGCTGGTTAGCGGTGTTAGCGAGGCTAACGCGTCTTCAGTATCCGCCTCTTTTTCTGTGCTGAATACTACAGTAGGGATAAACGGCAACGTTTTCTTCAATGTATCAGCAACTTTCCCAAACCAGACTAACTATTCTATTTATCTGAACAGCACCAAAATCTACTCTAGTTCGTTTCAGGCTGGATATAACGGTTACAAAATTGTGGCGTACAACGTATCCAACAGATATTACGGTCTCTACCAACCTTCCGTAAGATTCAGCATCATGAACGCACCTTTGGATTCAAACACTTCACTTTATGTAAAGCCGACTTCTGGGTTCGGTTTTGTCGACTATACCAACATCACGGAAGAGGTAAACAATACCGCGTCCATAATGATAAAAATACTGAATTCCGGCAATACACCGCTGAATTTCAGCTGGTTTCTACCTGTTATAAAAGGCATATCAATCAGCCTGAACTTTAACCAGAGCTTCAGACTGTTTCCAGGGGGAATATACTCCATCCCGATACATTTCGGCCTCTCGAACAGTTACCAGAGCAACATAAGTTTCCAGTTCAGCGCAAAGTTCATGGACGTGATGATGACGAAAAATTACACAACCTCCATAATCAAGCCGGTGGTGAATTTCACACTAGAGTCTCTCAAGACCGCTAAACTGAACAGCACGACACAGCTGTGGTACGCAAACATCTTAAATTTCAACAATGTGCCAATAAACGCGACACTAGAATTCTTGCTCAGTTACAACAACAGCAGGTTTTATTATAATAAGTCCTATCTTATAACCCCCTCTACCAAGAACATCTCAGTTTTGCTGCCGGAGAGCAAAATCTTGTCTGTAACCTTGTTTTATCCTTCATCATCTCTCGCAACGGAGAGCCAGGAGCTATTTTCCGCACCTCAACCAACTGCGAGTATACTGAGTGGACTGTCCGGCGGCCTGGGCTACATAGTGCTTACAGTCTTGATAATAGTAGTATTTGTGGTCATACACTTAAGGGTGAACAGGAGGAAGAGATAGCATGAAACTACCACTGCAGCAGTTGAAAAGCGGACGCTGGATATTCGAGATATACGTGGTCGCGGCGACAATTATGCTGTTTCTGTTCGCGTTTTTGTACTTAGGGCTGCCCGTAACGGTAGTAGATGTGCTCGCCTTCGCTGCGGTCGGATTTGCATTTATATTTTTCAAAAAACTAGTGGCACTTCTATTCAATGTGCATGTAAGCGGAAATATATGGATAGCCGGCATAATCTTTTCCGTTGTGGCGACGCTGATAGCGTCTAGTTTCGGCATGCCGATAATAATACCTTTGTTCAACTTCAACAAGTACAGCAGAAGGAAAACACTCACAGGGCTTAAAAGGGGGGAGATAAACGCACACGAAAAATGGAAGGTAGCTGTGTTCTCCACGCTGGCGCTTTCATTCATCGCCATGCTTACTCTACTTGCATGGGGAAGGTACGGTGGAATCACCTTTTTCGCAGCCGGAATCGCCATTGCGATGTTCGTTTTGGTGGATTTTCTTCCCTTCGAAAAATTCGACGGTACTACGCTGATTTACCACAACAATTTGGTTTATTATATTACATTTATGCTGTTAATCCTGTTCACAGCCACCGGTTTGATATCATACAGTTGGGTACTTCCGGTTTTCATAGCTCTCCTGGTTTTCAACATCGCTACGTATATAATGAACCTCTGGTAGCAGCAAAGCCCCAAAAAAAGCTTTTTATAGTGGACCATTTCATAGGAACCATATGAATGAGTCTGCGATATTTAGAGCCTACGACATAAGAGGGGTTTACGGCCAGGAACTGGATGAGGAGGCAGCACTTCTAGTTGGAAAGGCGGTTGGCACGTACGCAGGTGACGGTAAGTATGTCGCCGTCGGGAGGGATGTGCGCCTCAGCAGTGATTCCCTGCACGAAAAAGTGGTTGAAGGTATAATCTCTACTGGCTGCAATGTGGTAGATTTTGGCATAATACCCACCCCTCTTCTCTATTTCGGGGTGAACCATGAGAATCTATCTGGTGGTATAATGATAACTGCTTCGCACCTACCACCAGAATGGAACGGCTTTAAGATAGTCAAGGAAAAGGGCTTCATACTGTCCGATGGCACAGGATTGGAGAATATACACAACATATTCACAAAAAGGGCCTTCGCGACAGCCACCACCTCCGGCAAGGTCGCCGACATGTCAATATTGGACAAATACAAAAGATTTTGCGTGGAAAATATACCTCCCGGCAAGAGGCTGAGCGTTGTGCTCGACTATGCCAACAGCGTAACTTCCCTCGTGGCTGGGGACATAATAAGGAAACTCGGATTCGATGTTCACGAGATAAACAAGGAACTGGATGGAACATTCCCCAACAGAGCATCCGAACCGAGCGAAGAGTCACTCCAGGGCCTAAAAAAAGAGGTTTTGGAGAGGAAGGCCGATATAGGGATAGGCTATGATGGCGACGGTGATAGAGTGGCTTTCGTGGACGAAAGAGGGAGGATATTTGCTTCAGGCGATGTAACGATACCAATTCTTACCAAACATTTGATGGGCAGAAAGGGGCCGGGAAAGGTCGTGCTTGATGTCACGTGCTCTCTGGCCATGGCTGACTACTTAAAAAATCTAGGGGCGGAACCGATAGTCGTCAGGACGGGGCACGGGTACTGCGTCCAGGCCGTGCTGGAGAACAATGCCCTGATAGGGGGGCAGTTCAGCGGGCATATAGCCCTGCCGGATGCCAACTGCGCGGATGATGCCATATACGCCAGCCTCATCCTGCTGGATGCGCTAGTATCGAGTAGTGCGAAACTGTCCGAGCTAGTGGATTCTGTACCAAGCTATAGCACTACTAAAATGGAACTGGTCGAGTGTCCAGATTCAGAGAAATTTGGAGTAATGGAGAAAGTGAGGGGTCTGGCCCGAAAATTGGATTATGATAAACTAGAAATAGATGGAGTGAAGCTCATCGGCGATGATGGGGGGGTCCTGATAAGGGCTTCCAATACATCTCCTTTTATCCGCATAAGCGCAGAAGGCAAAACAAAAGAAAAAGCAGAGGAATTTCACAGAACTGGGAAGACTCTGCTCGTAGAGGCGATGGGCGCATGATAAAACAGGCAGTTATACTGGCTGCGGGAAGGGGTAACAGGATGAAAAAAGGCTCTATCGACCCCACTATCCTCAACACCCCCAAGCCGCTGCTGAGGGTCAACGGAACGCCGATGATAGAAACCATAGCCGACAAGCTGGTTTCGCACGGGATGGAAGTCATCGTGGTGGTCCACCCTGAGGATAAGAAGAAGTTCGAAGATGCCCTTTCCAAATATGTTGGGAATATAACCTATTGCCTCCAGGAAGACAGACTCGGCACCGCTTCGGCGCTGTACGCTGCGAAGGATGCAGTAAAGGACGATCTTTTCCTGGTTTTCATGGGCGACGACATCACCAAATATGACATAGATAATATAAGAAAGACCACTCGTCCGTCTGTATTCGGCTATAGAGTCGATGACGTTAGCGGCTACGGGGCTCTCTTGTTAGACGGAGACGAGGTTCTTGACATACTCGAGAAGAAACTCAACGGGCCAGGAGTAGCCAACACTGGCGTGTACGTCATGCCCCACGCTTTTTTTGACATCTACAGCAGTATACCTAAAGATGAGAGGAGCGGGGAATATTTCCTGACGCATGCTGTAAGGCTGCTGAGAGACGCAAACACGAAATTTTATCTGAGAAACATAGACTTCTGGTTTGGTGTAAACACACCAGAACAGCTGGCGGCTGCAAATGCAACATTCAACTTGGCTTCTAGGAATGGGCTGTCGGACAACGAGCAGCTGAGGCTTATAACAAGGGATGACCTAAAGGAGGTCCTTAATGTTTTGTACCAGCTCAGTCCGCCAGGTGGAAAAGACGACGCTATGTCACCAGAAATTCTGTCTTCCGTGCTTGGCGAGATAATCGCAGATAAAAACCACCATATGGCTGTTTATGAGGATAACAGTAGAGTAGTCGGCACTGCCACTCTTCTTGTGCAGAGAAATCTATCGCATGGGGGAAAGCCTTACGGGCACATAGAGAATGTTGTGGTGGACAATAGTTACAGGGGTAAAGGAGTCGGTTTGAAGCTTCTCAAATACCTCATAAACATTGCAAGGGAAGAGGGCTGCTACAAGCTCGTGCTGAACTGCAACGACAGCAACATTCCTTTCTACGAGAAGATAGGTTTCAGGGTGCACGAAAGAGAGATGCGTCTCGATTTGTAAGTTTCCGTAAATATTTTCGCTTACAGGCTTCCTGTGATAACAGTGTTATAATATATTTAAATGATCGCATATAACTAATATTCATGTCTGAACTGTTTTGTGCGAAGGTTATAACCGAATTGATGCCATCGGTAAGATCGTTTGTTTCCAACAAGCTAATCCAAAGCGGTCTGAGCCAAGAAAAGACCTCTTCGCTACTAGGCGTGACTCAACCAGCCATCTCACAATACAAGAAAAAAGTGAGGGGTGCGCTATACAAACAGATGGAGGCTAACGACAAATTCTCTAGCTACCTCTGCAAGATATCAGACGACATTCTTTCCCACAACACCGATATCAACGCAAAGACATGCGAGATATGCAGAAAGGCCAAAGCGTCCGGCCTGTTTGAAAACGGAAAATCATCGAACTATCTGTGTCTGTCGGAAATAGGTAGTTGAAGTCCATTCGATATGGCAGAGTTAAAAATCTTGGATTTAGACGTCAATATATCGGACACAAAGAAGATAATAAAGGGGTTGAACCTGTCCGTAAAAGGGGGAGAACTACACGTTCTGATGGGCCCAAATGGTAGTGGAAAGAGCACGCTGGCGAACGCAATATTCGGTAATCCAAAATACATCGTGAAAGCTGGCAAGATAGAGCTGGACGGTGAGAATCTTCTGTCATTGAAGGTGGATGAGAGGGCCAGAAAGGGGCTGTTTCTGGCGTTTCAGGAGCCCGTAGAGGTACCGGGCGTCAATGTAATGAACTTTTTGAGGATAGCTTTCGGGCAGCTCAAACCTGGCGACCCGCAGATAACTGACTTTAGGCAGACTGTCGTCGCCTACTTGAAAAGATTTGGTCTAGCAGAACATTTTCTAAAAAGAGCCCTCAACGAAGGTTTTTCTGGCGGGGAAAAGAAGCGCTTTGAGCTTCTACAGGCTATCCTCTTCTCCCCCAAGATAGCAGTGCTTGATGAATTGGATTCTGGGCTGGACATGGACAGTGTAAAAACTATGGCGGAAGCTGTTAGAGAGCAACTCGCCAAAGGCACTGGAATACTCATGATAACTCACAGCGAGAAAATGTTCGAATACCTGAAACCAGATTTCATACATATTATGGTTGACGGAAAGATAGTCAGAAGCGGCGGCTCAGAAATAGCCAGTGAGCTGCACAGCAAGGGGTACGCTGGCCTGGGTGGATGATTATGGAAAAGCTAGCTTTCGACTACAGTGGATATAATTTCCGCAACGGCACCGACTACGAGCTGAAATTTCCGAAAGGGCTGACTAAGGAAGTGGTGGAGAGGATTTCGAAGCTCAAGAACGAGCCGGATTGGATGCTAGAGTTCAGGCTGAACGCTTATAAATTCTTCCTCAACAGACCGATCCCTACATGGGGCGGAGACTTGAGTGAGATAGATTTTGATAGTATACATTATTTCATGAGGGCGACCAAGAGTATGGCTACAAAGTGGGATGAGCTTCCAGCCGACATAAGAGCCACTTACGACAAACTCGGCATACCGGAAGCGGAGAAAAAGGCGCTTTCAGGCGTTGAAGTAATGTATGAGAGTGAGAGCATATACAGCAGCATAAAAAAGGAGCTGGAGAACATCGGCGTCATATTTTGTGACACCGACACCGCCGTTAGGAAATATCCCGAACTCGTGAAGAAATACATAGGGCATGTAGTATCGTCGAACGATAACAAGTTCGCCGCGCTGAACTCCGCGGTGTGGAGTGGTGGCAGCTTCATATACGTGCCTAAGGGAGTAAGAGTGCCGATGCCACTGCAGGCATACTTTAGGATAAACGCAGAGAGTATGGGCCAGTTCGAGAGAACTTTGATAATAGTGGATGAGGGTGCGGATGTGACGTACATAGAAGGGTGCAGTGCGCCGGTTTACTCGAATAATTCCCTCCACGCTGCCGTCGTTGAGATAATAGCCCATAGGAATTCTCATGTCAAATATATAACTATACAGAACTGGTCAGATAACATCTATAATCTTGTTACCAAAAGAGCATTCGCGCACGAGAATGCATTTGTAGAATGGGTGGACGCAAATATAGGTTCACGGCTGACTGAAAAATACCCGTCGGTCTACATGCTGGAGGAGGGCGCCAAAGCGAACATCATCTCGATAGCCTTCGCGAACAAGGGCCAGCATCAGGACGCCGGCGCGAAAGCTGTGCATCTGGCGTCCAATACCAGCTCCACCATACGTTCAAAGTCGATATGTGTCAATGGAGGCAGGACAAGCTATCGTGGACTGGTGAAAGTTATTAGGGGCGCGGAAGACGTAAAATCTAGCACAAGATGTGACGCCCTGATACTCGATGAAATTTCGAGAAGCGACACTTATCCATATATGGAGGTAGATGAACCTTCCGCCACCATAACGCATGAAGCGACAGTCGGCAAAATAGGGGACGAACAGCTCTTCTATATGCAGTCCAGGGGGCTCTCAGAACAGGATGCTGTAAACACAATAGTGCTAGGTTTCATGGCCGACTTCATAAACGAGTTGCCGTTGGAATTTGCCATAGAATTTAATCGTTTGATAAAAATAAGTATGGAAGGGGCGGTGGGATAGATGTCCCGCGACGATTTTCTTGTAAAATTTTCAAAGGACAAAGGGGAGCCCGATTGGCTGCTTAATTACCGAAAGAAAGCGCTTTCTGAATCATCTCGGCTAGCGTTCGAACCAGATTCTAAATTTTCAAAATACAACGACAGGGAGAGATACTTGACGTTATCTGAAAGTGAACTGGAGATAGCGTACACCAAGCCTGAAGAGAATAGAACATCGTCGATTCACAGCAACGCCTCTGGGATTCTTGTGGAAGAAATCAGTTCTGCGCTAAAGAATGACAAGCGGCTTCGCGATGCCGTCGAACACGAAGTAAATTATGACTCTGTGGGGGCGGCTATAAACTCTTCGTTTAGCTCTGGACTCTTCATACGCGTGCCGGATTCGTATTCCGCTCAGGTTCCGCTGCAGATATCAACCTCTGTTTTCATGGGACTCAACATAAACAAGAGTGCAATTATAGTGGGTAAAAACAGTCACGTCAAAATCGTGTGCGAACTTGTATCTGCGGACGCGTCGCCTTCCAAGTTTATGCAGAACCTTTCCGTGCGCATCGGTCAAGACTCGTCGTTGCAGCTCTACTCTATACAAGCTACAAACCCTTACACTATAGTTTCTGTCTGGCGTGATGTATATTCGGAGGGCAAGTTTGGCTTCGTATCGTTGGATTCGGGGGGGAATAGCATAAGGTCCAGGCTGAAATTAGACCTGGAGCACGGTGGGGCAGAAGGCGACGTTTACGAGGCGTTTGTAGGGAGGAGTGATATGTACTTTGACGTGTTCAACAAGATTGACCACACAAAGGGAAACACAAT
Organism: Nanobdellota archaeon; assembly: GCA_021807085.1. Taxonomy (GTDB): domain Archaea; phylum Nanobdellota; class Nanobdellia; order Parvarchaeales; family Parvarchaeaceae; genus Parvarchaeum. The sequence goes on from JAKAPM010000003.1 coordinate 20,034, forward strand.
CAGTAGAACAAATTCCAGGGCGATACTGGACGACAGTTCGAAAGCAGTTTTCAAAGGTTCCGTACACCAGGAGAAAGAAGCAATAGCATCTCATACAACCCTATCTGAACACTCCCTCCTTCTGAGCAGTGGCGCAAGGAGCGTATCCATACCGGGTCTGGAAATAGAGACGAATGAGGTCAGCGCATCGCATTCTGCGTCTTCCCATACCATAAGTAAAGAAGATAAGTTCTACTTGATGTCCAGGGGAATAGAGGAAAAGGGCGCAGCCAACATGATAGCAGTAGGTTTCCTGGATCCAGTTCTGTCGAAGTTTTACAGCGGCCTGTCTGACTATTACGGTAACATCGAAGAAAGATTGAAAAATATAGTAATTTAAGTCGGCAGCGCAGAGATTTAAGGATGGGCATAATATTCGATTTAGATGGCACACTTATCAACAGTCTGGGAGTCCACCGAGACTCGGTCAAGAGAGGGTTTGATACTGTATTAGGGAAGAACAGGGTGACAGCCAGTTTTGTCGCAGAAAATATAAGATACCCCTTCTCGATGCTTATCAAGAACTTGAGGAGAAATGGTATCGAAATAACCGATAAAGATGCAATGTTGGTATTGTCGACTGCGGACAGATACATGACGCTGAAGAAGATATCGGAAGGCGTGAAGTTTTTCCGCGGAGCTAAGGAAGTTATATCGTTGATACGGTCGACGGGAATAAACTACTGTATAGCGACCTCAATGGATGACGCCGAGGTCAAAAATACAATCCGCGCACTCAGCCTGTCTTCTCTTGGAACCATGATAATAAATTCCAAGAATAGGAGGAGAGAAAAACCAGACCCTTACCTTCTGAACATAGCCATAAGGGAGACGGGTATGAATAGGGCGCACACATGTTACATTGGTGACAGCAAATTCGATTTTTTGGCTGCAAGAAGAGCCAAGATAGGTTTTCTTGGTGTATTCAATAGGAGAGAACTGTCTGGTAAGGGACAGTTCTTCGGCAATCTCACCACCCTCAGAAAATATATAGAAAAGAACGCCGGCCTATTTTTTGACTGAACTTCTGTCTCTGCTCTTCTTGCCGCCAGCTAGCCGTATATAATAGGACAGGGGGTTCTTTATCAATTTACAAGTCTCATTCGGAAAGCAGACATTGAAATATTTGTAATATCCTTGGGAATCGCAATTGGGCGGAGGAAAGGACTTGTTTGAGAAAGCGTAATCGATTTGTGACTTAATCAATCCTTCCTTCAAAGGTGGTTTGTTGAGGCTGTTCCAGTCCAACAGTATCTTCTCCACTTCCTGCCTGTTCTTTCCTATATTCCTTAGAAAGTTCACCATTATGAAGGTGCTTCTCTTCCTACCGTCGCTGAGGCCGCCCATTATCGTTTTTATGCACGGCGGAAGATACTTGGTGTCCAAAGGAAGATTTACTTTTTCAAATTCCTTCACTTCCTTTCTTACTTCCTGCTCCGGTTCGAACGAATCATATGCTCTGACAAAGAGGCTCGTAGCCTCTTCCTCTTTTGCATGCACATCGAAGAAATCAAGTCTGGTGTCGACGTTATCCGGCATTGCAGTTTCTGGGTCAAAATCTCCTACTTTATCTTTTTCTACGGGTATTGACACCAACCACTTTTTTTCGTTCAGCGAATACTGCATCCTGAACATATGTCTCTCTGATATTAGTACGGTATCTATATCTATCACACTGTAGGGGTTGAAAACACCCTTTTTGTAGAGGTCGTGTTCCGGTACTCGGACCTGTGAAAGTACTTTTTCGATGCCGTAATCTCTCTTTATGAAGTTTCTTATATTCTCCTCCAGTTCTTTTTTTAAGAATATGGAAACTATCATCGGTGCGCTGGGGAAAAGTTTATTTGTGTCTATACCATTGATTTTCTTGGGGAATGTCTCGTACGGTACCAGCACATGGAAGCCAGATCCACCACTGAATTTTACGGAGACGGTTCTTATGCCCTCGTCTCCAAGCTTTTTTACAATCATTTCGGTGAACCGTTTTGATATGTCCAGTACCTTGCAGTCTACATCTATAAGTAGGTCCCAACCCTTTCTCAAGTCGTCCAACTCCTCTTTTTTCATGTCTTTGTTTATCAGAAGGGGGTTGTGCCACCGCTCCTCACTGACATGGAAGCTGGTGGCGCCGTTCCTGACAAGCGACTCCACGTCGCTCTTGTACTGAAAATACATTGGCCTTTTGCCGAAGTTTTCTCCGTATCTGGCGGCGCATTCCCTGTCTTTGACATTGACGAGCTTGGTAATTACTTCATCTTTCAGGTAGTATCTTAGGATATCGGAAGGTTTCATTTAATTGATAGTTGCCGCCGAGATATTAACTTTTTCTGATAGCTCCTGTAAAAAGCTTTAAAAACAGATATGTTCTTTATATTTCAATTATGGAGCAGGCACAGATAGAGGCCGCTCTCTCCACAGTAAAGGGAGAGATAGCCGAGAAAGCGAGAAAATTCACACAGGCGATAGACTTGATAATAGTGACCAAACCGCCGAGAGCAAAAACAGACGTAAAGATAGATACAGTGACCAATCTGCCGAGGGCTACTAGCGTTATCAAAACGTGTGCCTTTATAGACAAAGATATGTCTACACAGGCAGGTGGCGTTTTTGATAAGACCATACTCAAAGACGAGTTCGGTAAGTACGACAAGAAGGCGATTAAAAAACTGATAAAAACATACAATTTCTTCTTTTCCGAAGCGTCTGTAATGGCTCCCGCCGCTGCAAAGTTCGGAAAACAGCTAACGGCCGCCAACAAGATGCCAAACCCGAAAACAAACACAATAATAAGCCCAGCTTCCGACCTAAAAGGAATTGTAGCGAAGGTCAGGTCGCTTGTAAAGCTCAGTACAAAAAAGAACAATGCGGTTTGCGTGAAGGTCGGGGACCAGAACTGGAACAATCAAGATATCTCTAAAAACATACTGTTCGTCTATTCAGCTGTTAAATCTGCGCTACCCAACGGAGATTCGTCCATAAAGCACGTATATATCAAACCTACGATGGGGAAGAAGGTCGCTTTATGAGCAAATCGAAAGGGTCTTCTGCAAAGGCAAAGTTAGCGGCGGAACTCAATGAGAAGATAAAAAAATACAAGAGCATTCTGCTTGTCGATATAAACGGGTTTCCCTCCCCGAATTTCGAAAAAATAAGGAGAATCCTCAGGGGTAGAGCTGATTTCGTGTATACTAATAAAGTGGTGATATACAACGCTCTCAAAGGAATAAACAACGACCTCGCCGAAAAGGCGGAAACACTACGCATGCCGGTTCTTTTGTTATCCAACGAAGACCCATTCGGGCTGGCGCACGTGGCTGTAGAGAATAAATCTTTCGCGAAGATAAAGGAAGGAGAAGAATCCCCCGAAGATATAACATTACCAAGTGGGCCCACTCCTTTCCCACCAGGACCGATGCTCTCACAATTCTCTTCTATAGGCGTTAAGACGAAGAATGAAGCAGGCAAAATATCTATAGTCTCTGATACAACTATCCTGAAAAAAGGGGAGACTGCGAGTGCCAAGATAGCGAATATACTCTCCAGCATGGACATAAGACCCAAACCAGTGGTACTGTCCATCGCGTACGCTTTTAGCGAAGGGTTAGTTGTGGCCGGCGCGCTACTGTACAAGAGCGTAGCAGACTACATAGATGAGGTAAAAACTGCATTCACAAGAACACTGTCGCTGTCTGTGGGCCGTGGCATTCTGAATAGATATTCGGTAAAGAGCATAATCAAAAAGGTTTATATAGGAGTAAGATTTTTATCTGTAAATAGAAATATAGTCACGGATGAGACTATAGGTGATATATTGGCAAAAGCCACAGCTCAAGCCAATGCACTGAAAAACACAGGAGGAATGCACTAAATATGGAGTACGTATACGCTGCGATGCTTTTACACGCTTTGGGCAAGGAGATAAATGAGACTAACATAAAGAATATAATCGCCGCTGCCGGCGCACAGCCAGACGACGCCCAGATAAAATCTGTTGTTACGGCATTAAAGGATGTTGATATAGACAAAGTCATAAGCGAGGCACAGGTGGCTCAGGCACCGGCAGCTATGGCTGCACAAGTGGCACCCGCTGCAGAGACCAAGAAAGAAGAACACAAGGACGAGGCGAAAAGCGCCGAGGAAGCCGCCGCTGGTCTCAGCAGTCTGTTCGGTTAGAAACGATTGTTCCGGCAGTACCGCTGAAATGCAGCCAACTTTAATATCCTAGCAGTGCGCTAATACTTGTATATGGTCGTGCTGGTAACCAACGATGACGGGTACAAGGCCGCCGGGCTCAGGGAGTTGTATAGAGCCGCCAGGCTAGTTTTCGGAAAGAATGTAGTGGCAGTGGTACCGGACACTCCGCAGAGCTCCAGCGGAATGAGTTTCACGTTCCACAAACCTCTGCGTGTGGTTAAAACTTCTTACGAAGGAATGCAGTGTTTCACCGTGTCTGGTACGCCAGCCGACTGCGTATTCATAGCAAACTACCATATGTTTAAAGGAGGCGTAGACTTGGTTCTGTCGGGTATAAACGAGGGCATGAACGCGGGTCTCGAGACTATGTATTCTTCGGGGACCATATCCGCCGCGATGTTCGCGGCTATCTCAGAGATACCAAGCGTGGCCTTATCCAAGAACATCCCAAAGAACGCAAAAGGGGAGTACATAAAAAAGAGCATGAAAGCCTCGTTCAATAGGCTCGTCTTCATACTCAACCGTATCAAAAAATTCGGGCTTCCCGAAGGCTCCGATATCCTCAACATCAACTTTCCAATCTACATGCGCAGGAATACTCCTATAAAAATTGTTAAGACAGACAGTATGGTGTTCGAAGACAAAGTTATAAAGAAAATGGACCCGCTTGGCCGACACTACTACTGGCTTTACGGGACACTCAAGAAAAATCTTGACAAGGAAGCCGATCTGTACTCTCTTTTCAGAGGGAACATAACGATAACGCCTATACGCTTGTCAGAATCCGAATACACGGCTCTGGAAAAGGCAAGGAAGGTCTTTTCTTAGTATGAAGTTCGTGCACAGGCTGGCTGTCTCCGTTGCGGTGATAGTGGTCGTAGCGGTTGCACTGGTAATGTATACTGGCGGGAAGGGTCACAGCAGTGGCTATGAGTACACTTCCATCCTTGTGCCGGGATGTTCGGCGTGTACAGACATATCCTCGTTCTATACTCTGCTTTCCACGTACAATTTCTCACTATCGAAAGCCTACAGCTTAGGTAGTAAGTACGGCAACTCGCTGATAGAGAACTATTCCGTCGCGAACCTTCCGTCCGTTGTGATGAGTGCGACTAACGCCTCTGCCAACATATTTTACGGACTAATATACCTGAATGTTTTCAACTTGGTGGGAAACTCACTTATTCTGAACACACCTTTCACGGCAGGTCTTTACCGTAACGTTACCTTCTATGACATAATCCAGAACAAGACCATCGAGAGCCTAGATATATACAACCAGTCTGATGTCTACAACATCTCATCTAAACCATCATACGAGACCTATATAAACCCTTCCCAGTTCCTGCTTTTATCGAACTCTTCTCCCATATCTTCAGGGAACAAGACCGTTATAGACTTCATTTACGGCGATTCTCCCTTTTCAGCACTACAGACGATTGTTCTATTCACTGCTCTGTCTTCCTTCGGTAATTTCTCCGATTATTCCACTATGAGATCTACATCCGTCGCCTTCTCTCAAGGAGAGGTCATAGGCCCTGTATACTCCTACAACCTAACCGCTGCATACTACTCGAGCAATTACTTCTCCCTCCGCATATACAACGTAAGCTCGCCGGCAACAGTCGCAGACACATCAGTCCAACGCGAACTATTTGAATTCGACCAGAACGCGCTCTCCCCCGCCTTCGGGAATGTCGGTAACTTTCTGCCTTTTCTTAACATAGGAGGCAGATATATCTCCGTATCATCGATGCTGAACCCATTCTATTTCTCCAACATGCAACTGTCGAAGTTTTACAGCGAAATGCGGACCAACTCCACTCTTGGTAGTATGTTCAATGATAGTGTTGCCTTTGCGCAGGCCGTGCTGTGTTCTGACATAGCTAACTCCGCTAGTATCTGTTCGACTCCACTGGTAGAATACGAGACCAATGCCATCTATAAGGACCTATTGACTTGACTTTAGCCAGTCCGCTGGCCCCTTAACGGTTCTTTGAAGGATTTTGTCACAGGTCTGACTGGCAGATACAACGGCAATGTGATTATAACGAGCAACTACCAGGTATCTCAGAGGTTTAGCGCTTCTGCGAGTTCTGATATTACTTCTTTCGTGTCTTCTGCCTTCATCACGCCGGAGGCTACGAGTATGCCTTCACTGCCGAGTTCAACGCTTTTTTTCACATCCTCAGAGGTTTTTATGCCAGCGCCTATCAATGGTAAGGATTTTGAACCATTTTTTACAATGTCGCAGAATTCCTTGACTATCTCTGGCTTTGCGCTGGACACGGAAATGTCTCCACCTATTAGCTCAGGCGGTTCATATGCTATAGCTGTAGGCTCGAATTTCGCAATTTCCCTCGCCTCGTCTGTGCTCTGCACGCACACATAGGTTTTCAGACCATTCTGTTTGCACAGGTCTATCGCCTTCTTCAGTTCTGGGTATGCTATGGCCCCCCCCTTTGAATATGAATATCTTTCTTCTGAGTGGTTCAGCAGCGTTCCGACAGCGCCGCTACTCTTTACTTCATACCATGTTATGTGCGCAGTGAATGCACCAGGCTCAACTTCGTCTATGCCTTGAGCTATCGTTTTAGCTATCTTTGACGTCTCCCTAAGTTCTGTGAACGGCGGAGAAACTATTATGTCAACCCCTTTCTTCTTGGATATTTCTGCGGAGGCCCTGGCTATTTCTATTTCTTTTGTGAAAGCTTCCTCGTACGCCTTGTAATTAATTATAAACGTCTTCATACTCATCTAGGAAATAACATCCCTTTACTACATAGAATTTTCCCTTGTCTATGTTTATACGTATCTTCTTTCTTATTCCCTTCTTCAACATCTTTGTGGTCTCACTTTTCATGAATTTCCATGAATTGATGAAACTTCCGCCGATTATTATTACGTTCGGATCCAATATATACGACATTGAGAGTAGGTAATACCCGAACTTCCTACCTATTTCCTCAAATATTTTTATCGCTCTCCTGTCCCCCCTCTCTGCCAGCCTGTGCATGTCGTAGCCGCTGATGCCGTATATCCTCTCTATGCTCCTACCACCTATCTCGCTCTCTACATCCCTACCAGTTTTGAAATCAGAGACATGGTGCCCTATCTCAGAGGCGAAACCTCCTCCCCTGTATATTTTATTCTTGTAGACTATTGCACCACCGAGTCCAGTTCCCCAAACAACTACAAGTCCATTCTGGTACCACTTGAATTCATCATTGTGTATCCGGCTTATCGTGAAGCAGTTTGCGTCGTTGTCTATAAGTACCCTATTGGAGAATTTTCTGAAAAAATCGCGAAGGTTTACACCCTTTATGGGAAGATTCGGAGCGAACACTACTCTACCATTTCCGTCGATTCTCCCAGCTATGGATACATTGATTCTTTCCTCTTCATTCTCCAGGAATTTTGGTATTGTTTCCTTGAAAATCTTCAGAAATTCACTTCTCGTCTGAGGCGTGTCTATCCTAGTACTCTTTAGTATGCTGTTCGGGTGGTTCAGTGTGGCGAATATAGTTTTAGTGCCGCCTATATCTATGCAGAGCTTATTTGCCATTGATTATCTCCTTTAGAGATTTCAATCTTTTTACAGGATCGTCGCTCTGCCAGATATTTCTTCCGACAGCTACACCACTGAAGCCAGCTTCCACAGCTTTTTTTACGTGTCCTTCTATATTCTCATCGTCGAGTTTCTTCCCTCCTGCTAAGAAGACCTTCGTTTTGTCTGCCGCTTTAACTATCCAGTTGAGTTTGGATTCATCGTTTGGGTACTTCAGCTTCACTATGTCAGCGCCGAGCTCGAAAGCCGCCCTGGCGGCATAAGCCACAATATCTGGAGCTTCATCGTCCTTTACTGCTTCCCCTCGTGGATACGACCACATTATAACTGGGAGTCCGACAGCATGCGCCTCCTCTTCTATCTTCCCAAATTCTCGTATCATGAATTTTTCGTATCTGCTCCCGAAGTAAATGGTGTAACCGACGGCGGAAGCTCCATATTTAACAGCTTCGCTTACAGACGTATTCTGGGTGGAGAAAGGCTCCCCTTTATAGAGTTCAGTCTTGCCGTTCAGTTTTATTACAAGAGGTATCTTGGATTTTTTGTTGTAGTATCTGCGCGCGGCGCCTTTTAAAAGTATCAAAGCGTCTACACCAGCCTTCTCCGCTACGTCAAATATGTATTCTGGTGATACATTCCTATCGTTGAAGTCCGTAGGACCGTGTTCCAGTCCGTGGTCATATGCTAAGAAAATACCTTTCGTTCTGAAATTTACCATTTGCCCCACCTCTTCAATAAAAACCATTCGAAATTTATATAGGTGTTTGTTTCACCCGTTACCTGGAACGGATGTTACTTTTATCGGCAGGGCATTCTTGGGATAGTGGTCCACTATCCCGTCTTTCGCTCCATACCTTTTTACGACACTGGCAGCGTTGTAGCTGCCAAGGTTGATCGCCTCCTCTACAGTTTTGTCGTCGATTATCGCGTTCGTGAATCCCGACAGGAAGGCGTCTCCTGCGCCTATGTAATTTATCTGTTTTGTCCTGAACGCTCCTGCCGAATATACTTTATCTTTTGTTGCTACCATAGAGCCGAGGCTTCCTTTTGTTATTATCGCTGCATCCTTAACTTCTTTGGCTAACTTGATTATGTTGTTGACGTCATTGCCATACCCTATGAATGTTCTTGCTTCTTCATCATTCATGCTCACAATATTGAGTCTGTTAAGAATAGGTTCCATCTTTTTTATCTTCAGCGACAGTTCCGTAGAGCCCGGGTTCATGACTGTCTTTATCCCCCTTTCCTCACAGTAATCCAGAATTTTCGGTAGCATCTTGTAGCCCTCACCCGGCATAGGTCCTATATATAACCACTTACTGGAGAAATCCAGCCTAAGTTCCTCCTCTTTCCACCCCCTCTCTATACCTCTGTAAACAAGTACCACCATTTCTCCGTTGCTGGCGACGAGGATGTTGCTGAAAGGAGTCTGTCCTGCGGTTCTGATAAGGTATTCTTGGTCTATTCTTCTAGACTTCATGTCATTCGAGATGAACTCAGCGGCGCCGTCGTCCCCCACTAGCGCCATTACCGCCGTCTTTTTTTCAAAGCTAGCGAACGTGGCAGCCGCGTTAGTGGCGCTGCCACCAGTGAATTCTATTTTCTCCTTTATGTCTATTTTTTTATCTATTGGTATGTCCAGAAAATGTTTTTTTACCCCCGGTTTCAGATTAGATTTATCTAGGAACAGAAATACGTCCTTTGTCGCGGACCCCAGCGTAATCACATCATACATATTGTTTTAACCAGTTGTGGGTATTAATTTTTTTCCAACTGTTTCTGGAAGTCCTGTACTTGTTTTGTTAGGTCCTCGACCGATTTGTTTATAGATTTCATCCTGTACTCCAGTATCTCGCTCTTTTCCGAGAGCTCTTTTTTGAGCGTTTCTTTGTCCTTCTTTATCAGTATCTGTCCGGACAATTCGAACAGTTCATCTGAACCAGCTTTTTCTATTTCTTCGATAGTTCTCTTTATATCGTTGTATTGTAGTTGTGCGGCCTGTTTCTGGCTAGTTTCTATCTGCAGCCTCTGTCTTAGCTCATCATATTCGTTTTCATTCATAGTTTCCTTATGTCATCTAGCATTTTAATAGATTGCAAGATGGTGTTGGCAGTAGACACTAACATATTTGTGTCGGCAGCCTCTATAGTTACGATTGTGGCTTCCTTCTTCTCGTTTACTGAAAGTCGGAATCTTGTATTCTCAGATTCGTGAATAGACAGCGCCCTATAGAATTTTCTATGTTCCTTGTCGGTCAGGCTGAGTACTAGTTTGAATTGGAACCTAGCGCGCCTTGACATGGTGGCCGCCCTCCGGACGCTTCTTCACAAGGATCCTACCACCACAGTACGGGCATCTGACTATGTCCCCGACTTCACTCGAGTCGACAGTCGCACCACACGAAAAACATTTGTATTTTGCCATACTACTCAATTAATCGATTTCACTGTGAGGTTATAAGCGTTGTCGGCTATCTCAAGTTCACACCTTTTGCACTTCCATATGCCGCTTGCTACCCTCTTCATCGCGGTTTTTTTGCATCTAGGGCATTTGTACTTTCCCGCGCGCAGCTTTGTTATGGCGTCGACACCTTTCCTTACGCTTACACCATACTTAGTTGTTCTCATAGCAATAATAGATGTACTGTAGAGTATTTGAAAGTTTAGGTTTCTAGGCTATTTATACCTTCCACCTTCTGTCATTCTGGGAAAAAAGTGGTGAATATGTGAAATAAGTGTTAGTTATTGCACAACGCTGCCTTCTGTCAAACTACAATACCGTGCGTCTTGCACTGGTGTTAATTTTATAAGAGAGCGAAGCATTCGTAATGTTATGCGTAAATCAGTTTTAGTAGCCGCACCCATTCTAGCTGCGGTTTTGCTGCTGTCGGCTGGTACTGTTAACGCTCTTGTATATTCAAACGTTCAGATATCGGCAAACGTGACGCAGGTTTACACCCAACTGTCTTTGTCATCGGTAAGGTACGTCACAACATTCTACAACCTTCCAGATTCTTCTTTCAATGTAAGTTTCCCCCGTGGCGTGCAAAATCTGAAATTGCTGAGCGGGGCCTCAAACATGACTATCCTGCCGGTGGCTTACTGCCATTCCGACCCGCCGACCCAGCCATGTATGCTGGTTAGAGTCTATGGAATTAGTGATGGCGTGCCGATAGTTTTCACGTACGACTTTAACGAGACATACACAGGAGGATCTGACTTATTTAATACTAGCCTGAATTTCCTACCATCGACATTCACTCAGGTGCTCAACATAACCATGCTTCTCCCGTCAACAGCATATCTGCCGTCAAATCCCTACTATTCCCTCAACCCATCATCCTTTACCTCCTCTAGCGGCAGGTTTTCCGTAACTTGGCTATTTGCAAACCAGACGGCGCCTTTTCTTCTCAATAATCAACTCACTTATATTGATCTCCCGTTTACTATAGAGTATGCCGGTTCCTTTCGTCCGCAGCCCGGCAGCGCCCCTCTTTCCTATACCGAAATAATCACTGCGGTTGCTGTAGTGACCGTATTGGTAGGTTTATGGCTGTGGCTGATGTTTAGGCGACGAATAGTTCCAAAGAAAGTCAGTAGACGCAAGAAGAACAACAGTCTTTTCTCTAGGCTGCTGACCGAGAATGAAAAAAAGGTGCTGAGCGCCATCAGCAGGAATGGCTTTACCCAACAGTCAGAGGTGATTAGCAGCACTGGTTTCTCCAAGGTAAAAGTAAGTAAGATAGTCTCAAAACTTTACAAATACCGACTTATCAAGATAAAATCAAACGGCAGGCAGAACATGTTGAAACGTTCATAACCCATGTACAACAAAATGAAAGGTTACAGAGTAGAGAGAAAAGTAAAACTGATGTTCGTAGCGGATGGTTGGAAAGTCGTGCGCGCTGGAGGAAGCCTGGGAGAGTACGACTTGATAGCGTTCAAGAACGGGGAATGTGTATTTCTTCAGATAAAATCCACTAAAAAGGATAAATTCTACTACTACGGCTACATGGAAGATAAGTACGAAGGCTTCCCTTTCAGGCTGGTCGTGGATTTTGGCAGGGGCAACGTTAGGATAACCAAGCCGGGCAAGATGCTAACCGCTTCAGAAGGGGAGGGTTTGGAGGATTTTCTGCACGGAAACAGTTTCCATTAGTTTCTAACAAATATTTTAATATCATAAGTTTTTCCTATAATTATTAAAAATTAAAGGCGGTCCTCGCTTACTCGGACTCGGGTACCGCCTTTAATTATTATTTCTATCAAATCCTAGAACACAAAACGTTCAGCCAAAAACCGCTCTAAGACCGATTACTATTATTACCAGAACTACTCCAAGAATTATGACCGTCCTAGGTTTTATCGTTATTTTGCTCTTGTAATCCGCGTAGTACTGCACCAACCCGCCGAACGACGACGGCATTCTTGTCTGTCCCCTGTTGTTAAACATATCGTTATTTATCCTCACGCCTTGTTATTAAAACTTTCTACGTGCGTTATATCCTTTAGGTTCGGAGTGGCGTCCTTAGGCTTTGACACCGAATCCACGCTTGGGTAACCCACAGGGATAACCCCTCTAACAATGTAATTCTGGGGTATGTCAAGAAGCTTTCGTATGCCATCCTGCTGGACAGTCGCTATCCATGCGCTTCCAATGCCCAGACTGGCAGCGTACAACAGAATATTTTCTATGGCCAGTGCGGCGTTCTCTACGCAGAAGACGTCAGAATCTCCTTTGTCGAAGACTCTTGTCAGCTTGTCCTGATTGCACACAACTAATATTATGAAAGGGGCGGTCTCTATGTTAGGGGTGAGGCATATCCTTCCCAATTCTAGTTTCTTCGGCTTTTCCGTCACGACTATAAATTCGTACTCGTGGATGCCACCAGCTGCCGGCGCGGCTTTAGCGGCTTCCAATATATCTATGATTATCTCATCCTTAACCGGTTTGTCCAGGAACGAAAATACCGTCTTTCTGGTGTCTATGGCCTGTCGGACATCCATTACTATTTATGAAAGCAGCCCAATTTAAGAATATCTCTCGACTATTTCAGCTTTTATGTCCGCATTTCCGCCTTTTGATTCTGCCAGCGTCTCCTCACACACCAGGCACTTGACCTCTGTCGCCGCATTCGCAAATATTACCTGTTCATTCTTGCATTTTTGACATCTTACCTTGACGAATTTGCTCTCCGCTGGCTTGAATACTATCTCGTCCATATTATTTTATCTCCACCTTCCTTGCCTTATTCCCCCTTTTCTGGGTCGTCATTTTACCGCACTTCGTGCATTTATATCTTATATCATATCTTTTTGACTGCTTGACACCTAGCCTTTTCGCGTGCTCAAACATTGGATAAGGAGTGGAACCGTATCCATGCTCTATGTTGTAGAGCTTCCTCCGGCTGCCTGCTGTAAGCGTCCCTCTCTGGCCTCCTTTTACTTGAATGACCTTCTGCAAGGTATGCTCTTTGCAAAATTTACAATATCGTTTTACTTGTGACGGCAACTTCATTTAGTTTGATAAAAATGTATACTATTTAACTCTTTCTGTAGCTTCCAGTGTTGTATCCCGCCTGTGTAGAAAATCTAACTATTTGGCACAGATTTAAATTCCAGAAGCATCTAAACAGTATGAAATCGCCCATCATCATACTTGTAGTTCTGCTGCTAGTTAGTGTGGGTACCGTCCACGCGTCTATAACTCTCAACATGAATGAAATCCCGCTGCAGGGACAGGCGTGCACCTTCCTGTCGCCCCAGCAACTGCAGACAGCCTACGGTTTCGGCCAACTCTATAGTTCCGGCATAAACGGTAACGGCCAGAGTGTAGCTATAATAGTGGCGTATGGAGACTCCAACCTCCAGGCCGACGTAAATGCGTTCGACTCGCAATACAGTTTGCCGTCGCTGTCCGTTGGATCAAACCTTATGGTGGTAACTCCGTTCGGAAAACCGCAAAGCAGTTTCACGAACTGGACGGCTGAGACTGCCCTAGACGTTGAGACTGTGCATTCGCTTGCGCCCGGAGCCAGGATATATGTAGTGGAAGCCCCAAACGAAAACTCTCTTTTCTCCGCGATAAACTATACTGTTAATAACCTGCCCGTAACTGTAATCTCCGTGAGCTGGGGAAGTTCTGAATCCAGCTACACCAGCAGCGACATAAGTTATCTCAACAGCGTATTATACAACGCGGAGCAGAAAGGAGTGAATATCTTCGTTGCTTCCGGTGATACAGGCGCTTATAACTCCCAAAGCTTCCCAAACGTCAATTTTCCCGCTTCCAGTCCGTACGTAGTGTCTGTGGGCGGCAGCACCCTCTCGGTGAGTTCTTCAGGCTCCTATCAGGGCGAAACCGCTTGGAACGGCAGCGGGGGCGGTAACAGCGAGTACTTCTACAGACCCCCTTTTCAGCCCGATCTCAACAGCTATAGGATGGTGCCTGACGTGGCTTTTAACGCTGGTACGCCTGTTTGCATAGAGTCCAACCTATCCATCAGGGGATATTACGGCACTAGTCTATCCGCCCCATCCTGGGCGGCAATAGACTCGCTGATAAACCAGAAGGTAAAGGGGGACAAAGCATTCCTGCTGCAGGAGCTCTACAAGACGTATTCCGACTACGGTTCGCTGGCATTCAACAGCATAACCAGCGGATGCAACGGCCTGTACTGCGCATCAAACAGTTATAACGAGGTCACAGGACTCGGATCGCCGAAGGTATACCAGCTTGTTCAAATAATATCCAAGGCCCAGTACAAGATAACGTTCGATCCGTCAACGACCGATTCGGTTTTCAGCGTGAACGGCATCAATTACTCCTCAACTGTATCGCTAAACTTTACGTATGGACAGAAGGTGAGCATAATAGCGTATTCTGGAAAAGTACCGGATGTAGGGGTGGTAAATTTCAGCTCGTTCTCCGGTATTGTTAACGCCGCTGACTCCGCAGTTGTGTTTTTCGTAAACACCTCCGGCATACTCAGCATCCATTTCAACGAGTATTTCATAGTATCCCTCAATGGTGTTATGGGTAATTCTACTTCGGCTTCGTTAATGAAGAACGGCAGTTCTCTCGACCTTACCTCTCCTTTGTACGTCAACTACAGCGGCGTGCAGTACACTTTAGTAGGTTTCACTATGAACGGCGGACCTGTGGTGTATTCCGGCGCTTACAGTATAGATGTGTACGCACCGATGAATGTCAGTTTCGTTTGGCATAAGATTGCGAAGACGCCAATAGCTACCGAACCGATACCATCGCTGTTGGTTACAGTTTCGTTCTATTCTTTTGCGCCTCTTTCAAACAAAATTACACATGAGTTGGCCACTCTATCTGGATCTTCCGGTGTGTTTGCTGTGAATGGAACAGAGATAAGTGTTTACAGCAAACCGCAAGTAGTCTCGGGTTACAGGTACGAATTGGCGAATTTCACCACAGCCTCCGGGCAGCAAATAATAGTAAACTTCACGAAAGAAAAGTCTATAAACGTCAGTTTCTACTCCGAACAGGATGTGAGCATAGTTCCCAGCTCCCTACAGGTAGGTTTTGACGGGGTGAACGAAACTTACATAAACAGCACCACCATATGGGGTCCGCTGTCTGGCGGTGTAACTATCGAGAGCGTCCTGTACAAAGGAGTAGAGATGCTGGATCAGCCAGTCCGCCTGTACTCCAATTCCAGCGGGGCTAACCTTACGCTTCCTATAAGTGATGTTACAGTCCGGCTAGTAACATATTTCGGCATACCTGTGGTAGGGGCAGGAATCTACCTATCATTCGATAACATATCAATATATAACTCCACAAGTATTTCCGGCAGCACCACATTCTACAACATCCCCCAAAAACCATATAGCCTCAGAATAAACGCATACGGTACAAAATATACGTTTAGTAATCTAGACACAGCATCGCTGGACTTGACTGTGTCCCCTATACTGTACCAGCTGTACATAATACTGGGACTCGTTCTGGTTGTGCTGTTGTCGCTGTTCCTGTTCGAGAGGCTGAAGCACCGCTCCAACAAGAGTCACAGTATTAAATAGAAAACTGCTAGATAATAATTATTGAACTATGGAGAACAGGGCTAAAGACTATACCTTGTCTAGGGAAGAAGGGGAAATAGTCCTTACATACAAAGTGGATTTGAACATCCTCTACCCAAATCCCGAAGACAACGAGGCCATTTTCGAGAAGATAGTTGACGCGATACTCGAATCTGGAAACATAACATCCCTGATAATAGCAAGCGACAGGAACTATATCTACACCAAAAACGAGGTGGAGCTCTTCAACAATCTCGCCGACGTATACAGGCAAATATTGGAATCCGACTTGGTTGTACAGTTCGGAGTGGATGCCCAGAGAGAATTTCCAGGCGCCATATCCTCCTTCAACTACGTGGTGTTCAACAGGCTGAAGAGGGACCCGATAGGCGCGTATGTTTTCGCCGTCAGGGCCGAGAGGGAGATAAGGGTGATGGCGGAGGGCAATAAATCAGAGGAACTCGGTTCTATAGTGCAGCGCTTTTCCAAGCTGCTCGAAGCGCTCTCGTCCGCAGAAATAATAAAGAGGAGCGCCAGTTACCTCCTCGGCTACAAGATAGGCGACAGAACGCCGTACAGGTCTTTGCTGAAGCCTTTGATACGCCCTAATTTCACGTACACTCGCATAATGTCCGAGCCCCCTATGTCGGCAGTAGAGGTGGATACATACAAAATAGCCGACGCAGACCAGACAGAAGTCACAATATACAAGATTCCAGGAATATCGCAATATCTGTACCACTTGTCACCACCAGAACTGCTTCTCAACGTGGACGAATACAACGTTCTGGACCAAGTTAGGACAAATTTGATAAACTACAGGCCCCAAGAGGAGGAATTTACCGATCCTGTCAGGATGAGGGACGTGTTTTTCAACCTCGCGAAGGACATGATAATAGACATAAGTGGCAAAAACAAGTACAACATAGGCTTCAAAGACGTGGAAAAACTTGCCAGGATACTGGTTAGGCTGACTGTAGGTTTTGGGATAACCGAAGTCATACTGTCGGATTCAAAAGTTGAAGATGTTTATCTGAATTCCCCCATAAGCCACTCACCACTGTTCGTGAAGCACGGAACCTACGGCGAGTGCGCGTCCAACATAATTCCGAATGCCAAGGAAGTGGATGCATGGGCATCGCGCTTCAGATTGATGTCTGGCAGGGCGCTCGATGAGGGACACCCCGTCCTGGATACGGAGCTTATAACCGGGCTGTTGAGGGCCAGAGTGGCAATTTCTCAGAAGCCTCTTTCTCCGTTCGGCCTGAGTGTAGCGTTCAGGCGCCATAGGGATAATCCTTGGACTATTCCACTTTTCATAAACAACGGTATGGTGTCCCCGTTCGCTGCCGGTTTGCTCTGGTTCTGCGTAGAAGGCGCCAGGACACTTCTGATAAGCGGCACCAGGGGCGCTGGAAAAACATCGTTCTTGACTGCCCTGATGCTTCTCCTCATGAAGAGATACAGGATAATAACAGTGGAGGACACGCTGGAGATACCTACCGACGCGTTCACCAATCTCGGCTACGATATCTTGTCGCTGAAAGTCCAGAGCGCTATAACCGGCGAAAAATCTGAAATGACGGCGGAAGAGGGCATACGAACTACCCTTAGGCTGGGAGATAGCTCTCTAGTCGTAGGGGAGGTCAGGAGTACTGAGGCTAAGGCGCTGTATGAGGCTATGCGCGTGGGGGCGCTTTCTAACGTCGTTCTCGGTACAATACACGGCGAGAACGCGTACGGTGTGTTCGATAGAATAGTCAACGACCTAGGCGTGCCGAGGACAAGTTTCAAGGCAACTGATCTTATCATATCCATCAACAAGATAAAGACAGAAGATAGACTAATCGAGAGGAGACGGGTGCTAAATATAACAGAAGTCAGGAAGGACTGGACAGACGATCCGCTATACGAGAATGGGTTCGTGGACCTTGTCAAATACGACATAAGGAAAGACATACTATTGCCGTCAGACGACCTCTTGGAAGGAAACAGCGCGGTAGTTAAACAGATTGCCTCAAACGTCAAGGACTGGGCCGGAAACTGGGACGCGGTTCTGGACAACATAAACGCCAGGGCAGACATATTTAAAATGATCGTGGAACATTCCAAGAGGAAGGGGGACAACTCGTTCCTCGAGGCAGAATTTTCGGTCTCAGCGATAGACCAATATTATGATATAGTTAACAAGCTCAAGGAGGAGTACGGTTCGGCCGAAAGGTCCGGAATAATCAAGGCGTTTGACTTATGGCTAAGAGAACAAAAATAGAGAAAGTTCCGGAGCAGGACAACTCCCGGAAAGACAACATAGATTTCGCCTACAACTACTATGAACCTGGGGATATAGTGTCACAGGATATGTACACGAAAGATCAGAAGGTAAGGGAAGACCTGAAATCTTTGGAGTACAAAATATTCAAGGAGAAGAACCAGACCTTTCTGTCCAAAATCGTAGTTTTCGGCGCTGGCACGATAGGTAAGGCGATAAAGTTTAACATAAACAAAGACGAGGAGCGCAAATTAAACACAATACTCTACTTACTCGGGTATAATTTTGACGCCAAGCAGCTGTATGGCTTCTCCATCTTCACGTTAGTACTAGGTTTTCTCCTAGGCCTTCTACTGATACTCATAAGACAGTTCATGTTCGGCATAATCGCCATATTCTTGGGGATAATCGCACTTTTCGGCGTGCAGTATTTTCCGAAGCAACAGATGGCAGTCAGGATGAGCAAGGCTTCTGGAGACCTGGTCACTACTATACTGTATATAGTGATATTCATGAGGCAGACGCCGAACCTTGAAGGAGCCGTGCAGTTCGCATCCGACAACCTGAACAGCTATATCGCCTTCGATTTGAAGAAACTCATATGGGACACTGCCGCCAGAAAATACGCCAACATAAAGGAAGCTCTCGACGACTATTCAAAGAAGTGGATG
Organism: Nanobdellota archaeon; assembly: GCA_021807085.1. Lineage (GTDB taxonomy): Archaea > Nanobdellota > Nanobdellia > Parvarchaeales > Parvarchaeaceae > Parvarchaeum. The sequence goes on from JAKAPM010000003.1 coordinate 38,829, forward strand.
AAGACTAGCCCGGCTTTCACCGACGCAATATTCCTTATAGAGAGCTCAGTCTCGCAGGAGGAAGAGTCGAGGAGGTTGGAACTTCTTGATGAGGCATCAGATAGGATACTGTCGGGCACATACAATTCTATGACGAAGTACGCCTCGTCTCTAAAAGAGCCGCTGAATACGATATACATGCTGGGTATGGTGCTGCCTGTTCTGGGCCTGGTGCTGGCGCCAATGCTGATGGCTTTCGTGGCCATACCAGATTTCGGCGTCCTACTCGCACTAATGTACGATATAGCGCTACCGCTGCTGGTTTATTTTCTGATTAGGACTAAACTTCTGACAAGACCGAGCGGTTTCGGCGCTCCGGACCTCAGCAATATACCTAACCTTCCAAAACTCGGGACGTTTAACATAAAGCTTGGCTCTAGGAAGGTACCTATAAACGCACTCATACCCGCTGCAGCGGTCTTCGCGCTATTTATGGTACCCGTCTATTTCCTGTCCCCGTATCTCTCGGTGTTCGGGCCCAATCAGATATACATATCTATGTTTATAACCGCCGGGATAGGCTTTTCCCTTTTTGTCTACTTCAAACTTTCTGTAGTGCAGCTGAGAGAGAGCGAGGAGGAACTTGTCAATATAGAATCCTCGTTCGGCGTAGCTCTCTCCCAGATGGGCTCTTTCTTGGCGCAGGGTTACCCTGCGGAGACCACTATAATAAAGGTTAGCGACAACATGAAGAATACGCCAGTGGCCTCCTTTTTCCAAATAACAGTCAACAATATGCGGAAGCTAGGCATGTCCCTGCGCGACGCGTTTTTCAACAAAATAAACGGCTCGGTTAGGTTCTTCCCTTCGCCGATGATAATCTCGGCGACTCGGATATTCATAGGCTCCGCTGAGAAGAGCGTCGGAAACGCCGCATCCGCCGCCATGTACGTGTCAAAGCATCTTTCCAATCTGAAGAAGATAGAGGAACAGGTGCGTTCCCTCTTGGAAGAGGTTACTTCTGGTATGAGGGTTGAGGTCGGTCTGCTGAGTCCTGCGATGGCCGGCATTGTGGTGGGACTTACCACCCTTATAGGAACCGTGCTTAGGTCACTCTCTGGCAGTATAAGCGCCATACAGACGGGTGTATCGAGTACATCGGCTCCTGGAGGTATCTCCTCTGTCGTGCCCTTTGCTTTCGGTCTTTTTAACCTTAGTGGCGGTGCCATCCCGCTATACACTTTCCAGATAATAATAGGGATTTACCTGGTCTCGCTGGCTTCAATAATAGGCTACGCGATATCTACTATATCGCAGCCAGGCGATAGAATACTAATGAGGGAGACCATCGCCTCTATGCTGCTGATGTCAATGATATTGTACGTGCTGATAACCTTTATAGTCACCCTAGTTTTCTCATCAGTCGGTGGACTAGTGATAAGCGCCACTCATATCTAGGGATTTGGATTATATTTTATCTTCCCGGTTACGGGGTTTGTGAGTATGCTTCCGATTGATACGTCCCTCTCATTGAACGCTCCGTTGTAGTATGTGTACACTATACTAACTGAATTGCTGTTTCCATTGAATGAGCCCGGTACGCTGCATGGCGTCTGCTGGCCTGTATACAGTGTGTAATTGAGGCACGAGAAACTAGTCAGGTTTGCTCCATTAGATGCGACGTATATGGAAATTATATTTATTTTCTCCGCTAGAGAGTCGGACACTGTGAACTCCAGAGTCGTCGAGTTGGCCACCGCTTCCTTGACAATAGCACCACTGAACCCATTTATTACCGTGTTGGGCAGGGAGCTTCTAGAATTGAATATACCGTAAGCTAGTACTATAGCCACACCGACCACTATTACAGCTATAGCCCACGCGTACGTGGTTAGAAATTCCAAGGCAGCCTGGGATCTCTGCATATGAGAATAAAGATGCACTAACTTAAAAACTTAAGGCGCCACCCAACTCACGTTCGTAGCGACTCCGTTGTTGCCGTTTCCGCTGTAGTCGTTGGCGTTGCCGTCCAGCGGCCACCACCCAACCAAATTAGAATTAGAAACCGGACCGCCACCAAGTCCCTCGTTGTAAAGTGCAGTTATTTGCGACCCCGACAAAACACTATTGTAAACTTGAAAATCGCTCAATTTTCCAGTAAAGTACGAAGAAATGCTACTCCACGTCCAGCCGCCCAACTCGACCCAGCCAGTAGCAGGGCTCTGTGGTGTATAATCCCCATATCCTAGATCATAATTGGAATTAATGTAATAATTTACTCCACTTGTTGAATTTATTATCATAGCTACAAAGTACCAGCCTGTTGACCCAAATTGAGCGGTTCCTAACCAGTGTACGCATTCATATAAACCAATAAGATTATTTCCATCGTGACCGCTACTGAACTGATTATTCACACCAACACCAAGAGCGTAACCTCCGTTTGAACCACAGATGCCATTTGTAACCCCGATTGTTATGAAAGCGCCGGCTTCTGATGTTGAGGGGAGGTATACCCAGCCAGTAATTGTAACGGAAGAGATTGCGGTGGTAGGTACTGTACTTGTATTGATTATGCTATTTACACCGTTAAAATTGCCAACAACATTAGGTTTTGTACTAATCGCAATGCCTGTAGCCTTACCCTCAGAGAAGTAAGGTCCTGGGAATACCTGTCCCGGCTCAGTATAAGTTATGGTTACTTGGTTTGAGTAAGAAACACCAGTGGTTGTTGTGCAAGCATCTGGTACGAATGCCAGTTGTGTTTGTCCGGTAGTAATAATCAACGCCGTCGGTATAGAGACGGCTTGCCCATCTGAACCAGTACTATTAATTCGCGTTATATTTATTGTATAGCCTTGGCCATTTAATATTTGCAATACCAACGCACCCCCTTGGATACAAGCAACTTGTATACTGAATCCTCCAAAGCCAGTTACTGTGTTAGAAGTAGAACTGGACGGCGAAAAAACACCGAATGAATAGAGAACCGCGGCAACTATCACTATTATGAGGATGGCCCATCCATAGGTCATCATGTATTCCAGTGCGGATTGCCCTTCACTCATATTTCTTTTCATTCAGTGATATCACATCAGTTATTATCTTAGCCGCCAGTACTTCCGTCGCCTTATTGTCAGGTTCCGGTTTTACTTCCGTGACATCCATACCTACTATCTCTGAGTTCTTTATTATAATGAACATGTATTCTATCATGTCGGTGTACAGTAAACCATTCGGCTGCGGAGTACCAACTCCCGGTGCTATCGACGGGTCAAACACATCCATATCTACGCTTATGTAGACTTTTCTGCCGGAGATTTTTCTTGCAAGGCTATCTTTACTCTCCTGTTTTCTAATCTGGTCCATATACAGTATAGCGAGCCCCCTCGACTCGATCTCTTTTTTCTCCTCTAGGCTCAGGCTCCTTACGCCGACCAAGACCACACCGTTTCTGCCGTTTACCAGCCTGGAATCGCTAGCGTGATTCAACGGTACGCCGTAGACTGCGTCTTTGAAATCTGCGTGTGCGTCGAATATGACGAACAAAACGTCCTGATCGAACGCCCCAGACGCCCCGTAAGTAAGGAGGTGTTCCCCACCTATCAGGATTGGAAATTTTCCGCTTGCCAGCACGTCGGACACGGTGGTTTTTATAGTTTCTAAGGCTTTTTCTGTGTCTGGAGGAATCTCTATCTCGTTTGTTGTGAATACTTTGCCTCTTATCTCGTAATCTAATTCCTGGTTGTAATTCTCCAGCGACCTCGATGCATCTATTATTGATTTTGGCGCGAATCTCGTGCCCTTCAGATATGACGTGGTAATCTCCATAGGTATCGGCAGTACCACATATTTGGCGCTGTCAAAGTCCACCACTTCCTCCAAAAATGAATTGCTGCCTTCGTGAAACAACATACTAATCCTACACTCTTTCGACTTAAATCCGTTCCCCGTCAGGCCTTTAGTTTTACGTTTTTCTGTCCTTTGAACATCTCGATTATTTCGTGAGTGGTATTGACATCCCCCGCGTCCTTGTCGCTTCTTAAAAATGATACTGCCCTCGGGAACCTGAGTGCGTAACCCACTCCGTTCTCCTGTCCGCATGTGTGTATCGGACTCCTAGTTATCTCGTCAGCTTTTACAGTTATGACATACCTCGGCATAACCCAAACGTCCGGTTCCATTATCGAATTGACGCGAGCCGGTTTTTTCTCGGTGCTGATTTCATCCAGCATTTTTCTCAACTCCCTGAACTGTTCTTCTGAGAAGCCCGAACCTACCTTTGTAAGAGTCTCAAATTCGTCCCTGTTTTTGTTGTATACCCCCCCGAGCACAGCACCTATCCCGAAATTTGCTCTCATTCCACGGCCCTTAAAGTAGCCGAGTATTACTATATCTACAGTGTCGGATAGCTGTGACTTATACGATCTCTTCATCTTTATCCAGTCGAAATTCCTTGCCCCTGCGGAGTAGGGAGAATCGAGCTTCTTGGCCACAACCCCTTCTAATCCTGCGCCGACAGTCTCTTCGAAGAATTTTGTGAACTCCTTGACGCTGTCGGTAACTATCTCCTTGTTCTTGCATATCGTGGAATCTTCCGCAAATGTCTCGTCCACCATCTCCCTCCTTTTTACGTACGGTTCGTTCATAAGGTCGAGGTCATCCAGTAGCATCATGTCAAAAACGAACAGTCTCAGCGGAAAGTTTTCTGAAACTTCTTCTATATTGTGCTTGCGCTTCCTCTGTATGGTTATCTGGAACGGATAGAGGGTGTTTGTATCTTCATCGTATGTTAGGGCCTCTCCGTCGAATATCATCCTCCTGTGTTTGAGTTTCTTTACGGCGGCTACAATCTCTGGCATGAAGTGCGTTATATCCTCAAGGTTCCTTGAAAAGATCTTCACTTTCTCACCGTCCTTGTGTACCTGCGCCCTGAAACCGTCCAGTTTTTGGTCCACCGCGCACCTACCTAGCTTTTTGATTATATCTTCCGCGCTTGGCAAGCGCTCCGCCAGTGCCGGCCTTATCGGCCTCATTACTCTTACTTCGAATTTTCTTATCCCTTCTTCCCCTTTGTCGTAGAACACTTCCGCTACATAACCTAGGTCAGAACAGAGGTTGTATGCTCTTTCTAGCGAGGCCTTAAACTCTCTTTTGCCGGTCTTTGCTTTCGACAGCGCTTCCATTATCGTTGCCTCGCCGACGCCCAATCTGAGTTTTCCCATCACGAACCTTATTATATACCTAGAGCTCAGAGGCGACACTTCCTTCAGAAGTTTTGCCAGCGAAGTGATCTTGCCCTCTACGCTGCCACTTCCCGATATCTTCGATAGCTCGAATATCCTATCGTACACTTCCGACACCGACAGTTCCGATTTTTCCTTTCTATGGTCATATTTCTCCGCGGCCTCTCCCAGGTCGCCAACCTTTTTGCTGTAGGCTTTTACAGTCTCCAGATCCACATTGTGGGCGTCGGATATAGCTTTCTCCACCATTCTATCCGCCATACCAAGCTGTATATCGAAGAAGGGCGGCAGTAGTTCCTCCTGCATGAGGTAAACAGTCTTTGCTATGTCCCTTCTGTCCGCTCTTGAGAATACCTCAGACAGTATGTCAAACATCTCGAGGCGTTTCGTGGTAGCTTCGAGTTTCTGGAAATACTCGCTGAGTTCCTCGAACTTCATACTAGTTTAAGCATGCCGGTATTAATATGCTAGAAGTCATGTCAGGGCGTTTTTCCAATGCTATTTTTCTTCTCGAGTCTTGAGTTTATTTGTGTATCACATAAGCATGCGTTTTGTCGCCATGGTCTCCCTAATTTAGATTTATGTCTTGTTACCCAGCTATCATTAACTCCTGCGTCAGAGTGTCGAGAGAGTTAACAGCGCAAATCCTATGATACCTACCGCCTCAGTGACTTGTAGAGGCGGCCTCACCATCTTGTATGTCAAGGCGGTTAATGATAGGAGCATTATACTGACGAAAAAAAGAGGGTATCTGTATCTCGATGGAATTATTTTTTTCATACTATCCTCAGTATTGTCGCGTCTATGGGCATACCCGCCGCCAGCCCTCTTAGATATAGGTCTACGGCTACTATCAATATCAGCCCAGCCCACGCAAGCAGCTCGTGATGTCTGTTTAGGTAGGACTGTCCCCTCCATACCGCGTTTTTCTTGTTACCCGCGAATTCGCAGCCGTAGCAGTCCGTTCTGCCACCAACCAGGTGCCTTATAGAGTGGCAGGACGCCAGCCAGAGGGTAAGCGCCACCACTTCTGCCGCCATCAACACACTTCCAAGTCTCAGAGTTAAACCACCTGCGTATGTTATGGAACCTACCATATCGTAGTAGAAGAAAGGAAGTATCGCTATGCCCGCGTACACAAAATACCTGTGTGCGTTCTCCAATCTGAAGAATTTCGTTTCGCCAGAGTAACTTCTGGTCTCAGAATCCCCCCTTGCAGAGGTGGTACAGTCCAAAGGGTGTTTGAAAAGATGCCTGTGGTAGTTCTTCCTGAATGCGTAACAGGTAAGCCTCAGCAAGCCCGCGACAGGCACTAACAGCACAGTTGGCGAATAGAAAGGATCTACATAACCGTCGAAACTCTTGACTGGGAGCACTATAAGTGCGGACATGCTGGCTACTATAAGGATGACGAACGACCACAGCCTCCAGTTCGGCTCCAGTAGCTCCGAAGGTATAATAGACCGTAGCAGGCTTTTATTCTCTTCCATCCCTTCCCATAATCTTCTTTATCTTCTTAACTGCCAGGAACAATGGGTCGTATCTACCGTCCACAACCCTCTCCTTCTCGGGTATTATCGCATTGTCGGTTATCCTTATACCTTCAGGGCATGTCTCCTGGCAGCACTTGGTTATGTTGCAATAGCCGAGTCCCATGTTCTTGTTGAGGGCGTACGACCTGTCTAATGCGTCGAGAGGGTGCATGTCTAGCGACGCCGCTTTTACTATAAACCATGGACCTACATAATCGGTGTCGTGCTCTCTTATCACATGGCATACATCCAGGCACAGGAAACATTCTATGCAGTTCCTGAACTCTCTTGAGCGAAGCACATCCATCTCTTCTATCCTCCAGGGTTCCTTGACGTTCTCTCTCGGTGTGAATGGCGGTATCTTTCTCGCGGTCACCCAGTTCGCGGATACGTCAGTCACCAGGTCTTTGACCAGTGGAAAGGCCCGCATGGGAGCGACGTGTATCTTGTTGTCTTTTAGTGAATCCACCCGCGTCTTGCACATCAAGGACGGTTTACCATCTATTTCCGCGGCGCACGAGCCACATCTCGCAGCCTTGCAGTTCCATCTGACCGCCAGTGTCGGATCAAGGTTGTTCTCTATATAATGTACAGCGTCAAGGACTACCATCCCTTCCTTCACAGGTACCTCGAAATCCTGGAATTTTCCCTCTTTATCTTTTGAAGGATCCTGCCTGTATACGCTTAGAATGACACTGTCAGTCATATCTTTCCTCCGGTAATGTCTCTAGTAAATACGATGGGATTTCCGGCGGTTGTGAAGTATACGATTCCAGTTTTTCACCGCTTTTCCTGAAAACAATGTTCTTCTTCCATTCCCTGCTCTTCTTTGGATAATCCAGTCTGAAATGAGCACCCCTACTCTCCTTTCTGAGCAAGGCACCCTTGACAATCAATTCTGCTATCGTCAGCATATTGTGCAATTCAAAGCACTGGAGGAGTCCTGGGTTGAAGTTCAATCCTCCTCCAACACCTACGTTTTTGTATTCCTTCTTTATCTCTTCTATCGTCGATAGGGCCTTCATCAAGCCTTTCTCTTCTCTTTCTATCCCAACATTCTCAGACATTGTTTTCCTGAGCTTTTCTGTTAAAGTATATGGGTTAGTTCCGTCTTTCTTGAGAAATGATTTTATTCTGTCCGCTTCCCTTTCCACAGTTTCTTTCTGTATCTCCTGCAACTCGCTCTTTTTTGCGTATTCAGACACCCCTATACCTGCGTATTTGCCGAAAACTAAAAGATCGGCGAGAGAGTTGCCGCCTAGCCTGTTTGCTCCATGCACACCGGATGCGGCTTCTCCGACAGCGAACAGGCCGCCGACGCTAGATGACGTAGTATCAGGATCTACCTTTATCCCTCCCATGAAATAGTGGGTTGTAGGAGCCACTTCCATTTTCTCCTTTGATATATCTATGCCGGCAAACTCTTTGAACTGCATGTACATACCAGGTAGTTTTTTCATTATGAAATCTTTTCCTTTGTATGAAATGTCGAGGTATACACCGCCGTGCCCGGTGCCTCTCCCTTCCTTTATTTCGTTGAATATCGCCCTTGCAACCACGTCCCTTGCGTCTAGTTCCTTTTTCTGCGGTGAATACCTCAGCATGAATCTCTCTCCCTTTGAATTGTAGAGGAAGCCTCCGTCCCCCCTAATGCTCTCAGTAACCAGCAGCCCCCTCACCCCAGGAGGCCATACCATACCAGTTGGATGGAACTGCATCATTTCCATATCCATCATGTCAGCGCCCCCTTCGAATGCCAATGCCAATCCATCGCCGGTGCTCTCCCACGAATTTGAAGTAACTTCAAATATCCTTCCGCACCCTCCAGATGCAATTAGCACGGCTTTGGATTCAAAAATCATTAGCTTACCAGTTCTCATGCTGAGCCCTATCGCACCAGTCACTTTCCCCCTGTTTTTCACCAGCTTAGTTATAAACACCTCGTCGTATACGTGCACGTTTTCGTTGTGCAGTATCTGGTCTTCAAGTGTTCTGAGTAATTCTAGTCCCGTTTTATCCCCCACATGGCACAGCCGTCTGTAAGTGTGCGCTCCGAAGGCGCGCTGCATTATTTTTTTCTCCGGAGTCCTGTCAAACAGTGCACCCATCCTCTCCAGTTCATACACTCTATCCGGTGCCTCCTTTGCTAATTTCTCCGCGAATCTCCAGTCTGATATGTACACCCCCTCAACCATCGTGTCTTTAAAGTGTATTTTCCAGTTGTCTTCTGGATCTACATCACCGAGTGCGGCTGCTATACCCCCTTCAGCCATCACGGTATGGGCTTTTCCGAGAAGCGACTTTGAGACTATAGTTACGCTGGCGTCGTGCCTTATAGCTTCGAGCGCGGCCCTCATACCAGAACCCCCCGCTCCCACTATCAATATATCAGTTTTTACAGTTTCCGTAGTGGTCATGTCAGCGCCTCTGCTCGATTGGGATATACTCCAGGTCAGTCTTGCCTGTGTACTCTTCCAAGGGTCTGAACAGTTTATTATCCTTCCAGTATTCTATGACATGTGCGCACCACCCAACGGTTCTGCTCGAGCTGAAAACTGTGTCGAACATCTCCGGCTTTATCCCCATGTGCATATACAGAGGGCCAGCAAAAAAATCGACGTTCGGCCATATGCCGTGGCTTTTTCCCAACCGCTCTATCATTATCTTCTCCGCCGTCAGTGCTATCCTGACAAGCTTGTTTATGTCTTCTTCATCGTTACCGTCTATCTCGTCTAGGTATCTCTTGAGTATCTTCGCCCGTGGATCGTAAGCTTTGTATACCCTGTGTCCGAATCCCATTATCTTCTTTTTGCCTGCGAGTGCCTCGTCTATGTATTTCTCCGTGTTTGCAGGGTCGCCTATGCTCTCCATCATTCTGACAGCAGCTTCGTCTGCTCCTCCATGCAGTGGCCCCTTGAGAGTGGCTTCTCCAGCTACGACAGCGGAATATATATCTGCTAGCGTCGAACACGCCACTAGTGCGCCGAAAGTCGACGCGTTAGAGCTGTGTTCTGCGTGGAGTATAAACATAACATCAATCAGCTTTGTCTTTTCTCTATCCGGCTTGTTCCCAGTCAGCATATACAGGAAGTTTTCGGAATGGTCCAACGAGTTGTCTGGCTGTATAATCTCTTTTCCTTTCTTTGTTCTGCCTATTGCGGCCGAAATCGTTGCGGTCTTTGCTATTATCCTTATTGCCTTCTCTATGTTGACACTTTCGTCTGCGCTGTATGGCTCCGGATCGTCGGCGGATATCGCCGACATGGCAGTTCTAAGAGTGTCCAGGACGTGGGCTTTAGCCGCCATATTTTTTATTATCTCCAGCACTTCTTTAGAGAGAGTACGCTCTCTTTTCAGTTTTTCCGAAAATTCTTCCAGCTCTTTTTTTTTCGGTAACTTGTTGTACAGTATCAAGTAACAAACTTCTTCGTACGTGGACTTTTCGGCCAGATCCTCTATGCAGTATCCCCTGTAGTAGAGCTTACCTTTCTCTCCATCAACCTTGCATATAGAGGATTTCTCTATGTACACCCCTTCTAATCCAGAGTGTATCATGTTCCCACTCATTTACTTACACCTCTAACGATTTCAACAAAAGTTCTATGTCTGTAGTGGACTTACCTTCTTTGTCAGAAATGTTGAGAGTGAGGGGTGGTTTTATGCCTCTGGCGGAGAGCCGGCTCTCGAAAACATCAGGATCTTCGCATTGGTAGAAGATCCCTGTATGCATATTATCCGGATTCTCGCTGAGCAACATCTTAAGCGCTCCTAGCTTCTTATCGTCTACCTCATTCTTATCCGATGGGTTCTTAACCATACCATCATATTCCTGCGGCAGCGGTTTGAGGTGCTGGTTGAACCACGCGGCGGACGTGAATTCCGGGTTATAAGTAGGACATCCCTGCATTATGTCGACCAGAGCAAGGCCTTTGTGCTTTATCGCCGCTATCATAACATCTGACATCTCTTTCACCTTGAAGCTCTGCGTCCTCGCAACGAAAGTGTAACCCGCCATTATCGCTAGCGACAGGGGATTAAGTGCACCATTTATGTTCGGAGCGGGGAGGGATTTGGTTTTTCTCCCTTCTGGTAGCGTTGGACTTGCCTGGCCTTTCGTGAGCGAGTAAACGCCGTTATCGTGCACGAACAATTTTATGTCAACGTTCCTTCTGCCAGCGCTTATGAAATGCCCGACACCTATACCATACGTGTCACCGTCACCACTGTCTATGAGCACATTTAGATCTGGATTTGCGAGTTTTATCCCCTCTGCAAACGGTATAGCTCTTCCGTGGAGAGTGTGCACGCCGTTGACATTAACAAGATGAGGCAGCTTGGAGGAACATCCTATCCCGGAAACTATTACTGTCTTGTTGGGATCCAGTCCGGCTTCCACTATCGCGGTCTTAACACCGAGGACTATCCCCGAGTCACCGCAGTTATGCAGCGTCGCTGAATTGCTTACATAAGAATTTACATCCTCAACTTCGAAGTTGTAAACCGGACCGTTGTAATAGAAACTGTCCAAGCTTCTTATCCTGAGGTACAAATAACTATCATCTCGGAATGACATAAAGTGCGCTGCATCGGAAATTTTTGCTTCTTCCGATTTTATCCCAAATAATTTTATAAGTCCATTGTAGTGGCTGTTTTTTACTTCGATAGAATAAGACTCTTTGTGGATCCCATAAGATTTATTTTTGTATACATACGGAACTATGGACTGCCTTAGTAAGAGCATCTTTATCTGCTCTTTTAGAACAGGTGAAATTGTCTTGTATCCCGTCCTCAATTTTTGAGTATTGATGAATCCATCACCTCTCCACAATCCTACTAGTAGGTGTATCTGCTTTTTCGGGGGCAGCAGCACAAGATTGTGCGGAATTCTTTTCTCCGCAGCGCAGTCACCGAACCATTCCAAAAATATCTCTGATAGATATGATGAACTTACATGCACTTCTATAGAGCCTTTTTTTGCCGATCTGTCCTTTATAGTAGCAGCCAATCCGAATACTTTGGAGAAAAGTTTCTTCGCATCTTCAGCGAGTTCTTGTTCAGTTTTTCCAAACGTTAGTACTATCTCTCTTTCATGTACATTTCCTTCTGCTATGTAATAGCCTGCCAGTTTAAGAAAATCGCTGTCAACCTTTATTTCTGCGGGCAGCGATTTGCTTCGTGTATCCTTCTTTTTCTTTTTGTATGCTATCGAAAGTGTATCGATGTCTATTTCGGCCTTCATCACAGGGTAAGCGACATAGTCCCCAACGTTTAACTTCTCGGCTTCGACCCATTCTGTTTTGATAGAGCCTCTAGCAACGTTCTCTTTTCTTACAATCAGCGCTGGGTGTTCATTCGTTAGAGTAGTCTCACCGAAGTAGGCAGTATTAAGTCGGTATATCCTTCCTTTGTGTATATGAGTCATGACTTCGTCTATTCTGTGAAAGTACCCATCGCTTCCAAGAACTTTATCTCCTACTTTAAACGCCTGTATCGCTTTTGCCGAAGGATTTCCTATTATTATATTGTCGGGGAGCAGGCAGCCAGGACACCAGTCGTTGAATTCGTTCGATGTGAGACTGGACACTGTCGTCTGTTTTTTCAACCGGTCATCGCTTTCAGTAGGCATTTAGTATCACCTTATGTTCTCCCTTCTTTATCTTGTCTATAGCGTCGGATACCTCGTCGTATCTTATCAATCTTCCGTTGTACTTTAGTATCTCGTTGGGTATCACGAATCCGCTCTCTGATGCGATGTGTTGTTTTAGCTGTGCAGATATGTTCTCTTCTAGGATGACCGTGTTTTTTGCTTTTCTCAAGATATCCGGAACTTCTTTCGGCAGCGGATGTATCAGTTTTATCTGGAGTATCGCAACGTTATCTTTGCCATTAATGGCGTCTATAGCCGCGGCGGAAGGGCTACCCCACGTGACAAGTAGCAAATCAGCTCCGTCCGTATCGCCGATGATTCTGAATTTTTCTTCTGGTTTTAGTTCGCTGAGTATCTTGTCGTATTTCCCGTTTCTTTTCTGCATCATCTTTATTCTGTTGTTGGGCTCTTCAGATACATGTCCCCACTCGTCGTGTTCGTCTCCGGTCATCCAGAAAATTGCGTCTGGGTTGCCTGGAATTATCCTTGGGGATATATTATCATCTGTAAATTCGAACCTCTTGTAAGAACCGTCCGTTTTGTATATGAGTTTTCCCCTATCGACTCTGTATCTATCCTTTATGTCGAGTATTGTCTTCTTGTCCATATTCATGGAGCCTTGCGATATCGCTTTCTCGCCAAGCACAATTACTGGCAACTGATACTTCTCCGCGTAGTTGAACGCATTTGCAGTCATCTCTATCGATTCTTCGACGTCTCCAGGCGCTATTATCATCCTACCGAAGTCGCCGTGTCCTTGGTGTACAGCAAACATCAGATCGCTCTGTTCCGTTCTGGTCGGCTGCCCTGTAGCCGGTGCACCTCTCTGGTGGTCGACAAGCACCACGGGCACCTCGTTCATTCCCGCCCACGTGACTGTTTCTGCCATCAACGACATGCCTGGTCCCGACGTTGAGCTGGACGCCCTGACTCCAGCTATGCTTGCACCAACCGTCATTGCGAAGACCGCTAGTTCACTCTCCGGCTGTATCACCCTTATCCCTAGCTCCGGATGCGATTCTATGAATACACTCTCGTCACTGGCCGGTGTTATCGGATAGTATATTTGCATTTTGCACCCAGCTATGGCCTTCCCTATGGCTGTAGACGTGAAACCCTCCATGTATATCTGTGATTCTTTGCCGGACTTCTCAAGATTCAGGGCCGGCTGCAGACCCCTCGACTTTATGTGGTTTATCGTCTCGTTCACAACAGCTTCGTTCCTGCCCTTTAAGTAGTCGATGGTGCCCTCTGAAACCGATATGTCCAAATCTATTACGCTCTTCGGTTTTTTCGCGAACTCGCTTATTATTGCGTCGGCTATCGTGCTTTCATCAAATCCCAAAAGATACGCAGAGGCGGATACGCAGACTATATTCTTGGCTATCATCACCTCGCTTGTAGGTTTGTCGAATTTCTTCGCGACTTTGCTTATTATAGAATCGAAATCTATGTCCAGGATGGTTATGTCCTTTCTGTCTATCCTGCTCTTGTCTACCTTGCTGTCGATTATCAATACGCCCCCCTCCTTTACGTCCCTGACATGGCCTTCATGGACTGTATCGCCTCTTTCGTTCTTCTCCCCCAGCACCGATTCGCTGTCGGAAAATATTGCCATGTCCACTCTGCTTGGTATGGAAGCTATCTTATTTTCTGAGACTCTGACGGTAAAGAAACTGTGCATACCCTTTATGTTGGAGAAATATTCCCTGTAGCCGTATATGTTGTAGCCGAACTTCATCATCACTCTTGAGAAAAGGCCGAGAGCTGCGTCGATGCCGCTACCTTGTTTTCCCCCCGTCATCCAAGTGAGCTCTACCATTATCGTTACGTGACACCGATTATAGATTGTCGTTTATCCATTTCTGCAGCGGCTCTTTCTGCATAGCGCCGACAATGCTGGATTTTACCTTGCCGCTCTTCATGAGAAGGGTGGTAGGTATCGCTTCCACACCATATTTAGCGGCTATCTCCTGATTTTCATCTACGTTTATCTTTACTAGCTTTATCTTGTCTTTCATCCCTTCCGACACTTCCTCTATTATCGGCGAGTACCATCGGCAAGGCATGCACCAGGGCGCCCACAGGTCCACCAGGACGGGAACTTTTGATTCCAGAACTTCGCTCTTGAATTTGTCTTCACCACTGACGTCTACGCTCATATTATTTTTACCCCCGATGAAAATATGTGAGATCATCACAATATTCTATGTTTTATATGAACTGATATCTTTTCAGCTATTTAAAATTTCCAGATTTGCTTCGTTTTTAAATCCAGCGTCCGCTGCGCAAAATTTGCTAGCGAAAAATCGTCTACATAACATAGTTATAAAAGATTTAAATATAACGATCTCATAATCTATACGATGGCGTTCGTAGATTCGCTAACAGTGATGCTTCTTCTTACAGGATTCAGTGCCCTCACGCTAGCCTTGTACGTGTTTCTTGCGGCAAGGGGCAAAAAGGATTTCAACGTCCTCATCGCACCGGCGTTTATATTCGGTATCTTCGACGCGGTCAGCGGATTCGTAATGTCGTTTACCTGGCCTCTGCCGGGAGCTTACAACATGCTTTTCGGAGACCCGTTGCTGGCTCTGGGATTGCTGATGATAGCAGGTGCTTATATGCTCTACAAGAGGATGGACGTCAGGATTCTCTCTATATTCGCCGTTTTCTTGGGCGTATACATAGCAATAGGGGCGGCTTCAATGTCGACTTTCAACCTGGAGAGCGGATCACATTTCTTGTCCTCGTTCGGATTTTACGTCGTATCGGCTTCGGCTGCACTGTTTTCGCCTCTCGTATACGCTAATGTTAAGAGGAAGGGAAAATACGCGTACTATTTCCTGTTTGCGCTTCTGATACTGTCGGCTTTCGCAGCTTTCTTCATAGGGTACACTGGTCTGTACTCGCACCTGCAATCGCCCCCCTAGAGATTCAATGAATCGTCTTCAGCGTCGGTTTGTCCCTTTCTTCTGTGTAAGTTTGTAAGTGTAGTACATCCATCCGTGCGATTTCACTCTAATCATCTCCCTATGTATAATCTTGGACTCAAACCCGTTTCGGCCTATAAGCAACTCCAGGTACTTTATATCCCCCTCGCTGCCGTAAAACAGCATGACTCTACCGTTCTTTTCTAGGTGCTTGCCGACGTTCCTGAAGAAAGCGCTTAACGTCCTGAACCCTTCATCTGTAACGCTTCTTTCCCGTATATCCCTGGGCTTGTACCAAGCGAATGGGGGGTTGAATATCACGAGGTCGAACTTACCACCCACGTCGCGGAACAGGTTGCTCTTCACAACTTTAACCCGGTCCGACACGCCGTTTCGCGCGGCATTCTCCCTCGCACACTTTACGGCGAATGGGTTTATGTCCACTGCGAGTACGCGCCTGGATTTCAAAGCGGCCACAATCGCGTTTATGCCGCTTCCAGTCCCCATGTCGAGTACTTTGTCGTCCGTCTCGGTCTCCTTCAGGATTGATTTGCTGAAGCGTTCTGTTATTGCATCTGGAACGAAGACTTCTTTTGGTACTATGAGTTTCCTACCGAGAAAAGTTAGAGATGCTTCCTTTCTGTTCGATACTGGAACGTACCATTCGTTCCACAGTGCAAGTCTTCTGCTAGCTTCATCCCTTGACATCATAGGCTTGTAGGTCATGTAATCACATGTAGGTTAGGTGTTAAAATCTGTCTGTGCAACCCGAGGCAGTTTATCTTTCAATGCTTTTGGTATTTCTTCTATACTTTCAGCTACGCAGACTCCCGCCCTCTCGAACGAACGTATCTTGCTCTCTGCGGTACCTTCGTTGCCGGTTATTATCGCTCCCGCGTGCCCCATCCTTTTCCCCGGCGGCGCATGCACGCCGGCTATGAAAGCAACAGCCGGTTTTGAAAATTCTTTTTCTATCAGTTCAGCCGCTTCCTCCTCCGCAGTACCGCCTATCTCCCCGACCAGCACAACCGCATCAGTGTACTCGTCCTTTTCGAAAAGTCTAAGAACATCGCTGAATGTCATGCCTGGTATCTTATCTCCTCCCATCCCGACGACAGTACTCTCTCCGAGTCCAGACTTGCTTATCGCATCGACTACTTCGTAAGTTAGGGTTCCGCTCCTGGATATGACACCTATCCTGCCTTTCTTTAGCACTGTGTTCGGGATAATTCCTATCTTACCCACTCCCGGGCTGGCTATCCCGGGACAGTTCGGTCCCACAAGTGTTGCACCATTCATCCTCGCGTAGAAGAGCACGTCTAACATGTCATGTGACGGTATATGTTCGGTTATTATCACTATAAGCCGTATGCCCCCGTCTATTGCCTCTATCACCGCGTCCTTTGCGAACTGTGCAGGAACAAAAACCACAGAGGCATCCGCCCCCGTTTCATTTACTGCGTTTCTGACGCTGTCATATACCTTAATGCCGTCTATTTCCTCTCCGCCCTTGCCTGGTGTGACCCCCGCGACTATCTTAGTACCCGCCTCCAGCATCGCTTTCGTGTGGAACAGGCCTTGGTGACCTGTTATGCCCTGTACCAGAACCTTTGTGTCTTTGTCCATTAGTATCCCCATATCACCGCTTCGACGCTTGGACGGCAGTCCTGATTGCATCGCTCATGTTGTCAAATGCTTCTATTCCGCGCGTAGCCAGGATTTTTTTACCTTTATCCGTGTTGAATCCGCTCAGCCTGACTATTATTTCGAATTTGGGTTTTATCCTGTCCACGGCGTCCACTATGCCCTGCGAAACCGTATCTGCCTTTGTGACGCCAGCGAAAATGTTTATCAAAAGCACCTTTGGCTTCGAGTCTGAAACCAGCTCCATCGCCTTTGCCACCTTAGAAGGCTCGTCGGTTCCTCCGAGATCCAGGAAATCCCCCGCTTTTCCCCCCAGTTTTGCTATCATGTCTATCGTTGCCATCGTAAGGCCCGCTCCGTTGGCTACAAGTCCTATATCGCCAGACAGCCTGACGAAAGATATCCCTTCTCCCGCAGCTTTCTGCTCCAGACGGTTGCTCTTTTTTGCAGGGCTTATGTCCGCGTGCCTGAACAAAGCATCATCGTCTATCGTCACCTTGGAATCCAGCGCTATCAGTCCTTTCTTTGACACTCCCAAAGGATTTATCTCCACAAGTTCTGCGTCCTCTTTCGTGTAAAGGCGCCACAGGCTCTCGAGCAGCTCATCCAACCGTCCGCGGTTTTTTCCTCCGATGCTTAGAACGGAGGCGATTTCCCGTTTCACGTATTCTGGCACGCCTACGAACGGGTTTAAGGTGTAGGTGTGGATGTATTCCCTTCCAACTTTTTCTATGCCAGTGCCGCCTTTCTCTGAGACTATTAGCACCGGGGCTCTAGTACTTCTGTCGGTTGACAGGCTCAAGTAAACTTGTTTATCAGTTTTCTCCGGTTTCTCCAGAATGAATTCAGATGGCTTGAAACCGTTGAAGCTTATCTTTTTCATCGATGTTATCCCTTCCGTCAGCTCCTTCTTGCTCTTCGCTATGATTACGCCCCCGAGTTCCTTCCTGTGACCCGCGGGCACTTGGGCTTTTAGGAATGCGGGGAAGAACAGGCCCCTCCCCTTTCCGTTCGCGTCCACGAGTACGCTCTCTGGTACCGGTATGCCGTATTTTCTGAACAGGTTTTTCCCGCAGTACTCTAGAAGATCAACCATGATATCTTTTGTATATATTTACTAATAAACCCTTAGAGTGGACAGAAAAGCAGCCACGTGCAGCGAGCTGTCTATCTTTTTGTCGTCTATCAGCCGTAACACCTCCCGCACAGGAAAAACCTTCACTTTTATGTTCTCCATGGGTTCGAGCTCCTGTCTGCCCCTCTCAAGACCATTTGCAGCGAATACATAAGCGACTTCATCCGTGAATCCGGGCGAGGAGTAGAGTTTTGTAACCTTCTTCAGGCTGTGGGCTCTGTAACCAGCCTCTTCCTCGAGTTCTCTTCCGGCGCAGCCCACTGGGTTTTCCCCCCCTCTACCAAGCCGGCCGGAAACTCCAGCAACCATCTTCCCACCACTGGGCGATACTGTTTTAGCATTATGACCGTCTCTTTATCCAGAAAAGGCACGGTTACGGCTACCGGGAGCGAATGCGCCATCTCGACGTTCGCAGTGTGCCCGTTTGGTAGCACCATCTTCCTTTTCTCCACCGCGAATCTTCTCCCTGAGAATATTTTCATGTCAAGCTCTGCCGGATATCTTCACGTTTTCTATCAGCAACGACGGGCTCGTTATCCCGTACATGCTGCGCTTGTCGCTTCCTATGTCCGTCACATTCCTCATCATGTCCAGCACGTTCGCGCCTATCATGGTCTCCTTCACTGGGTATAGTATCTTTCCGTTCTCCACATAATACCCCACACTGACCATCGCCGAAAGATCGCCAGTGGCTTCGTTGGGCTCGTCTCCAGTCTCTATCATATAGATTCCTCTTTTGATTTTTGCAAGCATGTCGCCGAACCTGTATCTGCCGGGCCTGAGCGCAAGGTTCACGGTAGAGATGCCACCTCTCGTGAGCGAGAAATCGTTTCCGGTCGGACGGCTGCGCATTTTCTCCGCGCTGTACATGCTGTGGAGGAATCCTTTTAGCACGCCGTATCTTACGATGTCTTTGGATGTGGTTGGCACAAACTCGTCGTCGAAGCTTCTGTTGTACAGACTGCCGGCAACCTCCGCCTTTTCGCTCAAGCATACACCTTTCGCTGCAACACCCTTGTTTTTCATGTTCCCTAGGAAGCTTTTCTTCTTGTATACATCCTCGCCGTCAAGAGCTGAGACGAACGAACCCAGGAACGATATGGCTGCACGCGAGTCTAGCAAAAGCTGCCCGTTGCATGTAGGAGCTGCTTTGGCTCCGAGCATAGATTTTGCTATCCCGAACGCGCTACTCAAGTTATCAGATACATCTATATCATCGAGATTACGCGACTCAGAATATTCCGAACCCGTACCTTGGTTCGAACCGTCTTTGGATATTACCTCGGTCGCTAGCATAGATATCTCCGCCTTCATATCCCCGCCGATGCCGAAACTGTTCGCTCCAGACATCACAACGCTTACCTTTGAAGCCACGCTATTCAGCGAATAGAGCGTCTTGCTGTTTTTTACTCTATTAACCCCCCCTATCAGTCTTTCAACGAAATCTGTGCTTTTTCCACCCCCGATTCTCGTTCTGGTAGCGGCTGCAGGTCTCCCCCCATAGAACCGGCGTTGAAAATCGTCCGACCCGGTGTTTTTGGCGAGCTTGTACGCGTAATTTATCAGGCCGTCTATATCGGATTCCCTGTCCACGTTCCCGCTGACTATGGAGCCCCTGCCCTTGTATATGCACCTTACTATTGCGCCTTCCGACTCATCCAGTTCCGAGCCCCTGAACCTCTTGTTCTCGATTTTGAAATTCTCCGTACTGTTCTTGAGCACGGCCACTTCTATCTGTGCATCCAGGTCGAGTCTCGCTATCCTCCCCCCTATCGAATCACTGTCCACCAACAACCACACCTCTAATTCTTATCTCCGGTCCGCCGCTGGTCACGGGAACCCACTGGCCTAGTTTCCCGCACATTCCGTCATCGAATTCCACCCTCCTACCTATCGCGTCTATTTTGTTGAGCACGTCAAGCGTGCTGCCAGCAAGTGCCGCGTCCCTTACGTACTCTCCGAGCTTCCCGTTTTTTATCATCCTGCCATACTGTGATTTGAACATGAATTTTCCGCTCCCGGGGTCAGTATATCCGTATTGGAAGCCGTAGAACGCCACTCCTTTTTTTATGCCTTCAAATATATCGTCTGAAAATTCCCCGGCGGATATGAAAGTGTTCGACATCCTCGGTATCGGATTCGATGAATGGTTCATCGCTCTAGCAGCTCCGTTCGGCTTCGAGCCCATTACACCTGCGGTCTCGTTGGAGTGGAGGTAGCTCTTAAGGACGCCCCTATCTACCAGCACCCTCCTAGCAGCCTTCGTACCCTCTTGGTCGAAAAGGTATGAACCCCTCGCATTTTTTATGGTAGGGTCGTCCACTATCGACACTATCTCCGGCCCGACTCTTTTTTCAAGCCTATTCTCCAGTATCGACGACCTGTTCATGACGGCATCCGCTTCGGTAGCGTGACCGAACGCCTCATGTGTGTATACACCCGTCATGGAATGGTCGAGTACGGTATCGTATCTGCCGCCAATCACCGGCTTCGCGCCACGCAATTTCAGGGCTGTACCCGCCGTTTCCCCCGCCATCTTAAGCAGCTCGTTGCGGTCCATAAGCTCGAAGCCGCCGTTTCCCCCTCTAGATTTGGTGACATTCTGCATCGAATTTCCGTCCTTTACGAAGACAGACACAATCAGGCGCGGATACGAATTGTAGAAAGACAGTCTGCCGCCGTAACTGTTGCTTATTATCCATCGATCGGTCTGGTCCCCGTATGCGACGGAGACCAGCTCCACTCCTTTAAGCCTGGCCGCTTCCTCTGTGTCCTTTGCCAGTTCCATTTTCTCCGATGGTTCGATGTACCGCGCGTCTTTTTTCCATATAGGGCTGATTTCCGCGTCCTTTACGCGTTGGACGGGCTTAACGGCACCCTTCCCCTTGGTTTTTATGGAGCCGTACGCCCTCTCTACAGCCTTTTTGACAGCCTTCTTGGATAGTATTGTGTCTGAAGCGAGCGCCGAGAGACCGTTGTGGTATACCCTTATCCCGAACCCGTGGGAGTCGGTCTCGGTTATGTACCTATTCTTCCCTTTTTCCCTCAGAATCGAAGTAGATTCCCTTTCGAGCAGTTTTATCTCCCCGAAATCTCCCTTCTTTATCAGCTTGTTGAAATCTTCGATGATTGTTTCGTCGAGCATTTTATTATAACTATCTTTAGATTTTTATAGTGTGCGCAGACTAGTTACCTTTCAAAGGTAAATAAACACTTCATCGCGTTCTAGCCGGCTTTCATAAATATTTAAAAAGGCATAGATTAACTCTACTATGTTCGATGCTACGACACTGGAATTGCTGATGATGGGCATAGCCGGTGTGCTGATAATAGGTTTTTTGGGCAGAGCTCTGGCCAGAAAGACATCCGTCTCGCATATAATATGGCTGATGGCGTTCGGCATTCTTATGGGTCCGATACTCGGGCTGGTCGACCGCTCTCTTTTGTCCAACTACCTGCAGCTCGTCATTGAATTCGTCATACTAATCGTCCTTTTCAACGCTGGTTTGAACATAAGGCTGCGGAAGCTGGTCCGCAACGCATCGAGGGGGTTGTTGCTGTCGCTTGTTACGTTCACGCTTACATTTCTCGCGGTATCCATGACAATGTACTTCCTGTTCTACCAGATAATCCCTTCAGTACTTATGGGTCTGATAGTCGGCGGCATAAGCCTGTCTTCGGTAAAGAAGAAGGGGCTCGTAATAGACAAAGTCAGCCCTATACTAGAGCAAGAGTCCACTATAGAAGAACCCATGACAATAATACTGGTGCTTATACTGATAAGCGCAGTATTGATAAGCGGTCCGTCGCTCACGCTGGAATACGTGTCCGGCCAGATAATCTCCGAATTTTCTATAGGTATAGTCCTGGGCGCCGCAGTCGGCATGGCTTGGGTTCCTATAATGAGCCACTTGCAGAGAAAGAAGTACGAATACTCTTACGTAGCGTCTCTCGCGATAGTCTTCCTGCTCTACATAATAGTCCAAGTGCTTAGTGGCAGCGGACCCGTATCTTCACTAGTCTTCGGTATAGTCATAGCGAACGGCGAGGCAATATTCCGCTCGCTCAAATACAAGCACAGCACTTCCTTCACTTTCACCAAAGAGTCGAAGAACTTCAACGATCTTGTAACCTTCCTGACAACTTCGTTCTTTTTCGTATATTTCGGCGGCCTGGTAGACATAAAGAACTATACCGCTTTCGTGATAGGCATAGTCATAGCCCTGGTGATACTCCTCGCTAGGCAGGCTGGCGTAAGAGCCGCGCTCGTAAAATCCGACTACCAGCCGAAGGACAAGGCCGTTGTAGCCTCCATGATGTCCAGGGGCATAGGCGCGGCGGTCGTAGCCGCGCTGCCGATAAGCTACGCAATAAACGGTACCTCTTATTTCATAGACGTGGTGGTCTCCGTGATATTCTTTACGATAGCGTTCAACAGTGTGCTTCTCCACATCTCACTGCGTGACAAGGGGGAGACAAAAAATGGCAGTTGATCCCACTT
The DNA here is from genome assembly GCA_021807085.1 of Nanobdellota archaeon. Lineage (GTDB taxonomy): Archaea > Nanobdellota > Nanobdellia > Parvarchaeales > Parvarchaeaceae > Parvarchaeum. The sequence goes on from JAKAPM010000003.1 coordinate 61,446, forward strand.
CCTTTGTGCTTGTTATAGCGGCTCTGATAATACTCTTAGGGTTCATAGGGGAAGAGATATTCAAAAAGGCCCACGTCCCTTCCTTTCTTTTCCTTGTTCTGGCGGGGTTTCTTATGGGCCCGGTATTCGGGCTCATAAACGAGAGCCTGCTTATGCCCGTGCTGGGCATATTCGCGGAACTTACTCTTATAATGGTCCTTTTCCACGGTGGGATAGACCTCAAATTGAACCTAGTTCTAAAGGAAGGGTGGAGAGTTTTCCTCCAGGTGTTTCTCTATATACTGATAAGCGTACTATTCATAGTCCTATTCTCGACCTTTGTCCTGCACATGCCGATAGTGCTGTCGCTTATACTCGGTTCTATAATCGGCGGTGAGACCACTGCAGTGGTCATCATACCGCTCTCGAGGGAGCTGAGATTGAAGGAGAGTAGTGTAACCTTCCTGACGCTGGAGTCTGCACTCAATTCAATAATCCTCGTTATACTATTCCTTTCGTTCGTGGGCCTGTACCAGGGGGGAGGTACAGTAATCTCTGCAGCCGGGCACGGTATACACATAACCGAGCTTTACTCTACTGCCACATCGTTGACGTCTTCCTTCTCCATAGGTGCGGTTGTAGGGCTCGTTTTATCCGTGCTCTGGCTGTACCTATTGGATTACCTCAAAAAACAGAGTTATACCTATGTCCTTACGCTGGGTCTGCTTTTCCTCACCTTTTCGCTGACTAATTACGCGGGCGGAAGCGGTTTCCTGGCTGTTATAATCTTCGGTATAATACTCGGTAATCACACATTTATAAGCAGTATCCTCAGGAGAAGAGTCAGGATAGCAAACTTGGAGAAGCAACTCTTCCATTTACAGGGAGAGATAACCTTCCTACTGAAAACCTTTTTCTTCGTCTTTTTGGGGCTTGTGCTCAGCCTGTCTCTCTCAACTCTGATATACGGCCTGGTTGTTGGCGGATCGTTCCTTCTGATACTTATGGTGTCAAGGTACCTCGCCTTATCTGTGTCGACGTTTAAATCAGAGATGAGGAAGGACATAGTTGCAATATTCATATCATTGGCGCAGGGAGTGACGCCCGCGACTCTTGCGATACTCGCCGTCAGCTACAACATAATGGACGCGAATACCTTCTTGACAATAACAGCTTATGTAATAATACTTACAAACATTGTTACGACAATAGGTACGTTTGCCATACTAAGAAAAAATAAGGGCGGGCCCAGCGTTCCATCGGCTGCCGGTAAAGCTGTAAAAAGCGCGTAAGGCGCTTCCTCGAGACAAAATTTTACCGGCCTTGTTTTATGGCTCTTCGAGTCGTAGAGTAGAACACTTTAATAAAGCGGTTGTTTTCAGTAAACTATGGAGTGCCGTACAGAGCACGATTACCTTGGCGCTGTTAAGGTCCCGAAAAATGCTTACTGGGGCGCGCAGACGCAGAGGGCGTACGATAATTTTCCGATTTCCAGGATACGACCAATCCAGGAGTACACCAACGCGATAGTGCTGATAAAGAAGGCCGCAGCCGAAGCGAATTCCAAAATAGGGCTTTTGGACAAGAAAATAGCGGGTGCAATCATAAAGGCTTCCGACGAAATCCTAGCGGGAAAGCTATCGAATCAGTTCATAGTCGACATATACCAGGCCGGCGAGGGTACTTCAAACAACATGAACGTGAACGAAGTCATCGCAAACAGGGCGATAGAGCTGCTCGGCGGCAAGAAGGGAGATTACTCCATCGTGCACCCCAACGACCACGTTAACATGGGGCAGTCGTCAAACGATGTTATTCCTAGCGCGATAAAGATAGCGGCTCTGATGATGGCTCCGAAGCTTCTAAAATCCCTGTCGTTACTGTCGAAGGAACTCTCCAGCAAGGCCAAGAAGTACGATTCTGTTATAAAGAGCGGACGCACTCACATGATGGACGCGGCTCCAATACGCCTTGGCCAGGAGTTTGGGGCGTGGGCCGATCTTGTTAGCGAGTCGATGGGCAGGATAAAATCCGCTGCTAACGGACTACTAGAACTGAATCTGGGCGCAACGGCCGTCGGCACCGGTGTAAATGCCGATCCGCGTTATGTTGTTGAGTCCGTGTCGGCACTCAGGAGCTACACAGGGCTCAGACTGAGAAGAGCGAAGGACCTACCAGAGGTGACAGAGTCCCCGTCCGACCTGATGGCGCTCTCCAGCGCACTCAGAATATTCGCCGCCGACATGACTAAAATATCGAACGACGTGCGTCTGATGAATTCCGGCCCCATCACAGGGCTGGCGGAAATAATCCTGCCAGCCGTGCAGCCTGGGTCGTCTATAATGCCCGGCAAGGTCAACCCTAGCGTCGCGGAAATGATGAACATGGTCTGCTTCAGGGTGATAGGGGACGACGAGACAATAACTCTGGCAACGCAGGCGGGGCAGTTCGAGTTGAATGTCATGGAACCGCTTATAGCCTACTGTCTTCTGCACGACATCGAGATACTCACCAACGCCGTGGATGTTTTCACAAGAGCAGCGGTGAAAGGGATGAAAGTGAACAGTAGCAGGATAGAGGATTTGGCAATGAAGAGCCCAGGTATGGCCCTGCTTCTGAATCCGTACATAGGTTATGAGAAAGCAGCGATGCTGGAGGAGAAGGCTGTGGCGGAGAAAAGGACCATCAAAGACGTGGCTGGAGAGAGCGGTCTCCTGGATAAAAAGACTCTATCGAAAATTTTCAATCCTTACAGCCTCACAACTCCAAAAAAGCTTGGAAAAAGAAAGAAAAGGGCGTAAATCCGTTTTTCCGGATAAGGCGGCTGTACAGAATCCCCACGAAGTAAGGCTTAAATTTTATAACATAGTTATAGGCACATGGACGCCGAATTCTCCCCCGCAATAACCACATCCTTTGACTTGAACGGGAAAACGATAAAATATTTCTCCATTCCCGAACTCGGCAAGCGCCTTGGCAAGGACCTGTCAGTATTGCCTTTTTCTATAAGGGTCGTGCTCGAGTCGCTGCTCAGGAACCTGGACGGGAGGGAGATTACGGAGGAGGACGTCGCGTCACTTGCAGGTTGGAATGCCAGAAACCCGGTAGACAGAGACATTCCTTTCAAAGTCGCCAGGATACTAATGCAAGATTTTACCGGAGTGCCAGCGGTAGTAGACCTAGCCGCGATGAGAGATATTATTGTGAAGGCGGGAAAATCACCCGAACTTATACAGCCGATAATACCAACCGACCTAATAATCGACCATTCGGTGCAGGTGGATTTCTTCGACGTTCCAGACGCACTGGCTAAAAACCAAGAGATAGAGATAAAAAGAAACAGCGAAAGATACAAGTTGCTAAAATGGGCAGCCGGCGCTTTCAACGGTTTCAGAGTTTTCCCCCCCTCCGCAGGCATATGTCACCAAGTCAACCTAGAGTATCTTGCGACCTGCGTTGCGTCCAAAAAGCAGGGCGACAGCATCGTGGCGTTCCCAGACACGCTGGTCGGTACGGATTCCCATACAACCATGGTGGATTCCCTCGGCGTAGTCGGGTTCGGCGTCGGGGGCATAGAGGCCGAAGCGGCTCTGCTCAACCAACCAGTCTCCTTCGCAACGCCAAAGGTGCTAGGCGTGCACCTAACCGGCAGGCTCAGGGAAGGGGCAACGGCAACTGATTTTGCGCTGACTCTCACCAGACTGCTGAGGGAGAAAGGCGTGGTAGGGATGTTCGTCGAGTTTTACGGCGAAGGACTGGGGGGGCTCTCGCTACCGGACCGTGCTACGCTGTCCAACATGTGCCCAGAGTACGGCGCCACGATAGCTATATTTCCCCCCGATGAGGAAACCCTCCGTTACCTTAAGATGACGGGGAGAAGTCACGAGCAGATAGAACTGATAAGGAAATACTACAACGCACAGGAAATGTTCGGTATAGACCACGGCAAAGTCATATACAGCGACGTGCTCGATGTCGACTTATCATCGATAGGCCCTAGTGTGTCCGGACCGAGCCAGCCCAAGCAGCAAGTACCTCTGGAGAAGATAAGCGATAATTTCAAAAGCGCTTTCCTTGTTGCAAAGATAACGGATGGCGGCCACAAGATAAACTCCAAGGATTACACCAGGTGGGCTGGCGAGAGCATGACGCCCGAGAACGGCGGTATAAAGGAGGCGCCCACCCACAGTGGCGTGAAAACCGTGAAAATAACCTATCCAGACGGTTATGTGACAACCCTATCCGACGGAGACGTCGTCATATCATCTATAACAAGCTGCACCAATACCAGCAACCCTTCTGTGATGGTGGCTGCAGGGTTGCTTGCGAAGAAAGCTGTAGAGAAAGGCCTAAAAGTTGACACCAGAAGAGTCAAGACCAGTTTCGGGCCCGGTTCTAGGGTCGTGATGCGCTATCTGGAGAAAGGCGGACTGGTGGAGCCCCTCGCCAAACTCGGATATTCTCTGGTGGCGTTCGGATGCATAACGTGCATAGGCAACTCTGGCCCGTTAATAGAGCCGCAGAGCCGGACTATCAACGAAAACAACCTTGCGGTAGCGAGTGTACTCTCTGGAAACAGAAACTACGAAGCGAGAATAAACAAGGATATAAGGGCAAACTATCTGATGTCCCCCCCGCTGCTGGTAGCTTTCGGGATTGCCGGCACGGTCCTAAAAGACTTGACCACGGAGCCGCTGGCAAAGAACGACAGGGGAGAGGACGTTTACCTGAAGGATATCTGGCCCACAAAACAGGAAATCGATGAAGTAGTCGGAAAAGTCATGGGGGAAGGGCTTTTCCAGGAAGAATATGGTTCCCAAATATTCAATGTCAACCCCTACTGGAACAAGCTCCCTGTGCCTACCGGCGCCATGTACGAATGGGAGCCGGACAGCACGTACATACGTCTGCCGCCGTTCTTCGACGGATTCGACCCGAAATCGGAAGGCACATTCAAGAGCATAGAGAACGCCAGGGTGCTGGCAGTGTTCGGTGACGGTGTTTCCACCGACCACATCTCGCCCGCCGGTAACTTCGGACAGGACACTCCCGCTGGTCAGTACCTAATCTCGAAAGGCGTGAAGCAGTCCGACTTTAACACCTATGGTTCTAGAAGGGGCAACCACGAAGTCATGATGAGGGGCACCTTCGCTAACAACCTGATAAAGAACCTGATTGTGCCCGGCGTGGAAGGGGGATTTACACTTCACTACCCCGACGCCAAGCAGATGACCATATTCGATGCCGCTATGTCTTACAAAGAGTCCGGCACGCCGTTGGTGGTGTTCGGCGGGAAAGAATTTGGGCAGGGAAGCAGCAGGGACTGGGCCGGCAAAGGGCCGGCGCTTCTCGGCGTAAGGGCTGTGATAGCGAAAAGCTTCGAGAGGATACACAGGAGCAACTTGATAGGAATGGGTATAATACCCTTGCAGTTCCGGGATGGCGAGGACGTAGAAGCGCTCCACATAGATTACTCCGAACCAGTCTTGATAGAGCTCCCAGCAGACATGAAACCCAAGGCAGAAATAAAGCTGCATTTTGTGGGCAGAGACACCAAGAAAGCGGCAGAAGCCTCTGTCATCAGCAGGATAGACACGCCCACAGAACTGGAGTATTACAGAGCTGGCGGCATACTCAATTTTGTCGTCAAGAGAATAATCGCCGGGCCTGGGCGTTAAGTACGAGGACATAGACACGGTTCTCTATTTCGCAAACGAGTTCGGATTGGGATACGACGCATATATGCTGGAGAGAACGACCAAACTTCCCCCGCAGGCGATAGAAAAGATACTAGCCGTGAGGGAGAAAAACAGACACAAGGGAGAACCCTCTCCCCTCCAGTCGGATCGCACGGTCTTCCGTTCTACCTCAGCAGTTCGGGCAGATGCGCGAAGAGGCCCCGGCTGGGCGTTTAGTAGCGGCAGAGCCCGCTGTCAGTTTCTGGGCTTGGCGAACCTTCTCATCTTGAGGTAGAACGTCACGAAGTGCCTGAAATTCTTGTGTACGTGGTAGTACAGCCCTCTCCTCTTCGTCAGTTCATCTATTCTTTTTACGTCCTCCACACTTAACTTGAACGTCGTCGCTCCAAGATCCTCCTTCATGTGTTCAACGCTGCTGGCCTTCGGTATAGGAATCACCCCTTCCTTCCTTATCAGCCAGTTTATCATGACCTGTGCGGTTGTCTTGCCGTAGTTTTTGCCTATGGTGGCCAATTCGCCCAGTAATCTCTCGTAACCGTTCCTGAATACACTGCCATGGGTAAGCGGGCTGTAGGCTATCAGCGTCATCCCCTCCTTTTTCATGTATCCAGAAAGCCCCCTCTCTGGCGCCCTCATCAGTATGTTGTACTCTACCTGGTTTGATACTATCTCATACTTTTTCATCGACGCCAGCGCTTCTTCCAATTCCCTCTCGCTGAAATTGCTGACTCCTATATACCTTATCTTGCCGTCGTCCACGAGTTTCTCCATCGCCTTCATAGTCTCCGATATCGGGACTGTCTTGTTCGGCCAGTGCAGCTGGTAAAGGTCTATCCTCTTGACGCCGAGCCGCCTTATACTCGCGTCACACGCCTTCAGCGCGTCGTTGTATCTGAAGTGCGTTGGCCACAGCTTGGTGGCTATGAACAGGCCGTTTTTCCCTTCTACCGCCTTAGCCACGACGTCTTCTGTGCCGTATATCTCGGCTGTGTCTATAAAATTCACGCCGTTGTCAATCGCAAATCTGAGCGCTTTTAGGCTCTCGTCGTTCCGCTTGTCGAGCTGCCACGTGCCGACGCCAATCTCTGTCAGCTTTTCGCCGGTTTTTCCGAGAATCTTGTACTCCATACAAGTATCTGTCCCGGCAGATTTAAATAACGGATTGCAGGGCCCCGTTCAGGCCTTGTTCTTTACAGAAATTGTCACGGACTTGTCTAGGTCTAGATACTTGCTGCATACCTCTCTAACTTTGTCGATATCAACATCATTCTTTCCGCCGGCTGCCTTTATAGCGTACCTGTAGTCGCCGGACGTGAGAATCGCCGCCATGTCGAGCGCTGCGAGCTCCACCGGCCCGTTGAATGGATCTGTATCCTCGTTGATGTCCGACGTGTCCTGTCGAGCGTTCTCCAGCTTCTTTAGGAATGTGGCGTCTATCTCTCCGTCGTGTAGTCTTTCTATCTCCCTGTAGACGATTCTCCTGACTTCCTCCGATTTGTCCGGTACAGACTCCGTGTCGACCCCGGATGCACCGTACCTAAGGAAAGAGTTGCACCCGGCCCCGACCCCGTAAACAAGGCCCAAGTCGTCCTGGAGTATCTTTGTAAGGTTGCTGTCTAGGAGATTGCTCGCCACGCGCATTGCTATCCTCTCCTCCCTGTTGTCCGCCCTGAGCAACGGCGCCGGCATCATCACCGAAAGCTTGTAATTCTCCAGGCCTGGCAGCCCCATCTCTATTTCATTTCGTTCGTTCCTGGGCTTCAGCTCTTCAAAGATTCTCTTCGGCGTTGTGCCGCGGAAATCCGCGAAATCCATCTCGACCCGCTTCTCCGCAGCATAGGTATCTATCCCGCCGTACACTATGAATACGGAATTGTCCGGGTTGAAGAATCTGCGGTACTGCGACTCAAGGTCGCAAGTTTTTATCCTTTTAATGTCCTCCGTTGTCGGCAGGTATGCGAGTTCTGACAGACGTCTGCTGTCGAAGAAGAGTTCGTACGCCTTTGGGTAGATTTCCCACGCTGAATTCTCGCGCCTTTCGTTGGTTTCCGTAATTATCCTTACTTTCTCTCCTTCAAGAATTTTTTCGGAGAAGGTGGAATTCTGCAATGCGTCTGCAAAAAGGTCTACAAGGGATTCCATCCTTCTTTTGGCTCCGATTGCGTACATTTTGGTCATGTCAGTATTGGTTTCCGCGTTGTATCCGCCGAGAGCCTCCCATTTGAGGGTCTCCATGATGTCTCTGTAGTTTCTGTTCCCGGTGCCCTTGAGTAGCATGTGTTCGAGCGCGTGTGCGCTCTCTTTTTTTGTCTCGTCCATGTGTCCGAAGCCAGTAACTGCGGCTACCGTGACGTATCTAGTCTCGATTGGATATAATATATACGTTAGACCGTTGTCCGTTTTCAAAACTTCCACATAGCAGATAAGAAATCATTCGGTATTAATACTTATATCATACACATCAACGCGGAACGGCAGCCGCGACCGTCCCAACCGGTCTTTCGGTAAGCTTTAAATATATCAATCTGAAATATTACTTATGGCAATCGATAAGATAGAGCTACACGAAGTCGAAATCAACACCAAGCAGGTAGTTGACGCATCCGGTGCTATCAAACAGCTGCAGGACGACGTCGAGAGCACACTGGACGAGTACAAGGACATATCAGAGAGATTCCACAATGGAGAAGTGTCAAAACAGGAGTTCAGCGACCTCACAAGGTCCAAGAACGAGCATATTTCCGCTTCGAAAGAGAAGCTCAACGAGCACTTCAGGGTTTTCAGGAAGTCGCTGGAGGCGCTGGACGTGATTCTGGTAAGAGCCCAGAAGAAGATAACGGAAGCCACCAGCAACAAGGGCAAAAATAAGAAGGCCAAGAAAACGCACAGGGCGCCGAAAAAGGCAAAGAAGGAATCCCACAGGAAAAGGTAAAAAGTATAAGAAAGGGCTAGTTTCTATATTAGTGGTGTGCATCGTCCTATGCGCAGCTACATATCCGAACGGAAGAAAAAGGTTCTGCTGGAGAACAGCCTCACCAAAGAGGCGCTCGACGAATACGGTTACGATTCTTTCATGACTCTTAAGAGGGGATACGAACTGCGCTCCGCCCTTTCCACACTCAAAGGCCTGACGTCCATGCTGGAATACAGCGACTTCTACACGATATCCAGGGAATTACCCCAAATACTGGGCAACAGAAGGGAGAAAAAGAAGCTTGAGGCCCTCCTGCTGGAAAAGATAGAGAAATCAAAAGACGACAGGAAAAGGTTCTGGGGCGACGAATACAACTATTTCGACAGCATCGAGAAACTGATATCCAAATGGGGCATGTACGATATCTTCTGCAGCCTCTTCTCGAGACACCACACAATGGCTTACCCTGCGTTCAACCTCCACGCGCCGTTCCTCGATGTCGGGATGCATTTCTACACATACACATTCACGCTCTTCTCGTTCCACGAATGGATGGTCAAGGAGATAGGACCGGCCCTGCTCCATAAAGCAATCACGACCGAATTCGTAGACTACTTGGACAAACCAAACGATGAGGAGGGGGTCCTGAGACAGCTAATGTTCGATACGGCAGACAATGTGGATCTCCCAGCGCTGTTCGGCGCAATCCGTTACGCGCTGGATGTCGGAGTGAAGCCGTACAGCGAGCCCGGCTGGCTGTCAAAACTTTGCGGACTTGTCCGCCAAGGCCTCAGCAGCGGCCTGGTCTCCGAGTTGATGGAGGAGAAGATGGCCCGTAACGGCTTCTCGAAACGACTAAACAAGAGATACGGTGACCTTTACGGCGCGGAAATGGGAATCCTCGGCACTTACGAGCAGTCCGGGCTGCGGGCCATAGGTGCCGCTTTCATGTCTTCGTACGACAGGGATTATCTACAGACTGTCAGGCGGGACAGGCTGTATTTCTTCGACGGCGAACTTATAATACCCAAGACCGGAGACGATGAAATGGCCCTTCTGTACTACAGGAGCGTGAAGGAAGGGCTGTACGATTCGATAAGGAAACCGGCGCTAGCAATCATGACAGCCTACAGTTTCGAACCAGCGAGCTGAGATAACAGCCGCATCCCTGTACCATACAGCCACCGCTCCATGAAGAATAGTTTCCCATCCTCCAGACATTATACAGACCGGTGCACCAGGTAGGCATACGTACGAGACACTGGATGCCGTTAGGATAGCTTTATTAGGCTTTTTATCATAGTATCTTATGAAAGTACTAGTTTTATCCGATATACATTATCCCTTTACCGATAGGACGCTCCTGAAAAAGGTAATATCGGGGGAAAAGCCGGATAAAATCGTTTTGTTGGGAGATATCATAGAAAAAAAGGGATCCGACAAACGGTTTTTTTGGGAAATCGAAAAACTCGTAGGGGATAATTATTATTTTTTACGCGGGGATGAGGATAAGACAGATTACGGCCTTTCAAGCCTGATACTCAGGCTGGGTAAAAAGGAGTTCCTTTTCATGCACGGCAACAAACTGCAGTTGATGGACGATAAGAGAACCGGGTTCCTTGTCAAAATTATCAAGAAATTAGACAAAAGATTACCTTTGTTTCTATTTGCCGCCGCAGCCAGGATAAGAAACTCCTTCTTCGGGGCGAAGTGGTCCTAGGGCACGCACACGCCCTTTTTAGATTTAGAAGACTGAAAGTAACTGGAGCGGGCACCTTAACTTATCTAAAAAATATATACAACGACAGAGGTTACTTGGTGATAACTGATAAAAATATAAAACTTAAGAGGATTCCCTGACTCCTATCCGCCTGCATTGTTAATGTAACAGCTCCTATTAGTTTATAATCTAACAAATTTATAATAAAACATGGGTAAATTATTCGATTTGCTGGTCCAGCAGGGCATTGCGAGACAAAGGGCAAAAGCCCTCGGGGCAGTCGTTGCGTTTTTGATAATCGTGGTTGTAGTGGGCATGTTTGTATTTGCGGTTTTGCATGCAGCCGGCAGTGCAAATACAACGCACAAGGGGCTGTATTTTTACGTAAAAACTGCAAAGTTCACTAATGCGAGCGGGGAGTATTACTTCGAAACGGATGTAAAGAACACAGGTACTGTATTTATCAATACGATTCAAATAACTGTGACAGAAACCGGCTCAACACTAGGTACTCTGTCCTCAATACCCGTCGGCGCTTACGCAAACCTTACAGTCCCTGTAAGCGGAATTACAAACAATACGATATTGTTGGTCGAGTACAGTGCAAAATCCGGCAATCTTACGTACATAAGCAGCTATCCTGTCGCAACGTAATCCTCAACCGTAGCAGGCAAAGTGCTTCTAGACCGCACAAGATGCCCCGATGCTAGGTTCGACGATACCGGCAAGCCGACTTACTGGATAGGTTAGATACAAACAATCAAATACCAATAAGCGGTATCAGCAGTCGCCACATTAGGTGTCCTGCAGTGTTTAAGCAACGCTAAGGGGCCTGATAATCGCTTATGAATACCACTCCATTCGCAAGAATGCCATTATTAGCATTTCCGCTGTAATCTCTTGCCGTACCATTAAGGGGCCACCAAGCCAGTAATCTAGAATTTGACAACGGAGAGCCACTAATTCCTTCATTATATAACGAGGAAATTTGACTTTCAGACAGAGAGCTATTATAAAATTGCACGTTCGCTATAAGACCTTGCCAGTTTCCCAACCCATCGAAACCGTATCCAATATAATAATAAGTAGCTACCGCAGATTCGTTGGCTTCGGCATGTGAACTTTGTAAATTTCCATTTGCACCGATATATCCAATTTGCCATGTGCCATTATAAACAAATGCTCCCATATACCATGTATTATTACTTACGGCGTAGGGAACCGCCTCGTTCGTACACCAAGCATTTATTGTCAGTTCCGTGGCGACATACATTTCGAAGTATTCCCCTCCCCCCGGAATGCAAGTGTTATCGCTGTACGAAACTACATCATGAGTACCAGAACTCGTTACATTTTTATCATAAAACCACACAACTTCTGTTCTTGGATCATTTTTCACAGGCATTCCCGATACGGATGCATAAACGTAAGAGCCACAGTGGTAACATCCATTGTTGGAAAAATTTCCCACGAACGATTCGGGGGAATTTGGAGATGTAACCCCAGATATTATGCCTGTAACGGAGTATGGTCCTGGGAATATCTGCCCGGGTTCTGTATAATTAACGCCCACGGACATCGAGAATCTGGATCCTGCCGATAAGCATACGTTTGGAATGGAAAAGATGTAGGCACCGTCTGGTGATATCTCCGGATTTGGGTCTACTGTGGAGTTTCCCGAGAACGAGGACGATGCCCCCGTTTTGGTATTTGTTGCCGTTATCTTTGTTATGTTTATGGTGTTTCCTATGGAATTACCCAGCTGTA
>JAKAPM010000014.1 GCA_021807085.1 Nanobdellota archaeon
TCGAGAGGAAGAGCATGATAATCTCCTCCCCAACCGCGTCAGGGAAGACGCTTATCGCCGAGCTCGCCGTCCTGAACAACTTCTTCAGCGGTAAGAAATCCGTGTACGTCGCACCTATGAGGGCTCTCATATCCGAGAAATTCGACGATTTCAAGAGGGATTATCCGTTCGTAAAATCCGCGCTTTCGATGGGTGATCTTACCGAGTACGATTCTTCCCTTGAAAAATACGATGTAATATTCGTCTCTACCGAAAAGCTGGACAGCCTGCTAAGGTTTTCAAAGAACTATGTGATGGATATCGGGTGCATAGTCTACGACGAGATACACGTGCTCGGGGACCCGAAACGAGGCCCCACACTCGAATTCCTGGTGACCCTCAACAAGCGGATAAACCCCGGTGCGCAGATCATAGGGCTGAGCGCCACCATAATCAACGCCGACAAGATAGCTGGATGGCTCGGCTGTGAACTGGTCGAGAGCAGGTTCAGACCCGTAAAATTGCTCAAAAAAGTGTATCTTGATGGGGAGCTGATAAACGGCGACAGGGTTGAGGTGCCGAACACGATGGACAGCCCCCTCGACAATGTGCTCTCTTATCTTCTGTCCAGGAGGAGGCAGGCACTGGTGTTTTCAGAGACCAAAAAATTAACAGTTACCCATGCCGGCAGGGCCGCGCAGTTCGTGAACATGGCGCTGACGGAGGAAGACAAGGAAAAACTCTACAAAGTAGCCGATGAGATACTCCACGTTCTAGATTCTCCTACCTCACAATGCGAGACACTAGCAGAAATGGTTAGAAAAGGGGTCGCTTTCCACCACTCCGGCCTGCTCAACCGGCAGAGGAGACTCATAGAGGAGAACTTCAAATCCGGACTTCTGAAATTCATATTCGCCACGCCGACCCTGGCGATGGGTGTGAATCTTCCCGCCAACACCGTCGTGATAAGTTCCATATACAGGTTCAACGAATATAGGAGAGAGCCGTTGCGCGCGCTGGAGATAGAGCAGATGACAGGGCGCGCCGGCAGGCCGAAATATGACAGGGAAGGGACAGCAATCATAATGTCCAAGAGCGAGGCGGAATACGATTTCATAAAGGACAAATACATAGACGGCGACACCGAGCCAATAGTCTCCGGTTTTAACAACGATTCGGCGGTCCGAAGATACGTCCTAGACCTGCTGTGCACCGGCTTGTATCCCAGCAAGGGCGCCGTGAAAGACTTCTTCGATTACCTCTTCGCGTCCGAGCAGGGGCTAAATCTGGAATCTATGGTTGAAGAAGCGGTGGATTTTTTCGAGGACAATGATTTCGTGGAGGAGAGTGGCGGTTCTCTGGTGGCCACAGCAACCGGTAGACTTATAAACAGCCTGTATCTAGACCCGTATACAGGGCTTCTGTTCATGGATTTCGTCAGGAAGACTTCCGGCGGAAAGAGCAGGCCATTCGACGTTTTCCACGTAGTGTTCTGTAGCAACGAATTTTCATCCCTCAGGGTGGGTAAGGGGGAGTTCGAAAAATACGAGGAGGAAAGCTATTCCTCCAGGTTGTCCGCAGACCAGAACCTGGTAGATTACGAGAAATACATAGCGTCGATAAAGTTCGCGCACATACTGGACGACTGGGTGGATGAGAAATCCGAAAAATATATCGAGGACGAATACAGGATCCTGCCAGGGGAGTTCAACGCCATACTTGAGACTATCAAATGGCTGCTCCACGCCCTCAAGGAATTATCGAGATTATCTGGGGGAAAAACCACAGAGATGATAAGGTTGGAGAAGCGCGTCAGATATGGGATAAGGGAAGAACTTATACCTTTCGTGTCGATACCAGATATAGGTAGGGTTAGGTCAAGGCGGATATACGACTCTGGCATTAAATCAGTCGCGGAACTTAAGGAGAAGAAAGAGGAGACATTGAGGAGGATGCTGGGTAACAGAATAGGATACAGGGTCTATAAATATCTGCACAAGGAAGACAGAAAACAGACGCTTTTCGGCGGCGCAGACTGACTTCTGCATCAAAAGCAAACATTTTTATTAGGGTAAGTTATAACGCTGTTATGAGAGACGGTTACGCGGTGCTGTTTATCCTGTTCGCAATAATATTCATGGTATCGCAGGTGCACGCAGCCGGCTACGGAACGTCAACTGTCAGCATAGGAAATCCCTCTGTCAACTTGTCGCAGGGCGGGTCCGCCGTCACAAGTTTTACCATCACCCTTGCAAGCGGCAGCATGTGGGGAACGAGTCTGTCGGTTACCGGCGCGCCGGCCGGTATGACCTATCAGTCCTCACCCAGCATCGGTGATCCGACCTTCAGCGGTCAGCTAACCATTTACGCTGGCAGTTCTGTGGCACCTGGGAAATACGTTCTGCAGGTTGGTGCCACTGGCGATGATCCTTCTTCCGCCACAGTTCCACTGACGGTGGACGTCCTTGCGTCGAATTCCAGCGTTGTATCCACGCCGGTAAAGACTCCAGTCCAGACGCCGCCGTTCGTTTATGTACTGGCAGCTGCTGTAGCCATGACAGCGCTCCTGTCGCTTCTCGGTGCCGCGTACAGAAAAGGGTTTGCTGCGCGCGGATTGGTTGCTTCCGTTTTCCCAATAGCCATAGGTCTGGCGTCCTCGCTCTATCTTCTTTTGTATGATAGTTTTCTCAGGCAGTCTGCGCCGCTGCACTACGGCATACTGGTCGTGTTCTTTGCCGGCACGTCGGTGCTCGCCTATCTCATTTTCTTCTACAGAAAAAAACCAGTTGTTAAAAACCTCGTCGGCTTGCTCGGCGTTCTTACTGCACTGTTTGCAGTGGCGATGTTAGTGGACCTGTTATTCGGCCTTCCGCTAAGTTCAGCCTACAGCACCGCGCCTTACTCGGCTGAGGATTATCTGCTCGGGTTTGGGGTCTACGCGGGATCCTCGGTGGCGGTATCTACCGCGTTCGCCCTGCTCTTCCTGTCGTCCATAGTCACCGCAGTCATGGGTATATTGGTGTATTTGTTAAGCGGAAACCAGAAGAAGAGATAGCCCACCGGGTGTGTTATATGCTGTTCGATGCGGCATCGGCTATGCCGGTTGGGTTTTTCAGGCTGGTTATGTCTTTTTCGAGCGAATAGTTGCCTGTGTATATCACCGAAACTAGGTCGGCGGTGAATGCCGCGACGTACATTTTTGTTGAATTTGGCAGTATCACTATGCCTGTTGGATTCGTTCCTACGGGGATAGTATTTATCACAGACAGGCTCGAGATGTTTATCACAGACACTGAATTTGACCCGTAATTAGTCACGAAAGCGATTTTGTCGTTCGGCGACACGGCTATGGCTTGGGGTTCTGAACCTACTGATATTGTTTTTATTACAGTATCGGATGCTGTTGATATCACTGAGACGCTGGCGGACGCGTTGTTAGCCACGTACGCAAAACGCCCGTCGGGAGACACCGCTACTGCGTCCGGATTGCTGCCCACTGGAATGGATTTTATCGATGCCAGCGTAGACGCGTCGACTAAAAGCACCGTGTTGGTGTTTGCCTGCGTTACGTACATGTATCTGTCGTCAGGGGTTATGGCTATGGCTTGCGGGCTGCCCCCAACCTTTGATGAATTTATTACTTGATAGGTGGATGCGTTTATTTTGGATATCAGGCCGCCGCCTCCCTCCGATAGCGAATACACTATGTTACCCTTGAAATTCGTGGCTATCCCTGTCGGGTTCGTGCCAACGCTTATGTTCGCCACGACAGTGTTGTCAGACGTGTTTATTACTGAGATGTTGCTGGAGCCGTGGTTTGTCACGTATACAAGCTTTCCGTCAGGGGTCACACTCAGTCCCAATGGGTTCTTTGAAACGCTTATGTTCGAGACCAAAGCGTTCGTGAGCGGATTTATCACTGACACCAGTCCGCTTCCGCCGTCAGCGACGAACACGTCCCTCACAGGTATGTAGTCTACGTAGTACATCGACGAGTTGCTTGCCACACCTTCAAAGACTGAGGGGAAATACTGCACTTTGTTTACTGACGCGTTGCTCGGGACGAAGACCGAGCTTCCTGAAAAAAGGAATGCTATCTGGGACGACGTAGATAATTTGACTGAGTTGGCGTATCTGACCGACCATTGAGTGCCGGCCGGCAATCCCACCTCGTTGAAGATCACAGTCTGCTGCAGGGCCGCCTTGCCGGTTATTGCGCCCATGGTAGAGGTCGTTACCAGCCCTATGCCGTTGTTGTATAGGTACCATATTGTTATCTCTGCGGAGTAGAATGCGCCGAAACTGTCGCATGTGCTGTTGCTGAAGGTCAGAGTCTGTTCCCCTTCCATATCCATGCTGGAATTTATATATCCTGTCGAGCCAGTCTGCACCCCGTTCGCGGACGTAATGGACGCGTTGAGTATCTCCACAGGTAGTCCGGCCGTGTTAAGGAGATTTAGTGTGAGCCCGCCGTTACCGCAACTCTGTTCGCTCACAGTGAAAGGTTCAAAGCCTGTTATAGTCTGTGTGATTGAACTGTACGGATTGAATACTCCCGTAGAATACAATATGGCAGCCACTATCACTATTATTAGGATGGCCCACCCGTAGGTCATCATATATTCCAAGGCTGACTGTGCTTTTACACCACGGTGCATATACT
Organism: Nanobdellota archaeon; assembly: GCA_021807085.1. Classification (GTDB taxonomy): domain Archaea; phylum Nanobdellota; class Nanobdellia; order Parvarchaeales; family Parvarchaeaceae; genus Parvarchaeum. Next base: position 4,643 of record JAKAPM010000014.1, read on the forward strand.
CAACTTAATATCCTGATCGGATTAATAAATATCTAAAATTATCGCTCCATTGGATACCATTGTCCTCTATAAAATAGAAGGATAATGTCATGTAGCAAAAATTGCGCGACCTATTAATAAAATTCACTTATAGTAAGAAGTAACTTTATTAACAGTTAGAATGGTAGATCAACTTAAATCGTAAAAGGGTGATATGAAGAATAAGTAATAACATCTTTTTATATGGTTGAAAATAGTCCTGTATTTGTATAGATATGAAGCCCTTCTTATGCGCTGGTCTATTTTTCCTCTTTGCGGGGCTTTTTTTGCTCCTTCCCTCCCCAGTCAACGCCTCTTCAGGGCTATCATTAAATCTACAATCAGTAAACGGTTCCACGGTAGTCGTTAATGGCTATGTTACCGGCGCGCAATATCTTGTCTGGAATTGGGGCGACGGAAACATTTCTTCTGGCTTCTTCCCAACCACTCATATTTATACTAAGACTGGAACTTACAACATTACAGTCGATGCATACAATGGCAGCTGCGTTCCTTACGCTTCAGCATATCTAATAGTTCATATAACGAGTCTTACCAAGTTCCTTGCAAAGAATAGTACTATGTCCGCATATCCGTTATCTACTCATTACAATGCTTTTTCGTCAATAATCAGCGGGAGGAGTACGAACTACTCAGTTATGGCTTTGTCAGCCGTAAATGGGCTTAGTTTTGGGGTATACAATGGTACGGCGTCAGTCATCGTATCGGACGGGGGAAATTATATTTATAATTCCACACTAGACGGGAATAATTTTAATTATGTTATAATAAAAGGAGGTAACAGTTTCGGCTATGTGAATGCGCCGAAAGGATGCATAAACATAGAAGTCAAGAACGTAGGGAAATCCAAAGCCCTTTTTGCTTACAATCTTTATAACGCTGGAATAGATAACTCTACAGCATCGTTGATAATGTATCCTCCGCAGTTTGCAATAAATCTCGTTCCGTCTCAGACACCTACCAACACAGGAATGTATTTTCTGCTTAGGGCTCCAATTTACTCAAAGCCAACACCCTTGGCGATATGGATAGGCGAAGGGTTCTCAGGAACCAACGGAAAATATTGGTGGGCACAGATAGGATTTAATAATTGGCGTGGAGATTATAATATTTCATACGCGGGTTGGGGTATCTTCTCCAATATATTTGGGAATGTTGGCGGTGCAGACTACAACTATCCCCTCACCCCCGGCGACGTGTACAACTTCAGTATGATCAGGATTTCAAATACTAACTGGGGATTTTTGGTAAATGGCACCCCGATAGTCGAAGGTAACCTAGATGGTTATTTCAATGTCACCTCAAATGTGTCTAATGACGGCGCAACACTTGGGCTAGAAACGTTAACAGCTGCAGCTGAGTCCATAAATATAACCAATTTTATTCGTATACCTCTTATGATGGGTTTTTTGGTTAACGGGCAGAAAGTGTATCCAAATTCCATATACCTGGGAGAGAATGGGATAGGAGAGAACTGGTGGAACGGCAATGCGACTGGTTCTAATGGTATCTCCATGTGGGGGATAGAGGGAAACCTACAAAACCCATCTATAGGGCCCGACGAACTATTATTCAATGATTCGTTCTCCCCTATCCTAACAGTTCCGATGCAGAGCGGACTAGACTATCCCATCTACGGACATTTTGTATACGCCGCTGGTAACAGCGGCAGTGCAAGCGGAATATTCAACGTAAGCTTAGAAAAAGGGGTAGCAGAGATATATCCTTTAAACGGTACTTTCTACGCTAGCGTCAATTTTTTAAATCAGAATGGGTCCACATACAGGATAAAAACTATGGTGATATCAAAGCCAACCAACATTTCTACAAACTCCAGTTTACTGCGTATATACGGAACAAAGAATTATATTTCATTTCAGTCACTCGAGTTGCATACCAGTGCAAATATTTTAAATTCCACCACAAATAGTACACAAAGAGAAAATTCCTCTTTAGTGGGCCCTAATTCGAGCAATAATGGCGCTCCGGATATTTATCTATTGCTCGGTGTGGCCGGTGCTATAATACTTCTGATAATCATTGTTTACATCTTGCGTAGAAGGGCTAATTTATGATTTGTAGCAAAGTTACTTCTATTTCAAATGATACTTATTAGCTTATAAGTTTCCTGCGATCACAGACAAAATATTTATGCTTTGGCTGTACCAGTGACGCACGGAAAAAGCCTTTAATGAAAAGGAAGTAGATGTAATGCAGGTTTTGAAAGTTCAACCAAGTACATCGATCGTATACAGTAAAAAACCACCATTCGCACAAAGAAACGTTTAAATACTACTTATATTCTTACTACTATTTAGTATAGTTTAAAATCAGAGAGGTTTACAATGGAAATGGAAGGCTTGGAAAACATGACGCTGGAGCAGTTGCTTGCCCAGTACGAGGAAAAGGAGGAAAAGGCAAAGGTACCCAAGATAAGATCGTTGAATAAAGAACTCGGCTACCTAGAAGCGAGAAAAGTCGCAGAGCCTTACGGCGGGCTGCCGAGAAACGTCACACACAAAAGAACACTGGTCGATTCGGACGACTGGAAAGGTCTAACTAATTATTACCCCGCATGGGCCAGAGAGATCCTAGTGTACCCAAAACCAAACGGCACTTTCAGGAAGGGCGATAACGTGGTTGACGCATACAGGGACGAAAAGAGGAGAAAATGGGTCTATCCGTCCTTTTGCGTACCATACGAAGCCATAGGCAAAAGGAACGTCGCCTTGTTCGTCACTCCGATGGCGATAGTAGAAGAGAAGCACAAGGTCATCGTAATAGCAGCCCCAAACAACGGTGTCGTCGTTCTCTCAGACTTCCCGCAAAACTCTGGATGGAGAAACGTCGATGAGAACACAGGAATCCCTCTTTCGGCTAAGAACGTTGATACTTCAAGTAGTTCTGCGGGTTATCTTTGGCGCCAAGACGGCGCGGGCGTGCGGCCTTTGGTTCGCGGCTACGACGGCTACGGCGGCTGCGGCGATTGGCGTGACGTCGGTGCCTTTAGCGGGTACGGCAGCGGTTTCGGGGTGGGTGTGGAAAGCCTCGAAGTGGTTCCGCAAAATCTGGAATCCCTTACCCTAGGTCAGCTATTATCTGCCGTCAAAAAGGAATAAGATAATTTCTTTGATCATATCTAAATGGAATCTAGAATAAAGCTCTGAGGGAACTGTGAAACTGGAAAAACTATCATTTGCGTCTCAGAGAACAAGGAATACATTATCTTATTGAGAAAATTACGCTAAATTTCAATAAAAGAGCTGAATACAAAGATAAATTCTATACTTTCGATAATATTCTATTAGATAATGTGAGAAAATTAGGTAATTCCATCGAGAAAGACCAGAAAGAGCTGAAATTTGAAATACCTAACATAGAAATTAGCAGAAACGATAACGTTGAATTACGTAATAAGATAATGTCAATAACGCCAGAACTTAGGAAAAAGCTTAAAATTAATAAGAGTACATTGTGGTATCAACAAAAAGCTATAAAGGAGTACAAGGTATCTGGAATAGTGAAGCGCAGCTACGCCGACAAAAAACAGGTTCCCACTACTAAACTAAACCGTGGCTTCCGTATTTTTGTTTCTGGTCAGACAATGAGCATTATCCCACAAGAAAGATAGCGGGAAGATACCACTATCCCGCGATTGCAGGTGTGAGTGTAGGCCAGTGTACTCTATGAAGAAGGCTGTGATAACCTCTCTATCTCTTTATTGCGGACGAGATAACAAATTATGAGATCGGCAAAGTAAATTTATCAAGTGATTATCTGCAGCTCTCTCATCTTGGGAATATCGCTAGATAGTAATGTTTAAATACTATTACTGTTCTATAGTAAATATGGAAAGAAAAGAAGAGGAAGAAGTATACATAGATCACAGGAATATCGACATAGACATAATGTATCACAGCGGACTTCTCGAGAAGGGCAGGAAGAAATTAAGTGACTTATTAAAGAATACAGGTAAAAAGGACCTGTATGAGATATTCGGGGACGAGATAAAAAGCTATGTAACGTCAATCTCACGTTACATGTCGAGGCCTACGCTGGACAATAAATTATGCAGCTTCATAGGGCACGTAGACAGAAACTACGAGAGTCTAAAAGCTTCCAGATATATTAAAAACAGAGAAAAGATTGTAAAATATGCACACGATAACCTGAAAAAATTCGTTAAGTTCAGCAGTGAGCGTGTGGAAAAAGAAGTACAAGAGGATAGGGAGGGGGATCCTGTACCTGATTTTGGCTACTTATATTTCACAAAACCCCAAGAAATGTCCGATTTTATCGATGGTAAAAAAGGACTGCGTGACGTTATACACGCTTATCTTGAGGATCACCCGACCGAATTTCACGGCGCTGTAATTGACAATGAGATAGACTTCTACTATAAGAATCATCCTCTGGCAAGAGTAGGGCAGGTTCTTAGCGACTATAAGAGAAAATACCAAACACACTAAAAAACAATTGATAAATTGTTGGAGAAGTTTATTGGATTAGGAGGTATAGTGGATAAAATCAAGCTTTATGCACACTGTATTCTATTAGAAAAGCGACCTTACATTACTGTCCTAAGCCCAATATCGACAATGCTATTGAACCAAGCATCTTGATATAAGTGACTTTACATACATAGGAAAGGAAGCCAGCAATTTAGATAGAATGGGCACGCTAGACAAACCCAGTTATGCAGAATACGTAGATCAAGAAGCCCTAAACAAGAGGTTATTGGAGATTACACCGAAAGAAGCTAAAGAGGAGTTCGGGATAAAATATAGGAGTACACTGAAGAAGTTGAAGGATAAAATAAAGAAAATAAGTACAGAGTCGTTATAAATTATATCTGTCGTATTGAAAACTTAGTGTCTTACTGGTTTCAAAAAATTTATGTAGGTCTACACTCGCTTTAACTATCCTAATTGCATCTATAATATCCCCTTTAGTTATGGTTTTCTTTAAGCGCAGTCTAGCATTTGCATCCGCCAATGCCTCAATAAGTTCTTTTTTGATTATTAACTCTGGGTTTAACTTTATTTTCGCTTTAAGCCCCTTCTCAAAATGAGTTTTAATAGTTTTTGCGTATAGAATATAATCTCTAAAAATGTCGAGATTTACCATACGTTCGTTCCTTTCTGCGCCATCGTCTAAAATTTCGTGAGCGGTCGCTTCCCCATTTACACGATCTTCGCCCTCTTCGACAACAAAGCTAAGATCAAAGCTCCTCAGCACATCGTGGGTTTTATTTAGGTAATAATTTATTGGGATGTCGCGTTTACTTTTAAAAAACCAATCAATTGTAGTTGTTGCAATTATAGAACTGTAGCGCGTTCTTATAACAAAGGTATTACTATTGTCTAGAACAACTTTCACACCTCCAGAGCCAATTTGATCGAAGTAATAAAAATCCTCTGCGCAGAACTTACTGAAGTCTAGATTTTGTAATAAAATAACATCATTTTGTGGCGAAAACTCTCTGCTATAAAGCATCCGATCCTCTTTTGAATAATAAAATAGATTGTCTTTCAGAGTTTTCTCATGTCGATAAAGAGTTTTAGTTAAGTCTTCAATCGTTTTGGATATATTGCGTGTAAAATAATCATCCGTTTCGCTTATTAATAAAAGTTTCACGGGTTTATTTATGAAAAGAAGCAGCATAAGCGCTTTCAATGGGATTAAGCTAGAAATTCCAGGTGCGTAAAAAGTATTTATTATTTTTGCGTCTAAATCTGTATCTTCACTTAGCTCATGGAATTTTTTAATCGAATCTTCTGTAAAAGTTCGTCTTTGACTATTAAAAACATGTTTTATACTTTTTGCTTCCCAAAGTTTTTTTTGTAGAATCGCATACTCCTTTCCATACGGTTCAGCTTCTATCTCAATGGCGTCTCCTATAGCAAATTTCGCTAGGAGCATATCCAAAAGTTTTTCTTTAAAGACAATTGTATATGGAGAATAATAGCTAGGTGTAGAGTAATCATCGCTAGCCCCCTCACGCTTACTAGACACGCATATATATCGTCTACCCAAACTCGGTTTAGACATTGCTGTTATTATACCCTTTATTTTTTCCATAATAAGTTCTATGTTTCTAATAAAGAGACTGATTATTTCTTTAAATACCTGTGTTCAACGCAACCGTTAAGGCACCCAGTTGAGAAAAAAGTTCTGTGAACCCAACTAGACTATCGCAGGATGTACTGCCACGTAATCTGAAAGGCTCGGCTTGTATGACACACTATATTCATTGATTATCTTTTCCTGCTTCAAAGTAACTGAGCGTACACTTTTGGGTAGATAGCATTATCCCACTATAAAATTGGGCCCGAAGGGATTTGAACCCTTAACCATCAGATTAGAAGTCTGCCGCTCTGTCCAAGTTGAGCTACGGGCCCATTAAGCATTAAGATATTGTCTGTATTTATTACTTATTTGATAAGGTCTCTTTTATGGTGTTTTTTTCCACTTTGAAACAAGAGTTGCAGACAAGATGCGTTTTTCCGTTCGCCCTGACGTAATTGCCCCTTATCTTTCCGAGGAAAGTAGTCTCTACCTCCCTGCCGCAGATTTCACATTTCATACGTTTATCCCGAATTTTTTCAGCATGCTCGAGAACTGCCTGTTTTTAGACATTTTCATCACCGTCTTCATCTTTCTGTACTGTTCGAGCAGTTCCCTGACCAGTTCCTCACTCTGCCCGCTCCCTCTAGCTATCCTAGCTATTCTTCCGGAGTCTATCGTCTTGGGGTTTTCAAGCTCCTCCTTCTTCATCGAATCCATTATATTTATGAACTTGTCTAGGTTCTCTCCCTGCCTCTCTATCAGTTCCTTTGTTCTTCCAGAGGACGGTAGACCTGGTATGGATTCAGCTATCTTGCTCACCGGGCCTATCTTCTTCGTGGATGAGAACTGTTCGTAAACGTCCATGAGGCTGAACTCACCCCTCATCACGTTCTTGACGCTCTCCTCGCTGACTTTTATGTTTTCCTCTTCTACTTTTCTTAGGATGGACTCCAATCCCTCCAGCCCGAGCAGCTTGGATACGAATCTCTTCGGCTCGAAATCCTCGAACTCGTTTATTTTCTCACCGGTACCTATGAACGTCACCTTCGCGCCGCTTACGTATGCGGCGGTGAGTGCGCCGCCACCGTTGGCCGTACCGTCAGTCTTGGTCAGTATTATATTGCTTATCCCGAGGAGCGAATGGAACCTCTCCACCTGCATCCTGGCGTTCTGCCCCAGGTCCGCTGGTATCACAAGGGTTGAATTGTCCGGATTAAATGCCTCTTTTATGCGCTCTATCTCATCGACTAGCTCTCTGTCAAGGGCGTCCCTTCCGGCACTGTCGCCTATTATTATGTCGAAATTCTTGAACGAGCCCTGGCTGTTCTTTATGGCTTTCACAGGGTCGTTCCCGCCGCCAGCCACCTTTACGTTTATCTGTTTCGACAGTTGCTGGAGCTGTTCGTAAGCAGCAGGTCTGAAAGTGTCCAGTCCGAGGAGGAGTACTTTGTACCCTCTCTTTTTGTAGTAGTTAGCCAGTTTCGCCGCGGTCGTGGTTTTACCAGAACCGAAAAGGCCGACCAGTAGTATCTTGTAAGGCACTTTAGTGATGTTTATTTTGGTCTCCTCTGTGCCGACTATGTCCACCAGGTCGGAATATATCACGTCTATGACCCTTTCCCTGCTTATCAGACCCTTTCCTTTCTTTGCGTTTATGTCATCCCTTATCCTCTTCATGAGAGTATCGACAAGGTCCTTGTCCACGTCGCCTTCCAGCAGCGCCGTCCGCATGCCCTGGAGGACTTCTTCGACCTTCTCGTTCCCGGTCGAATTAAGTAGTTTTTTTATGCCTTCCTTGAGTTTCTCTGACAGGCTGTCGAAGACCATTTTATTGTATCTATCCTCCACTTAATATAAATTTGGTTCAGTCTTTCTTTACAGTTATCGGGAGCACTCCTTTTTCCATTTCCTTCTTTGCTATAAGTATGTAAGTGTCGCTTTTCTTGTTTATCTTGACCAGTGCGGGCGCTCCGAATGCCAGCTGCAGAGCTCTTGCTCCTATTAGCCTCGCACTCTCAAACTTGTTGTATTCTTCCATTGCTATTTCCCCGTCGAATCCATCAGTACTTTTATAGTGTTTTCCCTTGCTTCGAACGCCTTACCGACGCACGTGTCTATCTCCTCTGCAGTGAAGAAACCGCTTCCTCCCTTCTGTATCGAGTTTATCTTGTCGCTTATCGCGATCGTGAACCTTGCGTCCGCAGCGTTTTCCTCCTCCGCGTCTGGGTCGAAGAATAAGCTTTTTCCCACCTTTGCGAAAGTGTGGCTGACGGATAGCTTTGAATTGTCCAAAGGCAGCGGAAATCTCTCATCGCTGTCTGGTCTCTTGTACCTCGCATTCAGCAGCGCAGCCAGGGCGGCTATGTTAGCTGCATCGAACAGGTTGCCCTCATTGTTCATGGCGGCTATGTCCACGTACACGAACAGGGCTTTCTTGCCTTCTTCCAACACAAGCTTTGTTAAGTCTATCAGGTTGGACTCCCTTATGCCCCTGTCAGTCACTCTTCCGACTTCTATCGAGTATGTTATCCTGTCATCAGCGTATTTGCTCGCCAGTTCAGAGGCTTCGAAATTGACTATCAACCCCCCTTCCTTGGGTCTGTCTGGGAAAGGCACGCCTTCCATAACTTTCACTCCCGCGAGGACCTTCGTCCCGCCTATCTCCACGTAGGCCGATCCGTCTGAAGGCAGTATCACACTGGTTTTTATCTTTATATTCCTGCCCTGAAAGGCGGTCCTTCCGCTCATCCTAAGGCCGTCGTCTGCTATTTCCTTTATGTACAAAAAGTTTTCCACACTCATACCTTCTTTATCTCGTTAAGAGCTTCCTCAAGTTCCACTTTCAGCTCATCCTGTATCTCCCCCTTTTTGATGAGTTTGTCTATCCTATCCTCATTGTTGATCACAACGTCCTCGCCTTCCTTCTTAGAGCTTATATCGAGGGTTATTATTTTCGCGAATTTCGGGAAGATTTCCGGTTTGAGTATGACTGTCCTCTCCTCAGCATCATTTTTTCTGCTTATCATATATTCTTTGTCTGCATCTATGACGTACTTCCTCTCGCCCCAGTCCCCCCTTATCTTCAATGACAAGGATTTAACATCGTTGCCGTCGACGGTCATGTCCTCCACTATACCATCGACCCTGAACGACGTGCCGTTTAGTCTCGTGAACGCAAGACGGTACAGCTTGTCCTTGGCCGGTCCGTATCTCAGAAGCGTCTCCTCCACCTTGCTTCTCATCTCTTTTTCGGAATATTTGTCGAGCAGAGTCTCCGCGAAGTCGGTCAGTATGGTGTAGCCCGCGGATTTCAGGGTGTGGTGGTTGGTTATGGTCGGCATCACTCCTTTCCTTATCTCATCCAGCACTACTTTATCGTCTATCCCTAGCAGCACGAAAAATTTGGCGACGCCTTCGTACAGTGTCTTTGGTTCCTCACAGCTGTTGAAGCTCTCGGTTATCTCATGCTCTTTATCCTGCAGTTTGTTGAGTTCGTCGCTCAGGACCTCCCTTTCCTTATTCTCGGCGCCCTGCACCCACAAGATTCCCCAGTCCTTAAGCTTGAGGTCCTTCGATAGTTCGTACAGCTTGTCCTTGCTCTCGTTGGATCTTATGCCTTTGCTCATCTTCGTGAACCCATTCTTTATTATTATGACGTCTTCACCGAATAGCCTCAGCTGCGTGGACAGCATTATCTTGCCGTCGTACGTTCCCTTGGACTGGACCAGCAGCTTCGAACCAGGTTTTACGTAACCCCAGAAATTCTTCAGGTCTAGCACGCCTTCTTCTCCATCCGGGAGCGTGATGACTATAGATTTTGACCTCTGGTCCGTGTTCTTTATTATCCCGCAGTATATCCTCCCTATTTCTTCCCTGTAGAATATACTCTTCTTCAGCTTACCCTTCAGGGCGTCTATCACAGCCTCAGCCTCGTTGCCGTACACGTAGACTCCTTCCTTCGTCTCCATATCCTCGACCATAACGTCCGGTTTTTCTTCACTCGTGGCTCCAAGCGCGCCCTTTATGGCTTCCGCAGGCTGCGTTATTTCTATCCCTGCATCCATCAACAGTTTGCTTATAGCTGTAGAATAAATCCCCCTAACTTTTACTTTCATTTGAAACCCTCCTCTTCAGCGCTTCCTTCTCCAGCTCGTATATTTCCATTGCCCCTTTCTTGCCGACAGCCAACACTTCCTTGAGCTGTTCGCGGGTGACTTTTCCATCCAGCTGTAGGAGAACTATCTCGTCCTTTGATGGCAGAAAACCCATCGGCACGTCCGTAGCACCTTCTTCGTGCAAGTCCTCTTCCTCTTTTGTCAGGTCCAGGCACGTTTTCCCGCCTATGCTCCCAGCCGCTACGGCTGCAATCAAATCTCTCATCGGCAGACCAGCGTCTGCACACGCCATAGATGCAGCTGTGAGGCTAGCACATCTCGTGCCAGCGTCAGCTTGAGTGACGTAAACCCTGACTGTTATCATTGATCTGGGAAATTCTTCTAGGAATACAGCGCGGTTCAATGCGTTGGTTATCACCTGGCTTATCTCGGTGTCCCTGCGGTCGAAACCTGGTTTCGCCCTGTCGGGCACGGAGAAAGGAAGCATGTCATATTTGCAAAGTATGATGCCCTTGTCAAACTTCTCGAAGTGCTTCGGCTTTACCTCTTCTGGTCCGTACACCGCCGCAACCGCTTCCGTGTTACCTATCCTGAACCTTGCGCTTCCTTTTGCGTTGGGTACGACTCCTGTTTCGGCCTCCATCGGCCTAAGTGCGTCGAATGCCCTGTTATCAAGTCTTTTCTCGTACATTTTGCAGCATCTCCCTTACAGCATCTGTAAGATTAGGGTTGTAGTAGTTCTCTTCTATGAACTTTACCGCGTCGACCGCGGCCGTCACATTCCCTCCCTTTCCCTCTATCCAAACGACACCGTTCTGTCCTACAACTATGTCGCAGTTGGTCTCCTGTTTTATGAGGTTTATCGTGGCACCTTCCTTGCCTATCAGGCGCGGAAGCTTGCTCGGGTCAACCTTTACTATCATATTCGGCGGTAGTTTAGCGTATCTGGTACCTTTCATGGATATATCGGCAGCGTTGTTGACGTACACCATCGTCACTCTAGCCAGAATCAGTTCGCCTGCCTTCATATATTTGTCAAGCTCTCCCATCTCCGTTCTGAAGTTGACGTCTCTGTTGTCCAGCCTTACTAAGTAAGGGGCGTCTATATCAACCACCCAGTATTTGCTTCCTGCTTCCACTATCCTACCTATTACTTCGTCCCCCTCCTCAGGGAAATACTTGCTCGTCACAGGCCCAACGCTTACGCCCCTCTCATTGACCTGCACCATTCCGAAATATTTGGAATATATGTTGTTTCCCTCGTTGTATGTGCCGTTTCTTCCGTTGTTTTCGTCGGACAGCAGAGTGCCGGGCGTCACTATATCAAAGTTTTTCACGTTTATCATATCAATCCTTCTTTTTTATGACAGCACTCCCGTGCGTCACGCTCTTCAGCCTGCTTATTACCCCGCTCTCGTTACCTGCCTTTACCGTGAAAGCCACGGTGAGCGAGTTGTCGTTTCTTGTATTTATTTTAATGTTTGCCAACCTTTTTAAACCTAACATCGCCTCGTTGCTGTATTGTATCGGTATCTCGGCTGTGTATTCGAACTCGCCGAGCCTTATCGGAAGCACCTTCTTCAGTTTTGCCAGCACTTCTTCTGTCTGTTCCTTCTCCGGCGCGTTGACGTCGAAATTGTGGTGCACGTCCTTCATGGCGAGTTCTATCCTCTGTCTCGGTATAGGTAGGTTTGTCGTGCTGTCTATAGCCATCGACGCTATGGAATCGACTATCCTATTCCTGAGCGCTTCCGTCTGTTTTTCTCTGTAGGTCGCGCTTATCTGCACGTCACCTTCTTTTATTATCTTCAGGGCTATCTGTCTAACGTCGTCAGTGCCGAATTCCCTGTCGAGGTTGCCAGCGACTTCACCCTTCCTCACGTCCTTGAATATCCTGTCCACCATAAGTGCGGAATCTACGTCCTGGCTGGTTCCGTTTCGTATCTGCATCGCCTTGTCGCAGTCTACGAATATCTCGTATCTTTTGTCTTTTTTCTGAAGCCTAGCTATTACTCTGTCTGCCATGAAAAACTATGTCTTATATATAAGTAGCAATCTCTTCCCTGCTCAGTTTCTTGAAGCCGGAACTATCTATTACGGCTATCTCGAATCTCTCTGGTGTAACTTTCCCTTCCTCGAGCTTGAGCGCTTTCACTCCCAGTTTTATGAGAGATTCGGTATCCATACCCTCTTTGTATTCGCTCTCTAAGTATCTGTTGATGGTCTCGGAATTTCCTCCTATGCCTACGGCCTTATACTGGAAGAAAGTGCCGCTCGGGTCCAGCATGTAGAGGGTTGGTTTGCCGTTCTTCATGCCGCCGAAAAGTATGCTTACCCCGTACGGCCTCGCTCCGCCGTACTGCGTGAGCGCTTGCATCTCCGCGCTTATTCCCTTCACTATGAGCAGTATATCGGCGTCTTCGTTGTAG
>JAKAPM010000015.1 GCA_021807085.1 Nanobdellota archaeon
TTCACGGCGGAAGAGAGAGCGTGGATGGATGAACTCGCTAGTATGGGTTATGTCGACACTTACAGGGAATTCGTTAAGGAAGACGGCCACTATTCTTGGTGGTCCCTGATGACGCAGGCGCGCAGAAGGAACGTGGGGTGGAGGATAGACTATTTCATAGTATCGCCAGAATTGAAAGGCAGACTGGTAGATGCAACTATACTAGAGGATGTGATGGGTTCCGACCACGCGCCAGTATATCTGGAAATAAGGGACTGAGTCAGAAAACCGGCTGGTCCTGAAATATCTTTATTCCTGTGTTGGATATTTCAAAAGGATGCATGCCGGCGCTGTGGGAAGAGAACCTCATCTTGAGCACGGTTATGGTCTTCTGGTAGAAATTCTGGTTGTACTGCATCGACAACAGTATCACCATGTCGGACAGGTATATCGGTATCGCCAGATCCTCTGACAGCTGCACCCTATTTATGTCCCCATACCTCTCGATTGTCACCAATGCAGTTCCGAAAGAGCGCAACATATCAAAGGTCTCGGTCAGCATATTTCTCTGCATCACTATGTCGCGTATTTCCCAAAGGAACGGCGTCAGCGGGTCTATAACGACACGGGAATGTTTTCCTTCCCTTTCCTGCAGTATCTTCGGAAGGTCGACAGAGAGGAACTTCTTGAAATCGTGTCCGGTCATCTGGGTGAATATGAAGTTCTGGCCGGCGCTTTCCCCAAATTCCTTGAAGCCGAGGGAGTCGGCGCTCTTTATGAAAGACTTTAGGTCCTGCTCCATGCTGATGTAAAATACCTTTTCGCCGTTCCTCAAACCTTCCAGAAGGAATTCCATGCTGAAGATTGACTTGCCCGCCCCAGGCGAGCCGTACAGAGTGGTTATGCTGTTCTTGACAAACCCGCCGTTGACCAGCTGGTCAAAGCCTTCTATTCCTGTATTTATGTGTTCGGCCATACAGACTCTATTATCCGCGCAATCTTATATATCTTATCTGAGGCGTTCATCTTTTGAGTTTTAGTACGCCCTTGTAATCCAGTGTGTTTACGACGTCGTCTTTTGTGAGCCAACCTCTCCTAGCTATGGCTGTTGCCAACCGTATAAATTTAAGGTGCTCCAGCCTGTGGGAATCGCTGCCGAGGGAAAACCTTATTCCTCCATGCTCCTTCGCTTTTTTCACTAGGTCAAACGGCAAATCCGACCTGCTAGGAAACCCGTCTATCTCAAGCAGTACGCCGTTTTTTTCACACGCATCAAATATTCTATCGAAATCTAGCGGCAGCGCCTCTCTCTCACCTATTATTCTGTCAGTTGGGTGAGCAACGGCGGTTATCATGCCGCTGTTTATGGCTCTGAGCAACCTGTCGGTCAGATCGCGAGGGCTCATTTTTAGGTTCTGGTGCAGCGCTCCTACCACAAAATCTAGGTCCTTGAGGATGCTGCCTGGCAGGTCCAGTGACCCATCCTTGAGTATCTCCAGTTCAACGCCTTTCAGCACCCTTATGCCGCCACTCTCATTGAACTTGTCTATCTTCTTGTTGAGTGCAGCGAACCTAGCGGCATCGAGGCCGTTGGCTATCCTAAGACCGACGCTGTGGTTTGTCAGCGCTATATATTTTCTGCCCAGCCTCTCCGCAGCCGAGGCTATCTCTTCCAGAGTGTTTGCGCCGTCACTGTCTTTCGTGTGCACGTGCAGATCTCCCCTTATTTCCGCGTAATCCACCACTTTCGGAAGCCTGTGTTTCTGCGACGCTTCTATCTCGCCCATATTCTCCCTGAGTTCAGGTGGCATGACCTCGAGCCCTAGCGATTTGTAGACTTCTGCCTCGGTTGAGCCGGCTACCTGCTTCTTCCCTCTGAACACACCGTACTCGTTGAGCTTAAACCCTTTTGATATCGCTATTTTCCTCAGTTTTATGTTGTGGTCTTTATTCCCGGTAAAATACTGGAGAGCAGACCCGAAAGAAGCTTTTTCTACAACCCTCATATCACAGCTGAGCCCTATATCCAGATCGACCGTTGTTTTTGTCGGGCCTTTCACCACTATCCCTCTGACTTCCTTCAGTCTTGAGAAAAAATCGACTGCTTTCTCCGGTTCGTAAGATGCCGTCAGGATATCGAAATCCCCAACAGTATCCTTCATCCTCCTAACTGAGCCGGCTAGCTCCACCGTATCGAAAAAACCGCTGCTTCGTAGTCTGGACACTATGTTCTCTGCGTAATCCATGACGAACCCGAGCGGCTTCCTGTTCTCTTTGAGCCTTGAGAAAGTCTTCAGGTTCTTATCCATCTCTTCCTCGCTCTTCTCCCCGAAACCATCTAGCTCCCGTATCTTGTGCCCATCGACGGCTGCTTTCAGCCCGTCCACGTCTTTTACCCCTAGTTTCTTGTAAAGCGTATATATTCTCTTGGGACCTAGGCCTCTAATCCTCCTGAACGCCTCAAAATCCACAGGGTATTTCTTCTTCAGCTTCTCGTACTTAGAAATCTTTCCTGTCTTTATGTATTCCTCTACCGATTTTGCTATCGATTTTCCAACACCTTCCAACTCTGTTAGCTTGCCCTCGTTGTAGAATATGGTGATATCGGTGTTTAGGGTAGATATCGTCATCGCGGCGGTCCTGTACGCCCTAGGTTCCCACTGTACACCCTCTATCTCAAGCATGTCGGCTATATCGTACAGTCTCTCAGCTATCTCTTGGTTGGACATTTCAAAGCCTCGAGGCGAACGGAAGTATGTCCACTGCGCTGCGGATCTTTACAGCGTGCTCCTTCTCCGCCATAGATTCCCCGAACGACCTGTTGGGACCGAATCTGACGTTTGATATCAGGACTGGTATTTTCGAATTGATGTGACGCTTGAGTTCAGACGAAGTAGCGTGGTCACACGTCAGTATAAGCGTGTCCCCTCCATCGAAATCGAACTTCCTGGATAATTCCCCGAGGATTATCCTGTCGAGCGATTCTATTATGGAGTATTTGTCGGAATATTTGCCGAGATGCGAAACCGAATCAGTCTGCTTTATATGGAGGTACACTGCGTCGAATCTCTTCAGTGCCGCGCTCAGTTTTTCAGATTTGTTGTAGAAATCTGTCCTTACGTCCTGAAGCTCCCCGGTGTCCACCACTGTCATACCGGCTGCGGCGCTTATACCCTTCTCGAGTGGCATACCCACCACTGCTGCCCATTTTTTCCCGTAAAGACCTGTTATGTCTGGAAGTCGGGGATCCTCTACCGCGCCGTCCCTCAAGAACAGGAAATTCGGCGCTTCCTCCCTCTTTTCCTTCCTATCCCTGTAGACTCTGGATTTTTTTATTACGGAAGAAGCCTTTGACACGAAGTCGTTCAGGAGTTCTGAGGTGTAGACCGCTTCCTTCCTCATGGCTTTTATCCTATTTACTTTTTTGCTATTGATTGGTACTGCCAGCCCTATTTTCCTTCCGTTCGGATAGAATTTTGGTATGTAGCCCGGTTCCCCGTTGGATATGAACGCTGATAGTTTTTTTCCAGACTGTCTTATTACGAGGCCGGCCCTGTATCCCTCGCCTATCTTGAAATCGAAATCCGCATCTATCCTAACCTTGTCATTTATCTCGCCCTCAAGCTCTTCAAGCTCGCCCTTAGACATGTAGACCCTTATGGCTTTCAGCATGGAATTGCTGACAGCGCCGAAGTTGACGCGAACGGCCAGCTGCCCGTCTTCAGGCGACATCCCCAATCCGAGACATTCGAACCACCCCCTACCAGTGGAATATTTCAGCGGATCGTAGCCGAGGTCGGCCATGACGCCAGAATCGCTCTGCGGCGCGTATCTTCCGAGCACGGAGGGGTATCCGAATACAGAATGTCTGAGAAAGAAAGAAGTGTTTGGTTTGTACGCGTACTCTAAAGGGGTTTTTCCGCCAAGGTTTTTTATCGGTAGATCGGCCATCCCGTCTACGATTATGTAGATTAATTTACCCATTTAATCCGGCCATGGCGAGTCTCCTGGTCAGCTCTGAAATGCTGCTAGAAGATTTGGCACCCTTGTTCTGTTCCAGCAGCTCTCTAAGCTTGTCGGAGAGCTCGATGTTCTGTTGTATCAGCTTTTTCAGCATCGTTATCAGGTCCGCGAGGTCTTTTTGACTGTATACAGTAGGACCGACAGCTTGGCTAGGTTGCACGACTGGCTTCGGTGTGGTAACCGCCCTCTCTGTGGGTTTTTCTGCCGCTGCCTGTGGATGCCCGGATGTCTGTTTGTGTATCGGAGGCTGTACCGGCTTCGGTGCGGTGTTAATCACGCTGTCCCTAAGTTTTGATATTAGGGAATTTATCTGCTCGACCTGTTCGGCTTTATTCTGCAGTTCCTCCGAAGAAGTATGCAGTGATGATACGAGTGGATTAACCACACCTACAGGTGCACGCACTTCCTCGTGCGGAACTTGCTGCACCTGACCTGCTGGAAGCGCAGCTTCCTCTTCGACAACCGCGGTGCCGGGGGCCTCTCGTTTGTTTACCCGGAGCGTGGACTCTATCGATTCCAATTTTTTTGCGGATTCAATCACTTGTTCCGCCACCACCTTTTCGCGCACTGGGCGGGCGAATTGCGGTGCCGCGAACCCGTATATGCCGAGTTCTGCTTCAAATTCCTTTATCTCCGACTTGAGTGCCTCTATCTTCTTTATCAGGTCTGCGTCGGTCTCGTCCATAATAGATAATAATTATACAGAAATATTAGTACTTAACACTATTGCCACGGCTCACTTTTTGGTTACGAACACCAATGCGTGGTCCTTCTGGTAGGGATATAGATTTATAGATGCGTCGACCCTGAAGACCCGGCCTAGTTTTTGCACTTCCTGGTTTATCACGTCACTGCTGCTTGCCCGCACGTCTATGCTCTTGGTCTTTATCGCCAAAGCGGCGGACTTGCCGGGTTTCAGGAAGGATTTCACCGCATTTATAAATATATCCACCTGGTCCCTCTGGGAGATATCTTGGTATACGAAATCGAAATTCCTGCGGTCGGTGATGAGCTTGTCGAGTTTTCGCGCGTCCCCTATCACTGGAAATATGTTTTTCCTGGATTCTGCTAGGAGTATGAGTTTTATTCCCATTTCTTCGGACAATTCAACCGCGTATACCTCCCCTTTATCGCCGACTATGTCTGAAACGTGCGATACTGTAGTGCCGGAAGACGCTCCTAGGTACAGAACCTTATATCCTTGTCGGAGATCGACGCGTTTGAACCCTTTGTAAAAGGCAGCAGCCAGTTTGCTCCTGTCTGGTATCCACTCCCTGTACTGCGAACCGCGCATGTCGAACAGCTTCTCTCCGTACACAGAGCTACCCCCAACCAGGTTCTTCGAAACCAGCGTCCTGACGCCATGTTTCAGCCAGTACACGTTATCTATTACGCTCAGCAGTTCCATGTCTTCCGATTTCCGCTATTTCCCTGTCCATTTCTTCGATAAGAGCCGCGGATTTGTCTTCCCCCGAGAAAAGGTCTAATTTTGCAGCCATGCTTATTTTGGACGCAACTATCCTGGCCACTCTCCCCTTTCTGCTCTGGTCTGCGGCTTCAACCTTCTCATGCTTGAATATTACCCCATATTTCGGCCCTCTCGCCGCGCTTCTGCGAGAGAACCTGGACTTGTCGGAGCCTATCACTTGTATTCTGGAGCTTGGCATGTACGCGAGTTTCTTTATCCCTCCACTGAGCGATACCAGCCTAGCAGACAGTTCGTATCCCGAAACTCTCGTAAGGTTTACATATCGCGACGCCATTATTCTCTCCAACCTCTGTCCTACCATATCGAGGAGTATGTGGACGTTGCCGAGTTCGTTCACCACAGTTGACAGCAGCTGCAGATCATCGTCGTCGAAGTCATACCCCATGCTGCCGCCGTCTATACCGAGAATCCCAGACACTTCCTTCCTGCCAACGCCATTGGCAGTTATCTTCGCGAAGGATTCCTTTGTCTGAGATAGGTTAGCAGCTTCCGGGAAATACAGGAAGAACAGGTCGTAAACCGCTTCAAACAGGGTGTTCTCTGATTTTCCGCCCATGTCTATAAGGTTTATGAGCTTCTTTATCAGATCGTCTACGGACAGGTTCCTCTTGACCGTCTCCTTCGCCAGCGTCACATAGGACGAATTATCCATAATATTCACAGCGTTTAGCAAGATTAATAGTAGACTATAGCGACGTGAAAATTAAAGTATTTTTAAGGTATTCTTAAATAGCCCGGTGGAGATAAGTAATTGTATGACTGAAAGGATCAAGGGAGTCAGAGATTTTACTGGTAAGGAAGCGGTTCTGAGGCAAGAGATGCTGCAGAAGATACGTGAAGTCTTCGAGCGGTTCGGGTACGAACCGATAGAGACGCCGTCGCTGGAATACCTGTCTATATTCACGAACAAGGCCGGACCAGAGATAGAAGAACAGCTATATACTCTCGAGGACAAGAAGGGGGAAAAGCTGGCCCTCAGACCCGAACACACTATATCTAAGATGCGCGTAATTTCCGGAAACAGGTCTACAGTATTCCCTCTTAAAACATACAGTATGGGAACTGTATGGAGGTATGAGGATCCTAGAAAAGGAAGGTGGAGAGAATTCCTGCAGACTGACATAGACATCGTCGGCTCGTCGAACCTAAGGTACGACGCAGAAGTGATAGCGTGCCTGGACGCTGCGCTCAAAAAACTTGACATGGACAATTACGTGATAAAGATAAGCAACAGGAAGATACTGCAGTCCGTGCTCGACGATTTAGGTGTAGTGCCTGCGGACGCAGTGCAGATATTCAGGGAAGTAGACAAAGCTCACAAGATAGGTGTGGGGGAGGTCGTCTCTAGGATAAAGACGCTGGTAGGTGAAAAGACGGCTGAAACTGTGGGAAGCTACCTGTCCGGTAAAAGCATCCCTGACAACGAAGGCTACAACGAGATGGAGAGGACTACCAGCTATTTGAAAGACAACTTTTCTATAGGGAACGTTAAATTCGATATATCCCTCGTCAGGGGGCAGGATTACTACGACGGTATGATATTCGAGATAGAATCTCTGGATGATGCATATAAAGGTGTGGTGTTTTCCGGGGGAGGAAGATACGACAGACTCAGCAGGAAATTCAACTCTGATTTTCCCATAGTCGGCGGTTCATTGGGTTTCGATGTCATATTCGATATACTCGTTTCCAGGAAGCCGGTGGAAAACTTCGAGGAGAGATACTGCGTGATAAACGTTGACAACATGGAGAAATCCATGGAAATAGCCAAGAAAATGAGGGAAAAAGGGATAAAGACCGACGTTCTGCTAGAGGACCCCGGGTTGTCCAAAGGACTGAATTACTGCAACTCGAAGAAGATACGCTACGCAGTGATAGTCGGAAACAAGGACCTTGAACAGGGTCTCGTAACGATAAGGGACCTCAAGGGGAAGACCGACAAGAAAGTCAAGGAAACAGAGATATAAAAGCGCCCCGGGCGGGATTCGGACCCGCGTCAATGACGGTCTGTCTTTCGGTTGACAGGCCACTATCCTAGACCACTAGACTACCGGGGCTTATATTTCTAGATAATTTGCTGCAGATATTTAAAGTTTTAGCGTGGCATTGGACCAAAATACGCCGTATCACTTTATGTTGAGTATAAGGGAGTTGGAGCGCTTTGAATAACCTTTGCCGGCGTAACGGAACTTGACATCGGCCGGGCCGAGCGAGAAACCGCCGAGTATGCCAACTTTACTCTTTATCTCGTACATCACGATTATCTCGTCTCCGGGGGCGAGTTCGTCCTCTTTCCAGTCCACGTGTATGCCATCGGATCTCTTTACAGTCTTACCCTCCTTCTGTCCTACTATTGACACTTTCAGGGAATTGGGCGGCAGCACATCGCTCAGCTCTATCCCCTTCAAAACACCCCTGGATATGTTCTTCAGCCTTAGCGCTAGCTTTACGTCTATGAATCCTTCGACCGACTTGTGTTCGACCACTTCTTTGGTGAATCTGACTTTTCTGTTGAATACCAGGAAACCGAGTATAGCAGCCGCAACCACTATTACCACAATATATAGAGGCAGATACGATACTGTATATGTCAACACCACTGTCTGCCCCGGTTGAAGTACCGATGCGGACGGCATCATCGAATCGTTGGCCAGGCGACCGGATGTCACTGCAGCGACGAACAGCGAGTTGAAACCTCCGACCGGGAATTCCAATTGCGAAGACTGTATAGGGGTGTTGCCATCGTTCGTCACGGTTATAGACCTGTTCCCGCCGAACACCCCTATGTTGTTCGCGTACGAGACCTTCTCAGACGAGAATGCCAGGATATCAGTGTGCGAAGAAAATGAGTAGAACGCGCCGGTGTACTTGACCGAGAAGCCAAGACTGTACATCCCGGGAGTAATAGATCTATTTATCGGGAACGAAAAATTGAATATGTTCAGGCCCAGACTGTCTAGGATTAGGGTCCCCGTATAGGTGTACACCGCCCCCCCGTTCGATAATAAGGTGTAATTGAACGGTATTTTGACCCCTATCGAACCTATTCCGTTCAGCAGTTTAACTGTGAAATTAACGCGCTGGTAGGGATAGAGTGAGGACGGCAGACTGACGTTAATGACCGAGACTGCTGCGGAAGAGGGAGGAGTTATCGGTGCGTTTAGGACGAAGTTCTGGCTGCTCCCGTTCTCCGTGTACGGTATAGTTATCTGTATCGGAGTGGAGGAATACACGTCGTTTGTAACGAAGGAGAACAATATCGTCTTGGACGTGACAGGAGGGAGGAGAAACGAGTGTGGATAGGCGCTTATGCTGTTGAAGTAATACCCATATGTTACTGTCGGTGTGACGGTGTCTAGTGTTATGTTCTCCGCGGAGATACCGTTGTTGTAGAACGTTATGTTGAAGTAAGATATACTGTTGCTGGTTATGGTTATACTAGTCGGGTTTATCTGCAGTGCGTGCGAGGCACCTACAGCGAAAAGGACTGCGACCAGCCCAAAGAGCACCGAATACTTCGCCAGCATCATAACTTATTGGAACAACTGGCAATATTTAAGCCTTAGTCCTCAAACCACCTTGTTGTAGAGAGAAAGAAGTCCGTCCACCGTGTTCTTTATGTCAAATTCCCCCACTATCTTGTTGAATTTGAACTTTTTCCTGCTCTCGTACGCTTCGCCGAGCTTATCGGCGAGGTCTGAGATGCTGTTGGGATTGAAACGGAGGCCGCAGTTCTGATAGGAGAGCATCTCCGTCTGCGCAGTACCGTCCGGTACCAGTAGGGGAAGCCTGTAGCCAGCTGCGTACAGGTCCACAGTCGACTGATTTTCGAAAAGCGAAGGGTTGCAAAAGACATCGGCTGCCGAATAATAATAGGGCACCAGACGATTTGGCACGAAACCGACGAATTTAACGCACTTGTTCTTCAGCATGTGGTTCACATTTTCAAGATGACGAAGATTTGGACCTGTGCCGGCTAGCACAACGGTTGTGTTCCCGTCGTTCATAACGTGAGCCGCACGCACCAGGAATTCCAAGTTCTTTTCCGCACCTATCCTGCCGAAGTATAGGATGACTCTGTCGGTCTTCCGTATGCCCAAACGCCTCCTGGCCGCGGTCTTTCCCACCCTTTTCAGACCGCTGAAATCTACGCCGTTCGGTACCAAATGTATGTTTTTTATCCCGTTTTTCGACAGCAACGCCCTCACGAAATTGCTTGGAGCTATCACTGCATCGTTTCTGTTGTAGAACCATTTCAGATATTTGAGAATGGCGGATTTGGCTACCCCTATCGCCAGCCTGTTGCCGGACATATATCCTGCCAGGGCCTGATCCGAGAATATTATTGTGTGAAAGGTACTGACAAGGCTGGCGCCTGTCGACCGTTTTGCCATCAGGGCCGACACGCCAGCGCTGAACGGGGTGTGCGCGTGTATTACGTCTGGATTTATCATCCTTATCCTCTCCGAGTAGATGGACGGTATGGCTATAGTGTACTGGGGATAGCGAGGGAACTTGAGCCCTTTCATCACGACAATATTCTTGTCGTTCCTTGCTATCTTTTCCGTTTCACCGTTTCCAGCCGCGAAAATGTATACCTCGTGCCCTCTCCTCTCTAGTTCCTTCCTGGCGGAGAGTATGGCCGCGACCACACCGTCGATAGAAGGCAGATAACTGTCGGTGTAAAAAGCTATCTTCAGGGTTTCCATCGATATGGGCTATTCAGTTTTTGGATATATAAGGATTGGCTTTTTTGCCCATTATTCTGTCTAGGTCCTTCAGCTCGCGCGCCCCTAGGTCTTTCGGTAGTTCGGAGACTACATCTATTATTAGCCTTCCGCGCCGTCTGGACTTGTCATACAAGCCCTTATTGTTGAGAATTATGCGGTGGCCTGTGTTCCTACCCACAGACAGCTTCTCTTTGCCCCACGGCACGTTTATTTCTACGCTGCATCCGCCGAGTATGTCTCTGACGTCTAGATGGAGATTGGTCGTTAAATCGCTACCATTCACGGCTAGAACGTCGTTTCCAGTTATGTGAAAGACAACGTATAGGTCCCCACTTTCACCACCTTCAGCCGTCTCTCCTTTTCCTTGCATAACCACATAATCCTCTTCGCTTATATCGCTCCGTATCGGGACGGCTATCTCTTCCATCCTGTCTACTACTCCGCTGCCCCTGCACGTTCCGCAGCGTTTCAAAACGGTGAATCCCTTGCCGTGGCACGCATCGCAAACCCCCATTGTCACGAATGTGGAATTGAATCTTTTGACCGTGTGCCTTACCCTGCCGGTGCCGCCGCACTGGCTGCATTTTGTGCGCTCCTCTGCTCCTGTGCCGCCGCATTTATCGCACTTAGCGCGTCTCTGAATGACTACCTTCTTGCTTTTGCCGTTGAAAAGCTCGTCTATTGTTATCGTTACGTCATGCCTTATATCTTCGCCCTTCGCCTTGAAACCGAAATTCCTGAATATATCAGAAAAGCCGAAATTGCCGAAGTTGAATATCTCTTCGAAGTCGCTGAAATCGAATCCGCCAGGTCCTCCAGTGGCGTTTTGACTCTGTCCCTTGTTGGTTATTGTCCTGTAAGCTTCGTTTACTTCCTTGAATTTTTCCTCTGCCTGTTTGTCGCCCGGGTTAAGGTCTGGATGGTATTTTTTTGCGAGTGTCTTGAATGCTTTCTTTATTTCCTCACCGGAAGCGTTCCTCCCTACTCCCAAAACCACATATGGGTCCTTGTCCATATTTCTACCTTAGAAGTTCTGCAATATATCCGTCTATTGCCCTTGCTGCTGTCCGTCGCCCTGACTACCGCTCGCGTCGCTTGGTCCGTGGCTGCCTTCCTGCTGGTTGGAAGAATATATCTTTTTGCCTATCCTGTCTATCACTTCTATGACCTTCTCCTTGTCCTGGTCCATAGTGGCTCTTTCAGTGCTCTCGTTCTTTGCGTCCTCTTTTATCTTAGCTATTATCTCTTCGGCGTCCTTCCTGTCTTGTTCTTCCACTTTATCTTTAAACTCAGTGATGGTCCTTTCGAGCGAATAGGACAAAGAGGATATCTCGTTCCTTATCTCTATCTTTTCCTTGGTCTGTCTGTCCTTCTCCTCGTTTTCCTTCGCCTCCTGCATCATCTTCTCTATCTGCTCCTTAGACAGTTTGTTTGGGGCTGATATAGCAATCTTCTGTGACTTGCCAGTGGCTTTGTCTTGCGCAGATACGTTGAGTATGCCGTTAGCATCTATATCGAAGGTAACCTCTACCTGCGGCACGCCTCTTGGTGCTGGAGGTATTCCCTCTAGGTTGAACTTGCCGAGGCTTATATTATCCTTCGCGAGAGGCCTCTCGCCCTGCAGTACGTTTATTGTCACGCTGGTCTGGTAATCATCAGCAGTGGAGAACACTTTGCTGTTGCGAAGCGGTATTGTACTGTTTCGTTCTATTATCGGCGTTGAGACTCCTCCGAGTGTCTCGATGCTTAGCGTAAGAGGAGTGACATCCAAGAGGATGATGTCCTTTATCTCGCCTGCCAGTACGGCGCCCTGTATAGCTGCGCCGACTGCGACGGCTTCCATTGGGTCCACGCCGTGTTCTATTTTGTCGCCGAAAATTTCAGTGAGGAATTTTTTCACGGATGGCATCCTAGTCGGTCCACCTATGAGTATTATCTTCGATATATCGTTTTTGTCGAGCTTAGCGTCCTCCAGCACGTTATTTATCGGTTCTCTCGAGCGCTCTATTATCGGCACTACTAGATTCTCCAGCGTAGCCCTGCTAAGCTTCAACTCTAGGTTTTTTGGCCCAGAAGCGGTCACGGTTATGTACGGCAAGTTTATGTCCGTCTCGAGAACGCTCGAAAGTTCTATTTTTGCCTTTTCCGCTGCGTCGCGTATCCTTTGCATCGCCACTTTGTCGGTCTTTATGTCTATGCCTTCTTTAGATTTGAAATCGCTCACTATATAATCAATAACAGTATTGTCCATGTCTACGCCGCCCAGCTGCACATCGCCTGACGTCGCGAGCACTTCGAACGTTCCACTGCTTATCTCCATCATCGTGACGTCCAGCGTACCACCACCTAGGTCGTAGACGAGAATCTTCATGTCGTTCGACTTGTCGAGCCCGTATGCCATGGCTGCCGCCGTTGGTTCGTTTATTATCCTCACTACTTCAAGACCGGCTATCTCGCCGGCGTCCTTTGTCGCCTGTCTCTGGTTGTCGTTGAAGTACGCTGGCACGGTTATAACAGCTTTTTTTACAGGGGCGCCGATGAAAGCTTCGGAGTCCTTCTTTATCTTTTGGAGTATGAAAGCGGATATCTGCTGCGGTGTGTAATCTTTACCGCCGACTCTGTACGTATAGTTGGTACCCATCTTCCTCTTGGCTGCGAACACGGTGTTGTCTGGGTTGGAAACGGCCTGCCTCCTAGCCGGCTCTCCGACGAGAATTTGGTTGTCTTTTGTGAACGCGACTACCGACGGAAACATCTTTCCGGCAACGGTTGCCCCTTCCGCGCTTGGTATTATCGCGGGCTTTCCGGCTATTACCACCGCTGCTTCAGAATTAGTCGTTCCCAAGTCGATTCCTATTATCTTTTCTTTTTCAGTCATACAGCAATCTTCACCTTCGGGTACCTTATTATCTTCCCATTCAGCCTGTACCCAGCCTGCACTTCCTCGGTTATCTTGCCCTGGGCCAATTCCGACTTTTCGGTATAGACCACCTCGGCAAGGTCTGGGGAATAATTCTCTCCGACCACATTCATGCGCTCAAGACCGTACGATGACAGCAACGAAGTCAGCGACCTGAAAAGCGCTTCTATCGCGCCGTTTTTCTCGTTCTTGAGCACGCTCTCGAAGTCATCCAAAATTTTGAGCATATCCAACATGAGTTTTTCGTTCGAATACGAGATGTATCCTAATAGCTCTCGGTCCTTTGTTTTTTTATAGTTTTCTATTTCCGCTAGCAAATATAAATATTTCGATTTGTAATCCGTCTGGTCAGTTGCATTGCCTTCACTCCTGCTGTCGGTGGCAGTCCCCTCTTCTCCTATATCCGCTTTGTTCTTTCCATCCATAAGACGTAGTATCCAGTAAGAGATTCACAGATTGTAATTTTCCGGCTACTTTTGCTTTGCTTTCTTGGACGACCTCTCATCGTCCTGGTGCTCGCCGGTTGCCGAAACCTTTGGCAGCGGCAGTATCGACGGCAACTGCAGCATCTTAGATACAGACATCGCCTCCAATATGCTTATGTTAAGGCTGGCCTGGAGTATTTCTTCTGTCACCGAAGAATCGAGTTTTTTCGACTCAGTCCATGTATTGTATATCTTATCCATGTCCTCACCGGTGTATATGACGAAGCCGTTTATGACTATCTTGCCTATCTCCTTGGAATTATCCGCTGTGAAAGCCGCATCGAATTTGAACTTAAACTTAAGAATCTTGAACTTGTCATCCTTCAACACGTCCGTGACTGTAATGTTGTTCGATATCCCGAATTGCGTTTCGGGAGGTATCTCATCGTCCCTGCTTGCGCTGACGTTAGTTATAAGGTAATTTATTATCATAGCACTCTAAGGAAATTAGCCTATTTAAATGTTTCCGGGTGCGGACGACTTGTTGTGCAAATTTATTAAAGAACGAACGAACTAATCATATTAATGGAATATAAAACAATAAAGATAGACTGGCTCCGGCACAACTGCTTCAGAGTTAGTGGGAAATCGGTTGTGGTATACACCGATCCGTATAAGATAACCAAAACCTACAATGATGCGGATATAGTATTGATAACGCATGATCACTACGACCATCTGAACGTCGACGACATACCTAAAGTCATAAAGAACGATAGCGTTATTGTTGCTCCGAAAGACTGCAATGAGAAACTCGGCGGTTTCGCAAACAAGAAAGTGTTCGTAGAACCCAACGAAGTAAAAATAATAGACGATGTCTCAATAAAGACAGTGCCTTCGTACAATACAAATAAATTCAGGACTGAGGACGAAGTTTTCCATCCGAAGGGAAAGGGTAATGTAGGGTATATTTTTATGGTCGACGGCACAAAGATATACATAGCCGGAGACACAGACCATATACCCGAGATGAAGGACATACGCACTGACGTTGCACTCCTGCCAGTCAGTGGCAAATACGTCATGACGCCAGAAGAGGCGGCGGAAGCGGCAGCGGACATAAAAGCGGACCTCAGCATACCGGCACACTACGGTTCGGGGATAGGTGGAGTTGAAGACGCGAAGAAGTTCGAGAGCATCTTGAAGGGAAAGTTGGATGTAAAAATCCTGGAATCAATAGACGGCTGAGATGCTCAGCTGGCCCGCAAGTCGCGGGAAACTTGGCACCGAGACAGTGCCGTAGAATTTCATATGAACGTAGATATAGGCAGACTTGGCGACTTTGTAGAAAAGAATTACAAAGCTATAATAATCGCGTGGCTTGTCGTCTTCCTGGTATCGGCTTTTTATGCATCACACTTATTCGGCCTTGTCTCTTACAACATAACCGGATCTTCGCAAAATTCCAGCGGGAACAGTGTCCAGGTGGCGGTTGTGGTGAGTAATAATATCTACTCCAATTCTACCAAGTCTTTCTTCGAGAATGTGTCTGATAATTTCTCATACGGCAATATAACATCAGTATATTCCATAGAATTCAGAATTCTAAACTCAACATATGACAGCGTGTCTAATGCAGCAAGGCTCTACTTGAATAGCACATACGCCGCATACAATCTCACACCAGAGACTGTTCCGGCTGCGTTGAACAGTAGCATAGTATATGGTATCGCTCTGAAAATCCAGAAAAGCCTAAATTCTAGCGGACTATATTTGAGGAATAATTCTCTTGTGTTCATATACGACATAATAAAGGATTACAGCAATGCTACCCCGTCTTACGTGATAAACGAATACGGATTTTCCCGCTATCCTGTAGCCCCAAACCAGAGCACTCTTGCGACGATAGTAAACAGAAATCACAACACAACCATCGCAATAATAAACAATTCAAATTACTCGTTCGTTAATTCGCGCTTCAACGCGCTATCAAACGTATACGGCGTAGATTCCTACTTAACCGGCTCTAGCGCGCTGAGCTCAAACATAGAAACGGAAACGAGCACCGGAACTACGATGGCGATACTGATAGGTATAATTATGGTTGTGATAGTCACGGGGCTGATA
>JAKAPM010000004.1 GCA_021807085.1 Nanobdellota archaeon
ATCTGACCTCGAGAAAACCGCGCAGAGATTTTTCCAGGAATCAAAACGTTACAGAGAACTGTACGAGGAGTCAGAGGCGGAAAGGATTAGAGCCATCGCCTGGCAGCAGAAGGGAAACGAGACCATCGAGATAAAGACCCACCTCGACAACCTCGGCATACTGATGAGGGCAGTCGACGGGCTCCAAAAAGACAGGAGATTAATAATAAACAGCGACAAGATGGCACTGGGCGCGCCAGCCGACGCAGACATGGCAAACGCGCTGAAAGCTAAAGGGTACAAAAACATCGTCAATAAAGGCCCCTATTACTTAGCGTACGGTTGAATGGGTTATATTTTATATACCAACAATATATAGAATGATATGGCTGAATTTTACAATGCTCCTGAGGTAGAGAAGAGAATCAACGACGGTTGGAAAAAGAGAAAGGTGCTTGACAAAGCGGTCAAGAAGAATGCAAAAGGCGAAAAATTCTACTTTTTGGACGGGCCGCCGTTCGCCACCAACGAAGTTCATGAGGGGACAATGTTGGGGATATTCATTAAAGATGCGGTGGTCAAGTACAAGACCCTTAAAGGGTTCAACGTCAGGGCAGTTCCGGGTTGGGATACGCATGGGCTCCCGATAGAAGTCATAGTCGAAAAGAAGCTCGGGATAAAAAATAAGAAGGAGATAAGGGAATTTGGTGAAGAGAGGTTCACAAAGGAGTGCAAATCCCTTGTAGACGAACTTATACGATTAAACACAGCCCTAATACTCG
Organism: Nanobdellota archaeon; assembly: GCA_021807085.1. Classification (GTDB taxonomy): domain Archaea; phylum Nanobdellota; class Nanobdellia; order Parvarchaeales; family Parvarchaeaceae; genus Parvarchaeum. The sequence continues at coordinate 762 of JAKAPM010000004.1, forward strand.
ACTACGGCGTGCTGTACTTCAACAACAAGCCTTACAAGACCTACGATGGCCAGTATATGGAATCGGTCTGGTACGCGTTCAAGCGGGCATACGAGAAAAACCTTGTCTACAAAGGATACAAATCCACATGGTTCTGTGTGCGGTGCAGCACCCCTATGGCCAACTACGAGGTCAGGGACAAATACTATGAGAAGGAGGATGAATCAGTGTACGCCCTGTTCAAGCTGGACGACGGAAGGTTCCTCCTTGCATGGACTACCACCCCATGGACCCTGCCGTCCAACGTGGCGATAGCTGTGAACGGTAAGATAAGGTACGTAGAAGTAAAAATAGGCGACAAAAACGTTATCCTTGCAAAGAATAGGGAAAGTGTGCTTTCAGAACTAAAAATAGACTACAGCACCGTGAAGGAATTCGACGGCAGCGACCTTCTAGGCCACAGCTACTCGCCGCTGTTTCCGGACATACCCCAAGTCAAGGAAAACTCGGAGAAGTTGGGGAGGATAATAGACGGTTCCGAATACATCTCAGAAGAGGGCGAGGCGTTCGTCAACACGGAGGAGGGTACTGGCATAGTCCACATGGCTCCGGGACACGGGGAGTCTGACTACAAGATAGGTTTTGAAAAAAAGCTACCTATACTATCTCCAATCGACGAGAACGGCAGGTTCACCTACAAGGCGGGATGGCTGGAAGGCGAGGAAGTACTGAAAGTAAACGACAAGATAATAAAGTACCTTGAAGATTCCGGTGCGCTTCTTGGAAGACAGAAGATACTTCACAAATACCCACACTGTTGGAGGTGCAAGACACCGCTAATACCGCTGGCGAGCGATCAGTGGTTCCTGAACATAAACATGATAAAGGAAGAGATAATAAGGGAATCCAGGGCGATAAAGTGGGTACCGAATATATCTCTCGAGATGTTCGAATCCTGGCTTTCGAATGCACAAGACTGGGTGATATCGAGACAGAGGTATTGGAACACGACCATACCCGTATGGGTTTGCGGTACGTGCAAGAAGGAGACTGTCATCGGCAGCAAGGCCGAATTAGTCAAACTCAGCAAGACCAAAAAGATAGACGACCTCCACAAGGCAAGCTTGGAAAAAGTGACGATAAAATGCGGCAGCTGCGGAGGCGAAGCAAAAAGGGTTCCTGACGTCCTCGACGTTTGGATAGATTCTGGGTCCGCGTCATTCGCAAGCCTAGGGTATCCAGACAACAAGAAGGAATTCGGGTACTGGTTCCCAGCGGACTTCATAACCGAGGGCAACGACCAAATAAGGGGCTGGTTTTACTCCTCGCTTGTCATGGGGTACATAGCCACTTCCAGGTTAGCGTACAAAAATGTGGTGATGCACAGGTTCGTGGTCGGGGAGGGAGGGGCGAAACTTTCGAAGAGCGAAGGAAATTACAAATCCATCGCGGACCTGCTCAAGGAGGGATACAGCAGGGACGCGCTAAGGATAACGCTACTGAAAAAGAACCTAGAAGACGACGCCGTATTCGCCATGGAAGGGCTTAAAGAGGATTCCAGGACGATCAACACTATATACAACCTAGGGAACCTGCTTGTGTCTGCGAAGGAAGTCCTACCGATGGGGACGCAAAAACAAGAGTACAGGCTTAGATTGGAAGACAAGTGGATAATCTCCAGGTGGAACTCTACCAAAAAACAGGTGCAGGAGAGCATGGAAGGGTTCAGGACCGATGCGGCGCTAAACGCACTTCTCAAGTTCATCGTGGATGATTTCAGCAGAACGTACATAAAGCTGGCTAAGGGGAGAATATTCGATGAAGAGGACGTAACGGCCTTTCACACGTTTTTGCACGTGTTCAAGGAGATGGTTACGGTTACGTCGATATTTGCCCCTTTCATAGCCGAATATTCGTTCAGACTGTTCGAGAGTAAGGGAAGCGTGCTGATGTCCGACTTCCCGGCCTATCACGAGGACTTGATAGACGCCGAGATAGAGTCCAGGATGGAAAACACCATGAAATTGGCACAGGACGTACTGTACGCGAGGGAAAAGACCTCACTTACGGTAAAAAGGCCGATAACATCGATAAAATTAGTAACAGCATCGGCCAACGAGATAATAGAGGACGTCCTTACCAGACTGACCAATGTCCTGCACGTTGAATATGGAGCGAATGCAGACAGCGTGACACCGAGTCTGAACTTCCAGAACCTGAGACAGAGATTCAAGCGGGAGGAGCTTACGGCGATAACCACAAAATTCCTGGAATTAACTGGCGAGACAGTACTCAGAAACCTCAAGTCCGGCGTCAAAATAAGCGTGGACGGAAAAGAGTACGTCCTCAGCCAGTTCGACGTAGACCTTAAACCCAAATCTCCAGACATAGAAAGGGTGGATGGAAAGTACTACAAGATACTCTTAGACAAGAGCATGACCGATGAAGTGAAGCTGCTATGGATTAAGAGAGAGACGATACGTGCCATCCAGAGCATAAGAAAGGAATTCGGACTGAACAGGACGGAAAGGATAAAAGTAAGCCTGCTTATAAACAACGACCAGGACAATGACGTGAAGAAGAGCATTATAGGGGACGTGCTCGGCAAAACTAACAGCACGGAGGGAAAAAGCCAAAAACTAAGAAAAATACAAAACTTAAATATAGCTGATAATAATATCGTTATAGAGGTGTATGAATAGATGGCAAAACTGTACAAGGTGGAGAACATAGTGGCCAGTATATCGCTGAAGGTCCAGATTCCTCTGAACAAACTGAAGAAGCTCCCAAATACACAGTACGACCCTGAGCAGTTCCCAGGACTGGTGCTAAGGCTTCCAGACATGCACGTCACGTTCCTCGTTTTCGGCAGCGGTAAGCTGGTTTGCACGGGAGGGAGGTCGCGGGAAGACATAACGATAGCGATGGGCAAACTCCTAAAAGAACTCAGGAAAGTCGGGGTTAGCGTGAAGAGCGGCTGGAAGATAGAAATCCAGAACATAGTCGCGAGCGGTAACCTCAACAGGAAGCTCGACCTAAATAAGATAGCTTATAGCATAGACGAGACGGAGTACAATCCAGAGCAGTTCCCAGGGCTGGTTTACAAGCTAGTAAATTCCAAGATAACCTTCCTGCTTTTTGGCACTGGCAAGATAGTCTGCACGGGCGCTAAGAATATATCCGAGATAGACGATGCGATAAAAGTGCTGACGGACGCAGTAAAGAGATCAGGCTGAAATATTCTATGCGTTACAAAGGAAAGGACGTCTCGCTGTATCTGTATGTGTTAGCGGCTTTCGCCGCCGTCGGCCTGGCGTCGATGGCATACCTGTATCTCGGATTCGGACTCGGCATAAACGCAATAAGCAACAGCTGCACGATATACAGCACGCCTTTTGACTGCGGTAACGTCGTCACGAGCCAGTACTCCACGTTCCTCGGCATAGACTGGTATTATTACGGGATAGCGTTCTTCTCTGCCATTCTGGCTGCGACGGTTGCATTCTGGCTCAGCGATATCAAGAGAACTAAGGAAAGGATACTCTATGCGATAGTAGCTGTAAGCGGCGCAGGGGCGTTCGTAGCCGCGTATCTGATATACACCGAATTGTTCAGGATACACTATATATGCGAATTCTGCACTGTCGGACACGCATCGATATTCATAATTTTCGCGGCATCGCTTCTGCTTGCCGAAAAGACCAGACATCACCGAGAATAGGTACGACCAGGACTGCTAAAAAACAAATAGATTGACAAAATAACTGCACGATTTGCTAGTTTTGGCTGATTAGTAATCGTACGCTGAAAATCTGGGCTTTCGCCTTGATTCTTACACGCCGATTCTATCAACAGGGTCTTTTTCCCTAGCCTATAACGATGCCTCTTTTTACGGAGGGTTTCAAGCTTAGATGCCTTCAGCTCTTATCCCTTAGCGTGTGGCTACGCGGCTTACCCTGTCGGATAACCGCTGACTAGTGACGCCGATTCGCTGTTCCTTTCGTACTAGTCGAATCTTCCATTCAAGCATCGAACACCCCCACTAGTTAACTACCGGCCTGCCTCGCGGCGGCCTAAACTCAGCTCACGGTCCCCTTTAACCAGTGAACACCTGTACCCTTGGCTGCTTGTGCACAACCAGGATGGGGAGAGCCAAAGACTGTGGAGCAAGCTGCGAAGTCAATATGAACTATCATCCGCAACAACTCTCTTACGCCCAGGGTAGCTTTTCTGTCATACGAAGGAGTCAAAAAAACACGCATTCGTGTTCGCTATGCCCGGCTTTCGCCTCTGTGCGCCTTGCTATGCAGCGCACAGTCAAGCCATCTTTTGCCATTGCACTTAACAGCGGATTTCTATACCGCTTAAGATGACCTTTGGGCTCCCATGTTATCTTTTCGTGGGATTGCCACCCCAGCAAAACTGCCCGTCTCCTGCTGTCCCCGAAGGTAAGCAGTATAAATCAACAAGGGTAGTGTTACACTTTCGGCTATTCTGGCGCCTGAACGCCGGACATAACGCCTGCTACCTACTCTATGCCTGTCAATTTAATACTACAACAAGAGATTGCAGTAAAGTTCCTGGGGTCTTTTTGACCCAGTGGAGGTCCCTGGCCTTTGCACCAGGAAGGTGGTTTCGCGGGTTTCCGGATAGGGACAGTGGGAATCTCATTACATCGTTCGCAAGCCAACAATCAATTGGCAATGGATTATGCTTGCTTAAGAAGGTCACAGTTACCTCCGCCGCTAATAGGTCCTTATACCCGTTGGAACAAGCTTTCGGATACCTATGCTGGGCAGATGTCGCCGACTGTACTAAAGATTGCTCTCTTGCAGTCAGCTATGTTTTTAGTAAACAGTTAGACTCCCCTAGTCACTGCGCCCTGATACAGCTTTTAAGACCTAATCAGGGATCCCTTATTGCGAGCTTACGGGACTGAATTGCCGATTTCCCTTACCCGGTTTAAACCCCCCGCCTTAGCCTTCTCAGCCAGTGCACCTGTGTCGGTCTTCGGTACGGTCACCTCGATTCGTGACACCGGTATTTTTAAGAGCGCTGGGAATCGGTGGATACATTGCTGCAATACCGGAACTTCGACGTTTTCTCGACATTACGTCCCTCGAACGTCTCGTTCCCGTATACGGTCTGACTGGACCGCTCCACACATCTCAACGCGTAACCGGAGATAAAATCGCTGTGGTTGCGTAATATTAAACGCATTTCCATTTGTCACGCACCTTTCGATGCGGAACTTAGGGCCGACTAACCCTTGTTAGATAAGCTGAAAACAAGGAACCCTTGCACATACGGCGGATGGGATTCTCACCCATTTATTTGCTACTCCTGGCAGGATTCTCAACACCGGTGGATCCACCATTCCTCACGGAAAGGCTTCTAGTCCACAGGTGCGCCCATCTACCATTTTCCGGCATTAACCGGAAAATCGTGAGTATCGGCGGTCTACTTAGCCCCGTCCATTTTCGAGTTACACTATCTAGGTTGGTAAGTTGTAACACACTTTTTAAAGGATGGCCGCTTCTGAGCCCACCTCCCAACTGTTTTAGAAAGTGTTTCTCTTTAATTCACTTAGTAGACACTTAAGGGCCTTAACTCACGGCTAGGTTTTTTCCTTCTCGGTGTAAAACTTTACGCCATACACCCAACTCACACAACGTAATCTGTTGGCATTCTGAGTTTGACAATGTTGTGGGACCTTTCGGTCCCTACAGAACAAAATCAGTGTCTTTACCACCAATAGACCGATGTGCAAGCTATCCTATGGGATATTTCGATGGGAACCAGCTATCGCCGCGTACGATTGGTTTTTCGCCCCTATACGCACGTCAACAGAGGAGTTAGTTCCCCACCTGATCGGGCCTCCATGGGAAGTAATCCCCACTTCGCCCTGCGCACGTATAGATCACGCGGCTTCGGGTCTTGCAGATGTGACTCACGGCAGTTTCCTACCGGTACCCGTGAAGGTACTCGCTTTCGCTACGGCTCCCTTTTGGTTAGCCTCGCCACACCCACAAACTCCCTGCCCCTTTATGCTAAAAGGATGCTGCAACACTCGATCCTGTTTATCTTTATTCGCAGGATCACAACGCGCCGCAACAACTATCACTATCAGATTTCAGGTTCTTTTCACCCTCTCGTCGAGAGTGCTTTTCAACTTTCGCTCACGCTACTATACTCTATCGGTTTCGGGTAGTATTTAGGGTTGGATGTTTTTGACACCCGTGTTCGCAGAAGAGTCTCGACCTCTGCTACTCTACGTGACGACCGTGTTTCTACAGGCTACGAGGCTGTCACTCTCTATGACGCGACATTCCAGTCGACTTTGCCCGTATCCGCACAGCCGTTTACCACACCACATCTCTGCATTGCTGCAGATTCGGATCGCCCTTCTCCCTTTTCGTTCGCCATTACTAAGGGAATCTCGTTGATTTCTTTTCCTGCAGGTACTAAAATGTTTTAGTTCCCTGCGTTTCCCTCCCCGCCCGTTGGGCGGGGATCCGTGCCTACGCACGGGCTTCACGCATTCAGAAACGATGTGATCAACAGCCGTCTGCGCCTACCACATCGTTATCGCAACTTGCTGCGTCCTTCTTCGGCTCCCGAACCAAGTCATCCATCTGATAGCTTGGAGTTAGCAAATCGTGCAGTCTCATCGATACGTAAACGTACCTTGACGCTTCCTTCTTTATAGTAAATATAAAGGAGTGCATTTTTGTCAATCAATAAATATCACTTAGGTTTGTGGACTTTATAAACGTTTCTCTGTTACTCGGAAAGTTGTGTCGAGTATAATACTATAATTATTGTGTCCACTCTGTATCAGCTAACGGATCCTAAACTGACACTGGGCATCACGCCATTCGGTGGCGTATAAGAAAAGAATGCGTATTGTACAGCTATTACATTATTTCCGCCTGCACCTCCATTTGCCAAAAACGTAGTACCATAAATACTTGAATCTTGTGAAAAAGCAGAAAATGAGGTCGTTGAACCTACTTCGACACCGTTTATGTAACTGATAAGGGTAGAACCGTACCAAGCCTCTGAAAGCAATGCTGGATAGGAATATCCACTATATGTATAAATGCTAGTCGGACCACCTGTTCCACTATTATAATAATAAGCTCCTCCCGTTGTTGTAAAAAGAGAACCTGAAAAATCTCCTCCCCATCCATTAGTAATAGACTTACCGCCTGTGGTGATAGAATTGCTATTTGATAACTGCACGGGAGCTTCCGAATTTGCTGAGAGTATGTTAGAAGAATAAATATTCCATGTTAAATCGTTGCTCACGGCATTTGTAGTATAGAAACCGACCGCATCATAGGTACCAAATGCATCCTTAACTGACCAGCCATTATTAACGGTGAAGGTACCACCATCCCCATTGGTAGCATCTGTTATCCCACTTGAACTTGTTCCAGCGAAGTTCCAGTAATATGGGAATAAAATCGCTCCACTGTCATATTCCGCATAAGTACTTGAAAGCTGTGGAGCTATACCTGTGTTTAGGATGTTCAGCACGTTCTGATTCGTGAACAGCATCTGGATACCTACATTACCATTGGCGGGTATGGTTCCAACTTTTAGCCAATATGTTGCAATCTCGTCGTAAGAGGAAGCGTTCTCTCTCCACGACGGGATGACTGTTCCGTTCGGCCATATAAACAGTACATTACTCATTTCGGTGTTGGCATACGACTCGTAATTAGCCATGTTCACGTTAAGATACTGCTCGAACCCGGAAGGTGTCGCGCTGCTCTGCGAATTCGACAGAGTTACCGGCACGTACGTACATTCACTCAGCGAATTCGAGAACGCCACCCCGACCGTCGAACCGGCAGTTGCGCTAGACGAGGAAGGCGAGGGATTAGCCGAGGAGTTATAGCAGTTGTAATCTTCGTGCATTAAAGGAAAAGAGCCTGTCTGCTGTATGGTTATTGCAGAGGGACTGACGGGATTCGCCGTCACATCCGAGTAAGGAAGCAAATCTACGGAATTGCTGTTCGGTGTCCATGCTATGACGCTGAACGCTGACGAGAGCGATTGAGCTCCGTTGATACCTACGAAACTCATTCCGCCGCCGCATGTGTTCGTCCAATCCACCGCAACCTTGTAGAGACCGGGTGTTACTGATATCGTGGAAGTGTAAGGCGCAGTCGATGGGGAGGTTCCCTGGCCGTGCCATTGATTCCCGCCGAAAACGCTGTTCCAGGAACTGCTGCCATACGGCTGATAGAAAATTTCCGTTCCGTCGTCGGTCCAAACCGTGAACGTGACGGACGATGAAAAGTAGACGTATGCAGTGGCGCTGAATCCTTCGGAATTATAGGGCGAACTGCAGGAAACTTGGGTGTTCAGGTCGCTTAGCGCGGATGAGAAAGCCTGTACGGGCATTCCGTACACTTGACCTTGGTATGCAGACGTCCCGTAAGACCACTCTATCTGGTATCCTGTGAGAGACGGAAGAGAGTATGAAAACGCGGGTATGGCAGAACCGCTGGAAGTGGTTACAATCTGCGTGCTTGTAGCTTGCACAAAACCGCTTGTTATCCCGTTGTAGGTCACATTCCAGGGATAATTGCTAGACAGTCCGGATTCGTCAAAGGTTGTTGTACACTGTGTGGATGACGAAAAGACTATCTGAGTAGTTGAGCCGGCATTAGCGTTGCCGGAACCTGGCGAAGGCGAGTAAGTGGTCGTGCAGGCGTACGATCCGCTGCTGTTTGTTTTCGTATCTATCGTATACGCGTAACTGAAAACACTGCCAGAATATGTGTAGGTCGCGCTGTACTGTATGGAATTCGGCGCAGACGCGCTTCCACCGTTACTGTTGTAAGTCATTGTCCAGGTATACGCCGAAGGAAGGCCGCTCTCCGAGAATGTTGTGGTGCACGACCAGACTCCGAAATTGTAGCCGACTCCCTGCTCGACGGCCGCGGAGGCGCTGCACTGTAATCCCGACACGGAAGCCGACGCTGTATAACTAGTAAAGGAAGAGCCGCTCTGGGAAGTAGAGAGGGTTATCGCATTTCCAGTGGAAGCCGAACCCTGTTTCCCGTCGTAGACAACCGACCAGGTATCTCCAGAAGGCAGCCCCTCTTCGGTGAAAGCGTTGGTGCACGCCGTATTCGCAGAGAACGACACTACCACAGTAGAGCCGGCGGTCATGGTTCCGGAGGTAGGATTGGGGGTGTAGGTAGTAGTGCAGTCGGCTGTGGAATTCGCTAGGGTCTGGACTGTGTACGGGAAGGAACCGGGCGCGCCGAAGAACGTTATTGAACTGGGGGCATCGGCACTCTTGTTTAGGGAAGCGAGTTCAACCGCCCACAGGCGTCCTGGGGGCAGTCCGTTCTCGGAGAAGGTGGTGTTACACGTGCCGGCAAACTGTATTATCTGGTATTCTCCGACCGCCAGCGACCCAGACGAAGGGGATGGCGCGTAGGAACACCCGGTGTACGTAAGTGTCTGCACGGTGAAAGAATGCGAGCCGGAACTTACAGGTACGAAGGCTATCATGGAATTGGACGAACTCTGTCCCGTCCCGTCGTATATTACCGTCCACGTGGTGCCACTTGGGAGGTTCTTCTCTATGAAAGTCGCCTCGCATGAACTGGTGAAGTCCACGCTTTCCGTGTATCCTGCTTGTAGGCTACCGGCCGAAGGTACGGGCGTATAAGTACAGTTGCTGACCTTGGATGTGTAGAGTGTGAACGAATGCGAACCGAAAGGGGTCACGAAGGATATGGACGAAGCCGACGAACTCTTTGTCACGCCGTTGTACGTCACATTCCAGCTTGCGCCTATGGGAAAGCCATACTGCTGGAAAGTTGTCGTGGAAGAAGGCACGGCGAGCTTTGAAGTGGTCGTTGTGAACAGAATGGAACCGTTAGACGTGCTGTTAAGGAAGCTGCTGACGGCGTAATCTATCTGCACGTTCACCTTCACCTTACCTGCGGCCAGGCTGGCCGGTATCATGCAGAAGGAACTCTCGCCGGGAGGAAGTGATAGATAAGTACACTCGAGTGCGCTGAAGGAACTACCGTTGTAGAACAGCGTCAGCCTGTTCAGGCTTACGTTCACGTCCAAGTCGTTGGTAAGAAGTATGTCGAAATTGGTCTGGTTGGCGGCCACCTGGCTGACTACAACGCTGTTGAAGCCGCTTATCACTGGTGCTGACGACACGAAGTTGGTGATGTTTATTATGCCTATCGAGAAAAGGACAGCCACAACTGCGACTATCAGGATTATCATCCACCCGTATGTTATCAGGAATTCCAACGCCGACTGCGAACGTCGGGGCAAAAGCGGCTCAAACCACATACATTTAATATTATTATCAACGTATTTAAAAATGTAGTAAGGGCAAGGAGTAGTTTCCCGCAGTAGACGATATTTTGCAAAAAGCGAAGGTTTTAATATTTAGAAAGATAGTATTACTATATAGTTAATGTAAATTGAATATGCGTAGAAGGGATTTTTCGCTAAAAGACGAAGTGGATGAAGACCCCGACGACGACTACGATATAGAGCGGGACGAGTCGCTGTTTGAGGGAGGTTAGGGCAGACTAGATATAAATATCGAGAAAAGCGGATTTCCGAACAACACCGTTATCAGGACTCCGAGAAAGATTCCGGGTATGAACGGCAGTCCTGTCTTTACAAGCACTTCCTCTATCTTGTTTGATTTCAGCTTGTCTATATCATGTTTTGTAAGGCCGGTGGATTTGGGACGGAGTATGGTGCGTCCGTCCGCATCCTTGACGTCCTCCGCTATCCAGTCCCCCTCGATTAGTTTGGATGTCCCAGTCTTAACGAAAACCACCGTCGTGGATATAAGGTACATATAACGCATGGCTATCAGGAGGAACAATATCGCTGGGACGAAAAATTCCAGCGGAAAAGGCAACAGTAGGTATGCGGATACCACGGCAACCGCACCGCCAGCTATTAGGGGAAAGTCGTAGCTCTTGAAGTACTTCTTTAGCTTACTGTATTTCAGAACACCCAGCACCAGCGTGCCGAACAGGCCGTATATCCCCCCCGCGACCATTATGTTTATGAAAAGAGATATAAAAGAAGTGTTAGACGTCAGGCTTACTGATGTGAAGACGAAACTGAGCCCGAGCATTATTTGGACGTCTCCGCCGGCCCACTGCCCCATTACATACATAAGGTAGGAAAAACCGAACAGTGCGATAAGAGACAGCGGGAAGTATTCTATGGTTGATATTGAGCCTGCGTACACCGCCCTGAACAGCATCAGCAGGACGGAGCCGAAGATTAGAGTGTACAGGAGGAATTCTGGCACTTCCCTCGTCCTTATGTCGAATAACGACGACAGCCCGAGTACCGAGAGGACAAAGATAAATATAATATAATCTATTGGATATACCATATTATGTTGTATCTAATTGGTACTGGCTTGTACTATATAAACGATTTGCCGCTGAGGGCCGTCGAGACGCTGAAAGCGTGCGGAGAGGTGTTCCTGGAGAGGTATACGAACCCCAACGACGTGTCCAATATCGGCGAACTTGAAAAGATTATAGGGAAGAAGATAAATGTCCTCGGGAGGGAGAGGGTCGAGAGCGACCTGCTTGTCGAAAAGGCAGCGGAAGAGGACGTCTGCCTCCTTGTGCCAGGGGATCCGCTTGCTGCTACCACGCACATGTCCCTTATAACCGAAGCCTGTGAGAAAGGGATAAAGTACAGAATAATACACTCCTCCAGTATCTTTTCCGCGATAGGGGAGACGGGACTGTCTTTGTACAAGTTCGGCGGTACTGCCAGCATACCAATATATTCGGAAGGTTACAAGCCGGAGAGCTTTTTCGACGTTATAAAGATGAACAGGAAGGACGGCATGCACACCCTTGTGCTCCTGGAAGCAAGGGACGAAAAAAACTTTCTTGACATCGGGAAGGCAGCGGAAACACTGAAAAACATAGAGAGGAAGAGGGGAGAGAAAATCTTAGACTGGGATACCATCATGTTCGCTTCCAGACTCGGCAGCGAACAGCAGGAAATCGGGTTTGTAAAGGGTTCCGAGAACCGTGTACACAGCCCACCTGTATGTCTCGTAATACCGGGCGAAATGAGTGATTACGAGAAGGAAGCAGTAAGGGCACTTTTGGCTGATACGGCGGATTCTAAGTGACGCTGACCGGAAGACTGTTCGAGGATACGCAATAGGTATATGCAGTGCTGACGTTTATTGATATGTCGTTGGAATAACCGAGAGAGCCCGCGACGGGTGGTATCTCTAACTTGAACGGCATGGGAGAGAGGAGATTTCCGCTCTGGAAGGCAAGCTCGTAGTTGCTGGATGTAAGGTTTATGTTGTCAACCTTCTCCACCACACCAGTATAAAGGGTGAAATACGCGTAGTCGTTGCTGATATTCACATCGACCCATTTGAGACCGCCTGTAGTGCCGTAGCTTGAAAGCTGCTCGGAGTTGATGTACTCGGTGTCGTTGACGGTCGAAGGGGGCGCCACTATGCTGTTATTGAACCCTTCCAGATACAGCGAAATCGGCCTGCCGCTCGAGAACGATGGCGCGGAGGTTGGAGGAGTGCCGGTAAACTGGTAGTTCATCAGAGTGACCGGATAGTCGGCATAGGCAGTATCGTTGAAGCACACTTTGAACGTTATCGCGCAGTTGGCAGCGCTACTGCTGGAGAATGACCATGACAGCGATGCGGGGGAATCTCCTGGTATGGATATGGTCCTGGTTGCAGTGGACAGGAAGGAGCAGCCGAAAGGAACGATAGACACAGTCATCGGTGAACTCCTGCTGTTCGCCAGGCTGGTTATGACCTGGAATTGTTGGTTTGGGTATAGGGACAGCAGGCTCTTCGGTGACGTGGAGTTGACTGATATCGGCACGAACGCGTTTGTCTTGACTGTTTGCGTATTTCCAGGGAGAAGGCTGCCAAGATAACCGCCTTCGTATAGGAACAAAAAAGCAGCCACTACCACGACGATTACTATCAAAAACGCGATTCCGGTCTGTGATTTTACCATAACATCATTGACACGTTATCACCGAGGGGGTACCTGTCAGCGAAAAGAAGTAGTTGTACTTGACAGCCACTTTCACCACGCTCTGTGAGGTCCTGCCCAGGTTTAGGGCAGTGACTTCCAGCGGAAGCCCTGATTTCACCAGCTGCATGTAGACGTTGCTCAGCGTTACGCCCAATACGCCAGGGGAAGTCTGCACCAATGGATAAGAATTGCCGTTGTAGTACACAAAAGCAGAAGCTATGCCTCCTGCGGACGATGAGTTGAGTATCGATATGGTAACCTGGCTTATGTAATCGTCCGGCGATCCGACTATCATCTTGCTGTACGGTTCGCCGTTGTCATAAGTCGTCGGGGAAAACACTATGTTTATTGGTTCTTGGAGCGAAGCGGGCACCTGCGTCTCGATAGTGACCGGGTCCGCTGACATCGTTATGAAACCGTAGTTGTTGTTGTCGTATATTTGCTGGGGTATCAGTGAGGAGGAGGTCCCGTAAGGATAGGTCACCACGGAAGTGGTTAGGTTCTGCCAGAAATCCGGCATTTCTACCGAGAGGAGGTATGTGGACTGCTGTGCTGAACCGATACAAGTCACATTGAAGTCTATCGAAGACGGTTTGCTCATGTTCGCCTGCATGAGCACGTGTCTAGACGGGTTCGACACGGTTATGAAACTGGGTGCACCGACTGACAGGTTTACCCTGGCGTCTATAGACTGATTGTACGGGTTCAGGAAACTTAAGAAGAGGAGGGCGGAATGTCCCGTCAATATGGTGGATGAGGATATGTTAGAGGAAGCGCTGAAACCAGTGCTGGTTGAGCCGCCCGGGCCGCCTAAGTTGAATTTTCCACTGCTCAGGGCGTATACGGCTATCAGTACTATCACGACAAGTACTACGCCTATCAGCGCGACGTTGTTCGCCCCCCTTTTGCCAAAATAGCCCATATAAATGATAATCCTCGCTTTCTATATAAATATAAACTAGTATGATTATTGCGACAATAACTTCACTTGGAAGAAACCATCCTCTTCATACGAGTATGATATGTGCATGTTTATATTCGACGTCACGTACGGCACGCCGGAATCTGAGAGCTTGGATTCTTCCGATGGGTTCAGGCTGACTGGCAGTATTATGGACAGACTACTCTGGCCGAGATACTTCTGCGCCGTGAAAACGACTGTGCCGTTCGGGTACGATACAGGCGTGAAACCGTAGTTTCTTGCGGAGCTGATGTTGATTATGGAAGAGTTCATGGACAGGGTTATTGTCATTTCCCCCACCACTATCCCCGTCCCAACGTTCTGTATGTCCACGCTGAGCTGTGCATCCTGCCCGTACACGATCGGCTGTTGCGCCGAGCTGCTAACGGACACCGGGCCGGCAGAGCTGTCAAACGACGCTGCCTGCGGAGCGGGAACGCCGGACGAGGTGCCTTGGGATACGAACTGAAGACTCTGCACCGAACTGGAGCCGTAGGAGAAATTTATGTAGTAACCGACTATCTGGGCGTACGGGATGTCTCCGTACGCGGATGCCGGCGGGGACTGCAGACTGTAGGATTCCGACAGTGAGCCCCCAGCGAAAAGCGACGGTACCACTACGCACCTGCCGCCAGACGTTAGCGTGAACAGCCCAAGGTTGTCCAGGCAGAGGTTGACGTTCGATGCGTCCTTTCCGTTCAGGTTGTTCAGGAGCAGAAAACTGACCCCGAATGTGGATTGCGGCGTTATGCTGGAGGGATAGGACAGGCCGGTAGCTATGACTCCTTCGGTAGGCGGCACCGTCAGCGTCTTCACGGGGGATATCCCGAAATATGGGGTTATGTTGGGAAGCAGAAGGGCTATTACGGCTATGAAGCCTATCACTACCACTACCGACAGCGCGCTCGCGCCCTTGTTGTTTCCGAACGGTTTTACCATATCAATCACTTGCATTTCGCCGTCTCATTGTTCACTTGGAATGGCATGTTCAGCAATTCGCTGTAGTTGTACGTCACCGAAGCCACTATCGACATGGTGTTGAAATGCAGCCCGTTTAGGCTGGTAACGGCCGGCAGCGAGAATATTGACGAAGGGGAGCCCAACTGAGAAGACGATAGGGTGCAATACCAGTATCCGCTTCCAGGGAACACAAAGCCTTCAAGGGTGTGGCTGACGGCGTCGGAGCACTGCCAGTTGCCGTTCGAAGGGTTGTTCGGATAGAACTGCTTGTTTATGAACAGCCCTAGGCTAGATATTGAATACGACCCGGAATAGGCTCCGGAGCCAGTGTTCTCTATGGTGACTGATATCGGTACGGATTCTACTTGTGTAGATACGGGCTGGTTTATGGAGACTCCCATCTTTATCTGGAGAGGCCCAGGAGTGACGAAATCGAAGGAGGGTGTGGACGGCACGAGCGCCTGCGAAGAGGCTAGGAGTTTTTGGCTGAAGCGGTACGATATGAATTCGACAGGCAGTATGGCGGCGGCGGTATAGTTCTCCACCGTGAAATTAGTCAGCATGGAAGCGCCGGTCGGATACGTGAGCGACACGGAAGGGCAGTTGAAGTAGAAGGAAGTCTGGTTCTCTATTGTCTCGCTTGGCAGCATCTCGGGGATGAGCGGTATGCCTGAAATCTGAGCCGAAGACGACTTTTTAGGCGTCACGAACGATGAAAACATTTCCTGGCACACGCGCGCAGACTGCTGGGAATTGGTGTTTCCGCACCCTATGGATACCAGGACGTTGTTGTTAGAATCCAAACCAAGCGGAACGTTGGAATTGTCTTTTACCGAATACAAGAGCGTGCCGAGCTGCGGACTGTCCGTCATCGTCAGCTGCTGGTTCGAAACCGACGTGGGTATGAGGAACGAACTGAACGTCTGAGTGGTGTTTATCACGTGCACGGGAGGTTTGCCGGTGCCGTAAGGATTGTTCATGTAGGCTATTCCTCCCTGTATCGAACCCACTAGCTGGGATATCAAGCCTTTGAATGAATTGAAGTACGAGCCATAATAGGTGTTGAAGTAGTTGGCGGAGTTGCTGTTCTGTCCGTAGGCATACCAGTATATAATGACCACCACAACTATAATCAGCACAGGTACTATAAGGAGAGTATATTTCTTAGCGGAACGCACCAGCACGTCCCTGTCTATGAGTTGCCTCGCAGAGCGCTGCCTTTCGAGCTGCCTCATCGCTGCCGCACTTTTCCTGTAAACTGGATTCAGTTCCGGATGTTTCTTAAGGTAACGCTTGTTCATGTAGGCTAGGGCCGAGACGGATCTGGTGTTACCGTGTACAGAGAGCCTGTGATCTAGTAGTTCGGTCCTGCGCCTGAAAGGCACGCCGCACTCTGGGCACACGTATTTGGCTTCCCAGAACTTCCGCTTTTTGGGCGACTCGGGGGCATTCTGTCCACCGGGCGGTGGTACATTTTGCCCGTCGCCGTTCGAATCAGCCATAAATGATTATAATTGAAACTGGCTTATATACATTTCAGAGCCCAAAACACTGTGACTATCGTTACCGACTGCGCACCTCTATATAAAGGGCGACTTGGCGAAACTCATCGTCTGCAGCATCTTTGCCAGAGTGGCATTGGTGGAGGATATGAACACAGAGAAAGGCACAGCCAGATATATCGCTGGGTTGACATTCTGAGGATAAAAATGCTTAGCTTTACGATTATCAGTCAAATAGACGTGAACCTTGCTGATCGTCGGCATCTTATCGGAATCATCTTGAGAAACGCAACGAACTGGTAATTTCGCTCAGGGCATAGCTGAACTCGGACGAAAACTGCCTGTTGGAGTTATGCATGGATATTATGGTGACTTTACCGGACGGGCCCATTACGACAACTAACACTATTTCTCTCCCGTCCACAGAAGTGTTCATGGAAAACGAGCTGTAACTGGAAAATGTGTAGTTTGTGATGTTGTAAGCGGGCACATTCAATGCTTCCAGTGCTTTTACCATACCTGAATAATAGAAGGAGAGGTCATTTACAGTATCGTTCTGGAAGACAAGTATATAATTCGATATATTGACGTGTCCGCTTTTAGAATAATTATCGTAGAGGTACTTTGGCAGCATAAATGCGGAGTGGCTGTATGGAAAAGTCAGTGTAAGTTTCGTTAGGTTGGCTATAAACATTTGGTTGCTGGAATTAAATGACAGAGAAGAGCTATTGTAATAGTGGAGGGACTGTGAATAGTAGCCCACGGTATTGTTCGATTGGTTTGCCGTTGTGGATAACTGGTTAAAACCAGTATAAAACACCATCGATATAATTACTGCCGCTGCAATCACCACCCCCAACACCGCTATTCCCGCTTTTTCTGTTTTCTTCATACAAACACCTCTAAATACAACCCTGTGTGCCGACGCTGTAAGTAATGTAAGCGCCCGCACCAGAGAGTGTAGCCCCGCCAGTGGAAGGTGCAGTCCACACATACTGCGAAAGTAAGCCGGAATCACCGCAGATCCCATATATAGGATTACCGCAACCACTAGTGGTCCCTCCACTTCCGCACACGCCGCTCCAAGCAAACGTATAAGAACTAGCGCTCGTGCTATAAAAGCACGCTCCAAAAGCAAGACCTGTCTGTCCATTCGGGAGGGGGGATCTGTTATTTCCCCAGTTCAGCGTTTGGATGGCACAACCTATATTCGCTTCTTCATTGTAATTCGAATCTGGTAGGGGGGAGCCAGACGTAATAAACAAGTAATTTACACAGGTCCAGCTGTTAAGTGATACTGAAGAACCTTGTGTCACGCTACTCCCTCCATCATTACATGGTTGACTCTGGTACGGAGCGTAACTGCCAGTTAGGTATGTTCCGTCCGGTCCGCCGAATCCACTATAACTGGGGGAGGATATGGTTCCTATGTTGGACTGTGTTACTTGGATATTATTCCCAGAACCTGTGCTGCCTGTGTCAGATCCATCGAAGTCCACAAACCAGTAATACACCCCAGCTGGGAGATTGGATGAAAAAGTGGTAGTGCAGGTCCACGTTCCGAGCGTCACAGTGCTTTGCGTACCCTGCTCTATATTCTGGGAATTTGAATGGCAGGCTAGATTCGCGCTGTACGCAGTCGCCGAATAGGATGTCACGGAGCTTACCGTTTGCTGGACGGATATTGATGAGCCCGTATTTTGGTTGCCGGAGTTGCCGTTATAAGAAACGTACCACTGCTGGCTGGATGGAAGGCCGGTCTCGGAGAACGTGGTAGTACAAGTCCATGTACCTAGAGTGACTGTGGAGCCTTGTTCTATGCTAGCCGACGAGGAGTGGCAGTTTATGTTGTTATCGTATGCCGTTCCCGAATAGCTGGCAACGCTGCCTATACCAGATTGCGTAATGTAAGTTGGCGAACCTGTATTTGCAGAGCCGGTAGGCGAGCCACTGTACGACGTGTACCACGACTGTCCGGACGGAAGCCCATTTTCGTTGAATGTGGTCGTACATGTCCATGTGCTGAGGGCATCGCCCGATGTACCCGCGTTGAAGGAGGAAGTGGAGGATGTGCACGCCAAGTTGTTGCTGTATGCAATGGCAGAAAGCGAGACTACGCTGGGTATGTTTGATAGGGTCACAGACGCAGCTGACCCTGTATTCGCAGCAGCAGAGTCGGCACCATCGTAGTTTACATGGTATTGCTGGCTCGATGGGAGTCCTGTTTCTGAAAATGTTGTTGTGCATGTCCATGCATTGAACGTGTATACCGAGCCTTGGTACAAAGAAGGTTTATCGTATGAGTTGCAACTAAGGGACGACGGGTAACCTTCGCCGGGGTATTGCGACACCGTTGTCAGGTTTGTCTGCGTCACTGAGGTCGATGAACCTGTACTGACCGTCGGTAGCGTGCCGTCGTAAGTAGCGTACCATTGCTGGCTGGATGGAAGTCCTGTTTCTGAAAATGTTGTTGTGCATGTCCACGTTCCGAGGTCCACATATGAACCCTGCTGCATAGTCAACGGCGACGAGACACAATCAAGATTTTTACTGTAAGCCGTGTAAATATAATTGGATATCACAGGTATATTTGACTGTGTAATTGATATGGACAAACCTGTGCTGCTGCTACTCGTTGATGAAGAATTGTAGGTAGCGTACCATTGCTGGCTGGATGGAAGTCCTGTTTCTGAAAATGTTGTTGTGCATGTCCACGAACCTAATGTGGGGGAAGTGCCCTGCTGCGGACTCTGGGGAGCGGAAGCGCAGGTAAGGTTGTTGCTGTACGCGGTCACTGTGGGGGACGTGACACTGGAAAGGCCGTTCTGAACGAACGATATCTGCGAACCTGTGTTTGCACTGGAGGAGTTTATGCCGTCGTAAGTCACGTGCCACCGCTGGCCGGATGGAAGGCCGGTCTCGGAGAACGTGGTAGTGCAGTTGGAGAGGAAAGGTATCTGGTTTATCTCGCTGGTCGGGGATACTCCCGCATTTCTTGTTGAATAGCTGGTGCAACCATAATAAGTCACTTGCGGGACGCTGAAGTTGTAGTTGCCGAAGGGCTTCTGGAAGCTGACGTTGGCGCCGCTGGTGGTGACTATGCTGTAGGCCGTGCTGCTGCCGAATGTCACGGAGAAGTTGCTGCCAACCGGAAGACCCTGCTCTATGAAGTATGTTATCTGTGTGTTTATTGCCAGGGGTCCTCTTATGGTGGAGGAAGTAACAGTCCCATTGGATGCAAGTTCAAGCTTTGAATGGAACGGGACGAAGCCTATGTCCACGGTTGAGACGAAGCTACCAGGAACGATATTAACGCCTACCCTGCACAGCGTGTTCTCGCCCTGGGCGAGTATGGAACGCTGGCAGTTGAGTGCGGTGAACGTGCTGTTGCCGACTATCACCGAGATATCGGTGAGATTTATTGTAGAGCCAAAATCGTTGCCTATCTGGAGCACGAACATCGATGAGTTGATCACAGCGTCGGACACGGCCACCCCCTGGAAACCGCTTATTATCGTAGACGGTGATCCCGTCTTGAAAACACCGAAGCCGTAAAGAATTGCAATGGATAGAGTAACGACGACGAGCACCCAGCCCCAGCTTATCAGGTACTCCACAGCGGACTGGGCGTCATTTCCTCCGAACACAATAGACCACTACAGTAACATGTTGCCAGCAGATAAAAACCTTTAAAATTGTTGGAGGATTACGGAGTGACCGGCTTTATCGATATGTACTCGGGTACTATCAGACCGTTCGATGACAGAGTAACGGTTCCAGTGTATTCGCCGTTCTTCAGGTCACCTGAGAGAAACGATGGTGTGAGTATTACTGCGTTCTGACCAACGGCCAGCTTGTCGGACGTTATAGTAGTCGATTGTCCAGACGGATAGAATGTCAGAGTGAGGTCTCCGGAGTTTATGATATTTGCGACGTCAACCACGAGGGCGTAGTTGTTTGCATTCGAATTAACATTGTAGTAAAGCGTTAGAGAGTTGGGCGCTATGCTGGGTATCTTGTAGGACAGTTCAGCGTTGGCTATCTCATACGACGAGCCTTTGCCCGGTACGAAGTCCACGCCGAACCCGAGGGGCAGCACAGTGGACGATGAGGACAGGCCAGACTCCTGTATTGCGTTGGATACCACAGAAGGCGGAAGTGTAAGTGAGACTTGGTTGTTGTTTATGCCTATCGCAGTTGCGACGCTTATGCCGTTAACATAAGTCGTTAGGTTGCCAGACCCTATCTCCGTGTAGTTGAGGAAATAGTCGCCTATGCCGCTGAAAGTCATCACTTTCACGGAGTTGCTTACGTTGGCAGTATTGTCGACCTGTTCGATTATCTTCATGCTGTCCAGCGTGAAGGATTGCGTAAACGCAAAGCCGTTGAGGTAATCTGTTATCGAGAGAATCGCTTTCTTGCCGCTTATCTGCGGCAGCTTGACGATGATACTCTCGTTGTTGACAGGGAACGCGGTGTAGAACTGACTGCCGTTGAGGGATAGGGCGAGTTTCGGCGACCCCGATACGCTTCCGATGTCCATGTAAAGGTAATAAGTGTCTGAAGCCGTGTTGTTGAATACCAAGTCGTACGATGACGAACCGAATATCGACGAACCTATAGTCTCGGACGCTTGGGTGAATATGGTCGAATTGCTCTGGCTGTAATACACGCCGAAGGTGCCTATCGGATAAGTCTTGATCTGTGGCTGTGGATAGCCTCCTATGTATGAAGATATATTCTTGAAGAAAGTGCCGGGTGGCACGGAAAACGCATTAGTCGAGGTGTTGTTTATTCCTAATAGCTTGTAGGTCGTTGCCGGCGGCACCAACAAGAGGTATACCACTATCGATCCTATCAGCATGAGCATGAGTACCACTACAGCCGGTATCCTCTCCCTAGTGTCCACCATATCACTATATTTACCACCTTAGAATATATAAATATTTCTATCGCATCGTAAAGTACCCCAAAAGGGCTTCCGGTACATCGAAAAAACCCATCTTTAGCCCGGCGTCGACATAACTCCAACTTATAACTATCGCCTCGTACGCCCGCACGAAGTCCTTCTTCTCGGAGAAGAAGCTGGAATCTTTGTAGTAGTTGAAAGCCATGTCGAAGAATCCCGCAGCCTCTTTCTCGTTGGATTTCTTCACTAGCCCCCCAAATACCCTGTCCATCAGTTTCTTCTCGTCCAAAAACCTTTTCTGTATCTCATCCATATTCGAGCAGCGACGAGTTCTTGGTGTCTATCCTGTCGAGCGACTGCGTCACTCTGTCCCTGCCGAAACCGTGCTCGTCGCACAGGAACTCCAGCAGCTTCTCCCTGTCGAATCTCGGGCGGGGAGGCGCCTCTTTGTAGACCGTCACGTTGGGATCGATGAAATAATCGTATATGTCGTGGATGTCGTAAGCGGTTCCAAAATCATACTTGGACAGTATCTCGTCCTTCCCCTCCTCTCCGACTATCTTCAGCGCTTTTTTTGGGCCTATACCCTTTACCCCCTTGTTGTAATCGGTGCCTATAAAGAGCGCTACCAGTATCGCCCTTTCCCTGTCCAGGCCTACGCCGGACAATGCCTTCCCCACATCTATCATCTCCGGCGAAACCGCCGCGAAGACCCCCTTGCCAGCCACCCTTTTTTTGTTGGTAATGTTGAGGTTCCTCACAATCTTATTCGCTCCAAACAGTATGGTGTCGTAGTCCTGCGAGGCGACTGCGTACGCGATGCCGTCAGAATTGAGTCTGGCCGCCTGCGCTTCCCCTTCCGCCGGCGCGCTTATCTGGCTTATCCCCATCAGGTTCAGCAGTTCGATCGAGGAATCTATTATGTAAGTGTCTATCTCGGATGTCCTTCTCAGGTACATCGCCCTCTCTTCTTCGGTACTTGCGTAAGTGGAGAGCTCCTTCGCCCTATCCTTTATCGCCTGCCTGTTACGCTGCGTTTCCTTTTTGAACTTTGGTGCTCTTCCATCGAAGACGTATATCGGCGTTATCTTGTTGGCTAGCAGGTTCACCGACCTGTAGAAAAGCCCGTTGAGGTGGGTCGTTATCCTGCCTTTGTTGTCGGTAAGGTAAGACCCGTCGGCCAGCCTTATCGTCGTTAGGAACTGGAATATCCAGTTGAAGGCGTCCACGGCTATCGTCTTACCTGCTAGGTCCCTCATTTGTACCGGTACGCCCTTCACAAGCGTGCTTAGCTTAACCCCCATATCATCTCGTGGTGACAATCACTTCGTCTCCGTCTATCAGGACGGAATGCTCGAACTGTGCCACCATCCCTCCAGATTCCTCCTTGAGGACGTTGAATTCCATCAGCGAACCGCTCGCAACCAGCTGCTTGAATTCCAGTTCGGATAGCCTGCCGAACTTCTCAACTATCCACCTCTTGGCGAACGGGAGTTCCTTGTATTCTTTCTTTACAAATTCCAGTATTTTCCTCCCCAGCCTGCTTCTTACTGGTTTGTCCTCCTTGAAAGCGTATATCTGGACTTCCGAGCTGTCCACTACGTAGCCGTTTCCAGTGGTGGAAAACGGTTCTATCGCTATCACTCCCTCCTTCCTTACGGTAGCGCCAGAATGCCCTCCTATGTTTGGTATAAACCCTGCTTCGTGCAGGTCGTACTTTCCTATGCCGTGCCCACCTAAGTTGGATATCGGCGAGAATCCCGCATCCCTTATAGTCCTTTCTATCTCTCTGCTTATGTTATCTATTGGTTTGCCGGGTACAACCTGCTTTATCCCGCTCTCGAGAGCATCCCTCGCCGCACGGCAGAGGGCGTTCTCTTCCCCGCCAACCACGACGGTCGCTGCCGTGTCGGAAAGGAAGCCATCCACGCTGGCGCCGACGTCTATCTTGAGGATGTCGCCTTTTTTCAGCCTGGTGTCATCACCGAATCTTGGGGTGTAGTGCGCCGCCACGCTGTTGACGGAGAGATTCGGTGGGAACGCCGTCTTTGCCCCTAGGGAATGTATTTTTTCCTCTATAGCACGAGCTATGTCCAACAATGGCGTGCCTTCCTTCGCAAGGGAAATCCCGTACTCCCTAGCTTCCTTTCCTATCCTGCCCGCTTCCAGCCATTTCTTCTTCTCCTCTGAGTCCATAGTATGACACAATAGGATGGCGATTCTACAATTTAAGCGTCACATGAAGTTTGACAGGGAATTTGAGCTGACTCCTGTTATGTCGTCTTCCTTGTACCCGAGAACGTTGAATATCTGAATCACTGATGGTATTATCTGGCTGTTTACATAGTAATCTGGATCATACCTTATCCCATTCTGCTTTGCTATGTCAAACAGCACCGATCTCCCAGATATGCTCTCCCCAGGTTTTCCTTTGGATATTATGTACTTTATTGTGTCTCCGCTCGAGAAGCTTCTTCCACTCTTTTCGGCGGCAGAGACGTGCCTGCCAGCCTGTCTGTAAGACCCAATGTCCTTGTGTAGCCTAGTGTATATCGACAGCTTATCGAGGTCCATGCTCCCGCTTTTGACGTCCTTCACAACGCTCCTGACGTAACTTATCGCTCCATCGATATCCTTGTCAGCCAGGACCATCTTGAGGACCTTTTTTTGCACCTCTTTTGCTATAACAGCCCAGTCTCTCCTCACAGATTGGAAGCCTTTTATCAGCACATTTCCGTTCGTATCGCACAGGGCGTACTTCTTCTTGAGTCCCTTTTCACCGCTCTTGGATGCGACAAATATCGCACTGCTGTACATGTCTTGGAGTTCTAGCTCCATCGGTTTGGGCAGCGACTCGTTTATCCGCGAGAGGAAAGCATTAACAGAACCGAGAGTCATCGTGTCGCTCTGGAGGAATGTGGAATCAGTATCCCCGTAGATTACACTGAAACCTTCGGCCTCCGCCTCGTCTATAGTCTGCTTTATGTATTTCCTACCTAGTGAAGTGACTGCACCGGCGCAATCGAAACAGTACCATCTCGCGTTGTAGTATCCAAGATAGCCGTAGAAACCGTTCGCTACCAGCTTCAGCACCATAACTTTAGCAGTCAGTTCCTGGTCGCCCTTATCCAGTTTCAAGCGGTCCTTTGCTTCGAATCTTAATCTTACGATTTCTTCGAGTACTCTCGGCACCAGCCCCACGCGCACGTCCTTGCCCAAAAACCTCGATTCGCCGTTCTCTACCGATATCGTAGACGGGCAGATATTATGGGAGATTATTATACTCGGGTAAAGGCTGCGGAAGTCGACAACCGCCACGTTGCCGTACAGCCCCGGTTTCGGCTGGAATACGAAAGCGCCGACGTTTATCCGCCTCAGCCTTCCGCTGACCTCGAAGTCTGACGGCCTGTTCGGTATAGCCTCGTTCAGAGTTATAGCTTTCTTCATTATCAAGTGTTCCACCATAGCGCCAGTCGTCATCCTGGACACGTCCGACAGCGTCTGGCCGACCAGCTTGTTGAATTCGACTATCAGCGGTGACAGTCGGTTGTAAAGCTTGAAGGTGATATTTGAATCCTGTATGCAGTAATTGCACAGGACTGTGGCCGTTTTCCTGCTATTGAACATATCCTCCGCCCTGTTCCAGTCGAATTCCCCCTTCGCTTCTCCTAGTACTTCCTGCGCGACTTCGCGGAGAGTTAGGACTTCCGTCTTCAGGTTGTACACGGCGTATATGTTCCTTATGAAATTCAATATGTCCACATGAGCCATCCCGTTTATTTCCGCCACCCTCCTGCGTTCGCCCTTTATTTTCAGGTCAAAGCCCTTGAGTTGCAGTTTTACGCCGAGCAAGTCGGCGCGCGTCCTGATATACGGCATATCAAACGAATCGGAATTGTACCCTATCAGGGTGTTAACGTCGTGCTCTGTCACGAAGCGCGAGAATTCCTCCAGCAGCCCGGCTTCGTCTTTCACCTTTATGAAGTCGCCGTCATCGACATCCAGCCACGTTATGCATTTTCTGATGCTGTATCCGACGATCGATATCGCGACTATCGGGTCCGTCTTCGGATCTGAAAAATTGCGCCTGGAGAAAGTTTCTATGTCGATTGCCGCCGCCTTTATCGGGGGATTCGCCGGTTCCGACGATACAATGCTCTTTATGTTGTCACCGTCCAGTTCGAAAGTAGTCCTTGTCGACGAGCCGATCTGTTTGTCCAGCATGTAACGTTTGTAGAAAGGTATGTCAGCCTCGAACGTCCTGACACCTAGCTGTTTTATCTTCGGTACGTCCTCTGGCAGCCTAGTCACGATCTTTGACATCCTTACAGATTTTCCTAGAATAGATTTTTCAGTATCGGCCACGCCGTCGACGAAGGACAATCCTTGCGTAAGCCTCTCCATAGTCGCTTTATCGGACAGAGCGTAGCAGTACGGCTTGAACTCGTTGTCGTACAGAACCTTCATTTCGCCGTCCTGTGTCAGTCCGAATATCCTCACGACGGGACGCCCCTCGAGCACCACATAATCGACATCGAGGGGGAATATTTCCACTCGCATAATTACTCTAGGAAAAATGCGGTTATATAGTAATTCGGCGGATATCAGTCCAGAAAGTCCTTCTCTCTCAGTTTTTCCGGGAGGTAGTGCTCGGTCATGAAGGATAGTCCCTTGGCCGTGAACGCATCCAGTTCTACCTTCGCTCCCAGCTTCTCCATCTTTCCGAGTTCTTCCATCCAGCGCTTGCTCTTCTTGAACCACTCGTAGTTCTTTATCTGGTTGAGGCGTGAGACGTCCACATCCTTGAATTTTATAAGGTGCCTCTTAAGATCGTATTTCTCTATGTCGTCCATAGTGAGACCCATAAACTTGGCCTCCGGCAGAGCCAGCTTGTCTGACGCGCTTGCGAGGGTTATCGATCCGAATTTTATCGTGGAATAGATGTAGACTCCCCATATATCACCGTCGGTCAAAATGTAAACTGGTAGGTTGTGCTCCCTGCTGAGCCGCTGCAGGAGTCTTCGTATCCCACGGGTCGCCTGCCCCTGGCTTGCGATTATTATGCAGTTTAGCTTCTTCCAAGCCTTGTCTTCGTTCATACGGTCCCAGATAGTCTGCTTCTCCATGTATATCACGAACTTTGCGTCTATCTTTTTGAACGAGAGGTCCTCGACGTTGCTGGGTATTGCCCATCCTCCACTTCCCATCTTTGACCAGTCTATCACGTCCCCTCTGTCCTCGACTATTACGTTGCCTGCAACCGCACCAGCCTTGTTGGCGTTTATGTGGAGCTGTTCCCTGGTCAGGTCTGTTATAAGTTCCAGGTCTTCTATGGCCTTGTTCGTCTCGCTCTGGTCGTCGACCACGTCTATCTTAGTACCTGGTATGGTCCTTCTTATCTGATAGAAAGCGGACCTCAGGCTCGTGTGCTTGCCGCTCTCTATGAGTTCTTTGCTCAGCGCCGCCATCGCAACGGTCTGCACGAATTTCCTTACGTGCCCGACGTTTAGAAAGTAGCGCCTGGACAGCCCGCTGCCCATCGTCAGGATCCTCTTCTCCTCGCTGTATTTTACGTTCGCCAGCCCCCTTGTCGGAAGGTCGAAGTACGGGTTTTCGCCACTCGATATCTGAGCGTAAAGGTTCTTTCCGAGTCCGCTTATTATTTCTATGCTGTTCTTGCCTTTCTGTTTCTCCGCCATGCTCACTGCTCTCCCTCGTCCGAATTCCCGTTGTCGGATTCCATTTTGCTCGATATAACATCGGTGGTGCTGAGGGTCTCATTTACGTGCTCCTCTACTTCTTCCCTCTTCTTGTTAAGCAGCGCCTCTATTTTTTTCTGCACGGTCTTCTCATCAGTGCCGATCAGTTTTGACAAGGAAAAGGCGAGCTCTATACCGTACTTGTCGAAGAGATTTATCCTCTCTTCGAAAAGGTGGCTTCTGTGTTTCTTACTCAGGAACTTCGACATATCCCTCACCAGTTCCTGCAGAGCCAGTTTTATCTCCTTGGTTATTATTGGATAACTTGCAACGGCGTTCTTGCTCTCGCTTGTATACGGTACCCACACCGATGCTATGTGCACCAGGAACACGAGCGGGCCCGTCGGCACCTTGTTCTCCACTTTCATGCCGTATCTAGAGTAATCAACGCCAAGAAAGCTCTGTGTCAGGGCACACGATGCAGAATCGAACAGGAGCGGTATCTTGTTGGCGAACCTCAGGAGCGCGGCCTTCTCGCCCTTTATTTCCCCACCGTACGCAACCGCCGTTTCTATCTGGAAGGGCATCCCCCTGTAGACTTCAGGTTTTCTGCTTATCGCCTTTACATACTCCGGTTTGAACTCCTGCCTCATTCTTTTCTCGAGCTCTTCGACTCCTATCGGTGACAAACAGTCCGTCTGTGGGCGCATGAGATCCATGGACTGCAGGGCCTTCAGTATCGAGTTGGCCTGCGCCCTGTCTACATCCGCCGGCTTTATCTTCGGGTCAAGGCCAACGCTCTTAACTGTGGTCTCTGCCACGGAACGGCTGACTCTCGACAACTCGTTTACTAGTACGGATACAAGGCTCCTCTCTGTTGAATTCTTCAGTATTCGCACGAATATCCCTATCTCCAGTCCCTGAGGGTGCGGTTTTATAGCGGAAGGTTCCTTCGGAAGCTGGGTAGTAACCCTCTTGAAAGTAACCTTCTCCTCGTCCGGGCCGATATAGTATATGGTGGCGGCGGGGTTGACTATCGACGTCCTTTTTATGTACTCGTCTATTCCTTTCGAACCGCTGACGTAAATACCCTCTATCTCCAACTCTATCTGCGTGCCGTGTTCGTAGGGAAAGTCCTCCTCTCCCTTTTCCAAGACCTCCGGCTCGTTCTTCAGTATATTTATCTGTACCCGCATCATCGTTGCTCTCTTGGCCGATGCTATCTTTGACAAGACTTTTGCAGATTTGCCAGTGGTCAGCTGGGAGTACAGCACGGCCGAGTGTATACCTATGCCTTGCTGCCCCCTGCCCTGTTTCATCGCCTGGAACTTGCTTCCGTACAACATCCTGCCGAATATGTCCGGTATTTTGGACGGCAGTATACCGGGACCGTTGTCGCGTATCCTTATCAGGAATGTTGGCGCGTTCTTCTTGAGGGTAAGCTGCGAGCCGTTGAGCATCGCGGCCAGCTTTCCGTTGTTATCTGTGAACGAGAAAGCCGCGTCGTCAAATTTGAAGGAGACTTTCCCCCCCTTCATCTGCTTGCTATCGCTCTTTCCCCTGTACATAACAGTATAATCGTTCTTCCTTACGAGCATCTGCGCGACGTTCGTCTTTCCGTCTACTATCTGGTAGTTGTCGCTCATCGGCTTGACCTCAACGGTTATCTCTGGCAGAGAAACTTCCTGCTTGCGCTTCTCCTGCATATGTCCCAGCTCTTCGCACGCGTCGAGAGAGTTATCCACTGCTTCTTTGACGCAGGTTAGGAGCGCTTTCTGCTTGTTGTCGAAACCCAACAGGTGCCTGTTCTTCTCGAAGAACTCCGTCACGCTTATCGCGCGCTGGTTCTTTGCGAGTTCTTCAGCGATTTCCATTCCTGTATACCTCTACTTTCTTCTTGTTTATCATCGAAAACACATTATCATGTTTCGCGCCATTTAAAATCATTTCTATGGCGGCCTCTGCCAGCGGTATGTTGTCCACGGGACCGAGTATACTTACGTTCTTGCCGTACACCTTTATATAACAGCCAGTCTCTCTCATGAGCTTCTCCTTTATCATGCCGCGGCTGCCTATTACTCTGCCCTTAAGCTGTTCCTGCCTCTTCTTCGAAGACGTGTAGTCTCTCAGGCTTATAACGGACAGATCGTAGTCGTCTTTCAGGAGAAGTATGGCTTGGGCGTATTCGAAGCCCCTGTTGAAGGCGGTTATAACGCTTTTTGCCAGCACGAGACTGAAAGCGTCATCGGAACTCAAGGATACCTGGTTGTCGCCGATATCTACAGTAACCCCCGTCCCAGAAATCTTATCCAGCATCTTCCTGTTCCTTGACAGCTCTTTCGCCCTCGACGCTGTTATCGTAATCTGCTCTTCCATTCAAACCTGCTTTGCCATATACCCCTTTTCAAGGCTGTAGCCGAACTTTCTGTAGTACTCCCTTACTCCTACGCCGGATATAACCTTGACTTTTGTCAGGGAGTATTCGTGCCTTGCGATCCTTTCTGCTTCGGCTAGAAGCTCCCTGCCAAGACCTTTGTGCTGCTGCGCTGTCTTATCGGTATTTCCTATATTTATAGCCTCACCATATATATGAAGTTCCCGCACCAGGCCTTCTTTCCCTCCATCGGGTATTCTGAGCCTTATGAAACCAAGAAGCGCGTCGTTCGCGCTGTCCTCGAATGATAGGAAGCTTACGTCCCCGCTGACGGAACGGTAATCTTCCCGCATCATGCCGACGTCGCGCATTTTCATCGATGTGACGTGCCCGACCTCCCGACTGCGTATGTCAGCGGCCTTTCTTCCAGTCCTGTCCAACCTTTCCTGGACCAGCTGCCGAAGATTGGTAACTTTCACGCCGTCCTCTATCAGATTGGAGGGGATATCCCTCTCTACCCTCATTATCCTGAGCCACCTCGGCGCGTTAGCCTCTGCCTCGGCTATTATGTCCACTACGTCATCAATTGGATACACTGTGTGTTCTCCGCGTTTCCACAGCGAATACAACCCGGTTCCTTTTATTACGAGGGTAGGATATATCTTTATTGCGTCGGGCCTGAACTCATCGCTGTGGTATATGTTACGTATTGTCTCCCTATCCCTGTCAACATCAGACCCAGGTAGGTTCAACATCACATGATAATCTACCTTGTATGCGTTGTCCTTCAGTCTTCTGGTGGTGTCCACGACGTCCTTTATTGTGTGTCCTCTGTTATTTCTCAGGAGTACATCATCGAATGTGCTCTGGACACCCATTTCGACGCGCGTAGCGCCTATCTCCATAAGTTGCCTTACATCCTCTTCTCCGCAGCGCTCTGGCTTCGTCTCAACCGCCAGCGCAACGCACCTTACGGCGGCGGTCTCGTTAACGGCTTTTTGCACTTCTAGGTCTCCTATGGTCTTCATCCCGTAGAACTCATTCATTGCCCTGTAAACTTCGGATGCAAACGAATAACGGTAATCCTTAGGCAGAGTAGTAAAGGTGCCGCCTATGAATATGACCTCTAGTTTCTGCGGCCTGTAACCCATGAACAAGTAGTGATCCAGTCTGGCCACGGTCTGCCTGTACGGATCGTACGCATTCGCGGCGGCCCTCCTCGCCGCCGGCTCGAAACCTGTATAGCTCTGCGGCGTACCGAAGCTAGTCCCGCCGGGGCAGAACAGGCAAATTCCGTGCGGACAGTTGTACGGCTTTGTCATCAGCGCTACCACGTTGACTCCGGAAAGAACCCTAACCGGTTTTGACCTGAATATCCTGTAAAATTTTTCCCTGTCTGGTCCGTCCAGCATGGCGAGCGCCTCACCGTTCTTTGGTATGTCATCCATTCCGAGGCGCTGGCACAGTTTCCTCTTCACTTGCGCTAGATCCTTCGCATCCTTCACCGAACCGCTGTGCAGCAGCCTCAAGAGACTTTCTGCGAAATCTGCGGACGCAGTTTCTGTCGTTTCCATCCTACTTAAATTTAAGTCCAGCTATATTGTTAAATATTTAGCGTTTGTATACAGTCTATGAACGGAAGAGGACAACTCATCACCATGTTTTTCTTAGTAATGCTTGTTATAACCATACTCGTAGTAATGAACGTGGAATACCTAAACCTAAGCAGCAACAAGAACTCGGCGTTCCTAACGACCTCGTTCACTGTTCTGAGGAACGGATATTCTAGCATAATCGCCATAGAGAGCACGCTAGGGTCGCTGAACCTGAATTCTTCAGACGCTGCGCTGTTAAATTCTAGCATACTCGGTGCAATAAAACACTATCTTGTAAACTACAATACGAGCTATCCTTCGTTTTCCAACAGGCTAAACACTATCAACAAAACGATAGGCGCCAGTGAGGAATTCCAACTGACGATAATGAATAACCAGTCTATAGCAACGCCGAATCCCTACCAACAGGAGGTGGTTTTAAACGGCCAATTCACGGTCTACGAAGCCAGCAATTTTCAGAACGTGGAGTTTCTATACACGAACGGCACTGTGATACCGTCCTGGCTGGAGATATACAACGCCAGCGACGGCTTCGCGATTTATTGGCTCAAGATGGAGGGGATAGCCGCTTACTCGCCGGTTACGATAGATATAAAATTTGAACCGGCGAGCTTAAACCTGTTCAACGGTGTCACCGTAGGCGAAGCTCCGCAGTTGTCGCCCACTTATGGACAATATGATAATGGAGCAGATGTTTTTAATTTCTACGATAACTTCGTCGGGACCAGTCTGAATACCAGCAAGTGGAGCGTCGGTTCGATAACTAAATATTCCGTAGACAACGGACTCGTCCTAAATCCTGCTACAGCTCAATCCACCCCGGGCGGTTACATACAGTCTATATCCACCTTCTCGCCTCCCGCTATCTTTGATATGTATGGTGAACCGATGGAATCCAATGTCAACAGCTACAGCGCGGCAGCGATAGGTTTCAATCCTACAGGAATCGGTGGCAATGGCCCATCAGGTCAGACTAGGTGCGCGGCGGCTATAGGTGACGCTTCCAACACTGAGGACCTATATATGATTGTCGACAATTGCGCTGGGATTAATTATGCGACCGCCACAGGGTATTCCAGGACTGTCGCCGTGTGGACTGTGGGATATACTTCGAACACTGCGTGGGCGATGAAGAATTACGGTACACGGTATTACCAGACTAGCGGCTTAAGCAGCACACCTCTCGTGGTAGGCTTCTCTGGCCAGCAAAACGCTCTTGGTCCTGCGACGGTAACCTGGGTACGTGTCCGTGCCTATCCTCCGAACGGCGTGATGCCGAGCGTCCAGATTCATACATTGCCGCTGCCGCCGTCAAACAAACCGTTGTATATAGGATATTACGCGCCTATAACCATTACAAACTATCAATCTACTTCAACACCAGCACCTTTCCAGCAGACAGTTACGGTGGATTCGGCCAACTATGCCAACATAGAGGCGTCTAACCTCCAGAACGTGGAATTCTTCTATTCCAACGGCACTGTTATACCATCGTGGCTGGAGTCCGGAACATCCTCTTCAAATGCAATTTATTGGCTAAGATTAGGTAGAAGTATACCTGCAAATACAACCATAACAGTGTATATTGGCTTCGCCGACCCCTCTGTAAACTTATTCAACGGAATAAACGTAGGGGAAGCGCCACAGCTGTCGCCAACCTACGGACAGTACGACGATGGAAGCAGGGTATTCACGTTTTACGACAATTTTGAGGGATCGTCACTCGGTTCGGAATGGAATGGGATAGCCAACCAAGGAAACCCTGCTTGCAACGATGGAAATACTTATCCTCTCTCGACAGCGCTTACGATAAACGATGGTCTTACTCTAACAACAAATTCTACCATGTCGGATGCTGGTATAACTCTCAATAGCGGCTTCACACCCCCTGTTATAACGGAGGCTGATATACTGTATGCGAACGGTCCTGACGGCCCATCCGGTATAGGCCTATCGACAGGCAACGCAATGAACGCCGGCCAGTATGCATATTCATTCGGAGTCGTTCCAGGGACAGGCTGGCTGTACAATTTCGGGGTGGGAAGTATTACTGGAGGTTACAGCGGTTACAATTACGGGCCACAGAAGTTGGTCAGCGGCATAGCCGGTATAACCTGGCTTTCAAACTCATCACAGATACTGTATTATAACTACACGAGCGTGCCAGCAAGCCAGACAAACTATGCACTGCCTTCAGAGGTATATCCCAGCTTGATGTTGGGAGAATGTGACCCGTCCGCGACACTAAGGGTGCAATGGACTAGGGTAAGGGCATATCCTCCAAACGGCGTGATGCCTTCCACAAATATAGGACCTGTCTCTGGCGAATCGTTTTCTGGGAGTTATGGATACCAGTATTCGGTAGCTAACTTTACAAACTCAAGCGAAATTGCAGTACCCGGCACTACCAGTACGGCTAAGATATGGAATGGCGGTAATAGTTACACTATCAGCGTATGGGTGAACTTACAGCACTCGTATGGAGGTGACGGTGGTTATCCGGGCGCTGATTTGCTTCAAGATAATCAAGGATGTACTTCAGGATTGCAGCAAGGTCCCGTCAATTCTAGTGGCTATTTCATAAACTTAATACAATGGAACCAATCGTGTGGTACGGGTGCGTCAGCTAGATCAACGGCAGATATTTACGTCCCGTACAACAAATGGGTACTTGTTACAGGTATATTCAAATACAATTCGCCCGGAAATGCATGGATAGCCTCATGTGCAGATTTGACGTGCAGTAATTCTACCTGGACACTCAGCCCGCCCGCATTATATTCTACTCCTGCAACCGACCTCGGGGCTGGCCAAATAAACGGACAGGCAGCAGGTGTGCAAATGTATGATACAGCATTATCGCCGGCAGAAATTAATTCTCTTTACAACGATGGAATTGGTGGTAGTCCGGTCGACTTCCAAAACCTAATAGCATGGCTTCCACTGGATGGCAATACTTATGACTACAGCGGTAATGGAAACACAGGTACGACTCTTTCCGTAACTTTTCAGTCGATTAGTCCTTGAGTAAAAACTCTGCTGTACGCTTCCGATTAAAAGGTACAAGATCGGGATAATCCTGGCCCGTGCCCAGGAACATTATCGGTTTCTTGGTTATGTACGAGATAGACAGCACCGCCCCGCCTTTTTTGTCCACATCGGCTTTCGATATAACGCTTGCGTCTATACCTACTTCCCTGTCGAAGATCTCCGCCTGCTTGACTACGTCGTTTCCGGTAAGAGCGTCACCTACAAAAACAGTAAGGTTGGGTTTGCTGACTTTCTTCACTTTCTTCAGCTCCTCTATTAAGTTCTTGTTGATATCGCTTCTTCCCGCGGTGTCTATCAGCACAATGTCGGCTCCGACGGTCCCTGCGTGTTTTATCGCATCGAAAGCCACGGCAGCTGGGTCAGCACCGTAAGAATGCTTAACAAGATCTACGCCGAGTTTGTCCATGTGTATCTGCAATTGCTCTATAGATGCAGCCCTGAAGGTGTCACTCGCCGATGCAACTACTTTTAGGTTCTTTCCAATGAAGAACTGCGACATTTTCGCCAGAGTAGTCGTCTTGCCTGCGCCGTTAACGCCTATCAGCAGAATTACGAACGGTTTTGTCGACTTTATCCTATCTAGCATCGCATCGATTGGATACTCTATGAGTATGTCACTTATACTCTCCTTAATAGATGATTCGACCTCTTTCTTGATGGAAAGCATAGAAACGGTTTTCCCAAGCAAGTTCTTCTCAAGATCCGCGTGTATTGATCCCAACACGGATAAAGCAACGTTGTTCTCCAAGAGATCCGACTTTATTTCCTGATAGATTCCCTCTATATCGCCCTCGTTTATCCTATGCGACAAGAGTCTACTTGATTGTTTCTTCCCTGGTTTTTTCTCAGTTGCGGTTTCACGCTCTTCGGTCGCTACAATCTTTTCTACTCTCGGTTCAGCTATATGTACGGCAGCGGGCTCGTTCCTGTTAGCGATTTTTTGGGGTAGTGTTTCCTCGCGCGTATTCTGCTGTTCTTCTGTTCCGACAGATGGCTCTTCTGCGACTACAGGCTTTTCCTGTTTTGGTTGAGCTGTCTCTTCCTTTTCTAATTTCTTCTGTATCCTATTTACAGACTCCTTTATCTTTTTCTTCAGAAAATCGAACATACTCAGCTTTTTTGGAGGCTGGTCCTGTACTCCTCGTACATCCTGTTTGCTTCCTGCTCGAGCCTGGAACCTTCCTGCTGCAGGCTCTGAACCATCTGCGCGAGCTTGTTTATGTTGTCGCCTACTTCCTTTAGGTCGGCCTCGAGCTTATCGCGTATCTTGTCTTTGGTCAGGCTCTTGAATATGTTGCTGCCAATGTTGACGAGTCCCTTGTCGGTATCCTCTATCCTGCCCTTGAAGAGGATGTCCTGGCTGTATGGTATGAACGCTTCCGCCCCGTTCTTCAGGCTGGTTAAACCTTCAAGTGACTTGTTGATGGATTCCTGCGTGAGCTGCAGGCTGTTGATTGCAGTGAGATACTCCTCCAGCTCTCTCCTGACGTACTCTATCTCCAAAAGGCGCTGGCTCAGGGCGTCCTCATTTGCTGCTGCCATCCTTAGCTGTGCCGGTCTCGGCCGCCGCTTTTACTAGGCTAACCGTGACCACTTTCTTATCGTCCCTGGAGCACAGAACCCTCATCCTGACCGGTGGGTTCTTCACTCCGCTCCTGAACACTTCGTCGTTGACGGAAACGTCTATCTTGACCTTGTCAGCCTTCATGTGCCGCTTGACGAACGACCCTATGAACTTTACGGCCGCTGCCGCCCTGCGGTAGACTGGCACCGCCTCCATCGCTTTCCTAAGGTGTATTGTCATTATTCTCTGTTCTGCCATAATCAATTACCCACATTCTTGTTCATCCTGGACCTATCTATTCTCCTGGTCCCGAATTTTCTCAGCTGCGCGAACACGGGCGGCCTGCTGACCTTCCTTGCGTGCTTTATCATCGCCCTCTTCTTGACTGCAGATTTGTTCCTTGACATGCGACCACCTACTTCCTGTCTATGTTTATCTTCTGCTCCTTCTTCGGCTGTGATACTGATTGGAGGAGCTCCTTCAGTTTCTGATCGTCTATAACCGATTTTATGTGGTTGGAAAGGGCGGACTGGACTATCAGGTTTTCTACTTCTTCCGCGACCTCGGGCCTGGAATACCTTATGTTGCCGAGCCTCTCCCTCGCCTCCTTTGTCAGAAACTTCGATAGGACCTCTCTTTTCATTATCTCGAGCTGCCTTCTCTGTTCAGCATTCTGAAAGTTCTGGTCCATAGCCGTATTTACCACTCACTTAGACACGGTCTTTGCGACCCTGTCCACCAGCGATACCCCCTTGTCAGTTATTCTCCTCCCGTAATAGTTGTCTATCTTCACTTTCTTTATGAGCTCGGCTTTTTCCAGCTGCTGCAGGAGTTTCCTTATTATGGCACCGCCGGCTGGCTTGAAATGCTTGCCGCTGTACCTGTTCCTCTCGGTGGTCCCGTAGACTTTTCTCAGTCGATTCACCCCGACAGGTCTGTGGTCTGTGTACAGCCTTCTGAGTATGCTGGCACCTCTCATGTACCACCAGTTTGCCTGCTGGGGAACCCTATCCTTCGAAACGCCGGTCTTTACGAATTCGGACCACATCGGAGGCTGTAGCAGCTTCTTCTCCTCGAGCTCCCTGGATATCCCCTTGACCAGTTCAATCTGACTTACGTCGTATCCTCTTATCATAGCGTGTTTTCCTCACTCTTCCGCAGTTCATGCACCTGTAGACAAGAAAGCCCCTTTCGAGTCTAACCACTGCGGTCTTGTTCGGTATAAGTATTTTAGTACAATCTTTACATATTAAAACTTTTTTGTCGTGCCCGAGCCTAGCCCTCTTCGACTTTAATATGCTGTATGCTATCTCCGAATACCTGTCCGACAGCGCCCTGTCTGAATCGTAGAGTGACACTGCAGATAAAACCAGCCAGTCGAAGTCCCTCTCAAACCTTTTCGAGTCCTTCTTGTATATCATACACAACGTCAATCTATAGCTGGGATTCTCAAAATAAATGCATGCGCGAAAAGCGGAATACTTTTATACTATAAAAATATAACGGTGTTATAAAACTGGATTTTCGGGCGAAAGGCGGGAACGCAAGGTGAAAAGATTTATAAAGACATTCAATCTGATAATAGTAAGAAACACGAAAGTCGTGTACAAGTAAAAAACCATGGAGGGGAAAATGGCAAAAAAATCGAAAACCGACGTAGCTGACGACGACGAGATAATCGAAGAGAGTGATGTTGGAATTGACGACGAGGACTTGGAAGAAGACGACTACGATGATGAAGAAGGTGACGATTTCTAAGTCTAACCGATAGAAATTTGCTTTTTTATTTTTTATAGGTTTCTGCGGGCCAGGTTTTCTCCTACCGCTTTACGTTTTCTTGAGCACCAGCACAAGGCTCTCGTTCACGAACTCTTGGGACACTAATCCCTGGCCTTTCTCCCTCTTTATTATCTTCAGGTACATCCTGTCACCCGACAGCGCACGTACCTCTATCGAGTTCTCCATCTTGTTTATGTCTATGTCCGATCTATCCATCACGCCGGGAAGCGCTATGGAATGCACCACGGTGTCGCCGTAGTTGGACACTATATCCTCTGGTTCGAGCACCTTGCTCACGTTGCCCATCCTGCTGGCCGTCTCGCCTTTCTTAGAATAGCGGCTCTTGTTTTTCTGCTGGTTATCGGTTCCGGCGAAATTGCTGTTCATAACGCCGTTGAGTATCTGCGGCATTATCTGGCCGATCATCTTAGTCACGTCTATGTTTATCCCGCTTATGTTGAGACCTTGCGTATGCAGCGGCCTGCCGCATTGCGGGCAGAATTTCCATTCTTTCTGCACGGATTCGCCGCAGAACTGACATTTTTTTCTGAACATAGTATAACAGCCTATCACCTGTTATAACATATAAATATATATAAACCTACCAGATGCGAAAAGGATTAATTATGGAAAAATCAGGTTAATAGTATGCTGAAGTCTCTGTTTGTACTGGGCTTGATACTACTGGTAGTCGGGGGCGCCCTCTTCATAGGGGTCAGTTTTCCGTACTCGAGCCAGCTCAAAACGTATCTTTCATCATCACCGGTCAACATGACCTACACTACACTAATAGTAGCGGTCGTGGGGCTGATATTGATAGGTGTCAGCTTCAGAGTCTCGAAAATGGGCAAGTATTACAAATTCTATTAGTATGGGCTTCGTAGGGACCGAGATAACCGATGAGGACGCAGAAGCGATACTGACTTCGCTTGTAAGGGCCTATTCCGTCATACCATCCGGCCTGAAAGGATATATCCCCAGCCTTGAGAGGATACTGGAGGCGATACCGGACGAGGCAAGAAAATACTCCCTCGAGGATATAATAAAACTGCTGGCGTGGGCCGCGAAGAACGAGATAGTCATCTGATGCAGCTTGGTGCCGATGGGCATTTCACAGGCTCATCTGTACGAAGTCTGTCTTCTCGCCCTTGCCGCGCTCCTGTAGGGCTTCTGCGGCTCTGTCTGCCTCTTGTCATCCACGAGCAGCGTCCTGTCGTATTCGAGGAACGGTTTCTTCAGCGACTTTTCCTTCTTTACGAGCGCTTTAGCTATCGCCGCGCGCACTGCCTGCGCCCTGGAGGTGTTTCCGCCCCCAATCACCGTAACCGCCACGTCGTATTTCCTGTACATGCCGTTGGACAGTTCCAACGGCTCAGAAACCAGGAGCCTGAAAATCGCGTCGCTGTACGCGGAGATATCCTTGTTGTTTATCGATATCCTGCCATTCCCATCTGATGCTATAGCGCTGGCTATCGCAGTCTTCCTCTTTGCTATCACGACGTTGTTCTTCTTCATATTCTCTGCTTGAGCACGTTGGCCAGTTCTCCCACGGTTATCTTGTGGACGGGCCTGTCTGTGCGGACCTTGGCAATATCTACGAGCTCCCTGTTCTTATATTCTTCGGGCAGCCCTTCGTACACCCTTATCCTCCTGAAGGCGTCCATGCCGTGCGCCCTCTTCCTCCTTACCATTCCCCTTATAGTCCTCTTGATTATACCGGTGACTGTTCTGGGGAAGAAAGGCCCTTTTGACATAGTTCCTATCCTTCTGAGTTCGCTGTACTTGTGGACTATGGCGTTCTTGTCGCCGACTATGACTATTCCGTCAGCGTTGACTATCACGACGTCTTCCCCTTCAAGGGCCGCCTTCGCTGCGTAGGTGGCGAGCCTGCCAAGAACCGAATCCTTCCCGTTAAATATCATATATGGTATTTATTAAAGATTCGTTCAAATTTAAATCTATCTAACAATTAGCGGTGTTGAAAGGCGGTATGAAAGAGGATACGGAGAAACTCGTGGAATCGCTCAAAATGGCGAACGTGGGCATCAGCGTGCTCGAACTGCCTGAGCCAGCCGCGAGATCGTCAGACGCAGCCAGACTTGTCGGTTGTGACATACACCAGATAGCCAAATCGATAGTGTTCATGGCAGAGGACGGTTCTGCCGTACTCGTGGTTGCGAACGGTGGGGACAGGATAAATGAGGAAGCGGTCGGCAGACTGGTCGGCGGGAAGGTAAGAAAGGCCGAACCTTCGTTCGTCGAGGAAACTACTGGTTTTGAGATAGGGGGCGTGCCACCGCTAAGGACGGCGAAGATTGGGAGGGTTATTTTCGACAGAAAGCTCTTGAGCTATGGGAGGATTTGGGCGGCTTGCGGAGATCCGTCCATCGTCTTCTCTACAGACCCGAGAAAACTCGTGGATTATGACGCTGCGGAAATCGCGACGGTGTCCTGAGGGTTATTTGGGCCTGCTTCTGACAAGGCCGACAAGGAATATCGCCGCCACTGCGACCAGCACCGTTATCTCGACGAGAGTGTTGTAGACGCTGTAGTATTTGATAAGACTGTATGTCTCGCCGGTGCTTATCAGGAAGTTGGCTTCGTCTATTATCAGTCCGGTGCCGAAACCGAACAGCATGGCCATCAAGTTCATGCCTTTGTAGTGGCGGGACAGGCTCTTGTAGAACGGGAAGAATATGAGGCCGCTTACCAGCACTATCACTATCCCTATGAAGAAATGGTGTATCACTATACCACCTATCTTGTAGTTCAGGTTCCCTCCCAACGCGACGTAGGAACGAGCCACTAGCACCGCCAGGACGATACCTACGAATATGAAGAACGTCGGATTACGCAATACGGCTCTGGCGAGCAGGCTGTCGTCTTTCATACCAACCTATTTATTGGGCATTCTTTTTATATTAATAAAAACGGGCCGGTGGTCTAATGGCATGACACCGCTTTCGCATGGCGGAGGCTGAGGGTTCGAGCCCCTCCCGGTCCAGTGTGTCTAATCCTCCAGGTACACTCTTCTGTGGTTCTCCTTGGACCAGACGAACTTGTTCATGAGGAACAGCGATACGGTAGAGACGGTTACTATTGAAAGCAGGGATATGGTGGTGAAAAGCCCCTTCCCCAAGTTGTATGAATACCTGGCTATAACGCTCACGATCGCTATGTCTGCCGTCAGGGCCCCGAGCAGGAGGGCATTGAACCTGCCGAGGCGGTAAGCAGAGCTTAGGAAGCCGCGGTTCTTGAAGTTCAGCTTCTCGTTCATCATGAAGTTGGACAGCCCGCTTATCTCGCCAGCGACCAGTATCGCCACGGGGTATAGCATCCCAAAACTCAGGCTAACGTATACGGCTATGAGGTTTATTATGTAAGCAAGTGAGGAAAAGATACTGTAAAAACCGGAAGACTTGTTGAAGCTCTTTATTATGGATTCGATGCCTTCCCTTATTTTGAATGTGTTCTTGCGCCCTTCATAGCCGTCCTTTATCAGCTCTGTGGTGGGTATATTGCGGGAATTCAGCAGGTTGACGGACTCCACTAGGAACGCTCTGTTGTTCAGGCGGGTCTCTTTCAGTATCTCTGCGGCCTCCCTCGTATATATCCTGTTCAGCGAGAAGCCGTTGTAGGCGTTGCCGAAGGAGAGGAGGTTAGAGACTTCTGTAACGACCATCTCTTTGAAGCCCCTTTTCCTGGACATTATCAGGTTGCCGCCGTTCACGTACTGGAGGAACCACGTAGCGTTGTCCACAGAATAGCTGTCAAAAGTCGCTATCTTCTCGGCGCCGAGATTTATCGCAGCCGAGAGCCCCAGCCTCATAGTGTCGCCGATGTTCGGGCTGTGCGAGAACTGGACGAGCCTGAGGTGGCCGTACTCCGTCTCGGGATAGCTGGAATCCACTATAATTATAGCGGTATCCGTCAGCGAACTGTCAAGCTTTTCGAGAAAGGCAGCCTTTTCCTCGTCTTTTACCGCATTGAAGTTGAAAATTAGGAATGCAAGTCTCGGACCTGTCATTACCTATTAATGCTATTCATGAGTATTTAAATTTACATTTTACCTTGAAAAGGTAACTAGAATTTTGCGGCGAGCACTATTTGACGGATTTTATGACTTTCTGCCCCATCATGTCAGAATATACCACCTGGGCACCCTCAGAGAGCTTGTCTCTGAGCTCTTCCGGCACAGTAGTCTCGAACACATCGTATGATTCCAGGTCCATTAGCTGCACGGTGTCGCCGGTGACGCTTATGACCTGGGCGTTCTTCTTCTCTATTATCGGTATCTTGGCCCTGTCGTCGGCGGACATCACGAACACCCTCTTCTTACCGTCGAGTATCCCAACGGCCTCCACCCTCGCCTTCGCGTGGCCGTGCTTGCCGGGAGCACTGAGGGTGATTTCGGTTATCTTGCAAAGGAACTGGTCCTCGACGAGTATGGAGTCGCCTTTCCTGAGTTCGTTTATTCCCGCGACTTTGAATTCCATGATTTAGTTTAATCTTGGATATATAAATATGTTTGGCTTTTCGCTGAGTTTCCGCTGCGGAACTGCCATGGAAAACTAATTAAACGGCGGTGCCTAATGTGTAGTGTTGGTTCCGGAGTTCGCACGGGCCACAAACCATCAATACGAATGTAGGCAGAATGGAAAACAAAGATGATCTCTCTGCGGAAGCACTCAAGATATCCAGGAGATACGGCGGGAAGATAGAACTCAAGCCCACGGTTGAAATAAAGTCGCTGAAGGATTTCTCCTACGTGTACACTCCCGGGGTCGCCGCAGTGTCGTCCGCCATAGGGGAAGACGCGTCCGCTTCGTGGGACCTCACGTGGAGATGGAACACCGTTTTCATAGTTACGAACGGCACGAGGGTCCTTGGGCTGGGAGATGTAGGCCCCCTGGCGTCGCTGCCGGTCATGGAGGGAAAATCCCTCATATACAAGGAACTGGGGGGCGTAAACGCTGTGCCCATCCCTATAGAAGCCAGGGAAATCGACGAATTCGTCGACGTGGTGAAGAATATATCGGTAACTGCCGGAGGCATACACCTTGAGGATATAGAGTCCCCGTTCTGCTTCGAAGTTCTTGAGAGGCTTCAGGATGAACTAAAGGTGCCTGTGTGGCACGACGACCAGCAGGGGACGGCTGCGGCGACGCTGGCTGGCCTGATAAACTCTACCAGACTGGCCGACAAAGACCTGAGGAAGGCAAAGATAGTCATGATAGGCGCGGGCTCTGCAAACATAGCGCTGTTCAGGGTCCTAGAAAGATACGGGGTAGACGTAGGCAATGTGATAGTCGGCGACAGCAGGGGGCCGCTGCATGGGGGCAGGGACGACGCAGAGATACTGAAGATGGAGAATAGGTGGAAATACGAGATAATGAAAAAATCTAATAAGGAGAACGTGTCCGACGCTTCGAAATCGTTCGACGGTGCCGACATAGTGGTGGGGTTCAGCCGCGAAGGCGCCATAAAGCCAGAATGGATAGGTAAAATGGCGGACAAGCCCATAGTATTCGCCAATGCCAATCCCGTGCCGGAGATAACACCGGAAGTCGCGTACAAAGCGGGGGCGTACATAGTTTCCACCGGCAGGTCAGATTATCCCAACCAAATAAACAACAGCCTAGTGTTCCCCGGTCTTTTTAGAGGGATACTCGATTCCAGGGCGAAGAAGATAGATGACCTGACGGCTATAGTGGCTGCGGAAGAGCTTGCTCTATTCTCTTCCGAGAAAGGATTGGATAGGGAGCACATAGTGCCGACCATGGAGGACAGGGGGGTCTACCTTAGAGTGGCCTCCGCTGTCGCGTATGACGCGGTGAAGAGGGGGCTAGCCGAAATAAAGGGGGACAAGGAGTATTTCTACGGCAGAGCCAAAGAAATCATAGGGAGAAAGTAGCCTACTGGGTGCGATAGCGGTGCTCACCTTTCCAGCCTCTCCGAAAGCTGTGATTCTGCTGGATGCACTACCTGTACTTGTACCCTATGTTCTCGTACGAAAGCAGTTTGACCGACTGGCTGCTACCGAAAACCTTGCTACCTATTACGTACTCTATTCCGCTCTCTTCAGCAGACCTGGCTATCTCGTCAGTTATGGTCCCGTCGAGTACTAGCATGAATATATTCTCTATATTCAAGATGGAGGCTTCCACCTCTTTGTACGGTATCTTACCCATTATCTCGTAGCCCTTGTTTATCAGGAAAGCCCCTCTCGTGCCGACTATTTCGTTAACGAAGCTTATAGCCTTATCCTTGAGCTCCTGTGGTACCTCTATCGGAGCCTGGGGGTGCCGCGCCTTCTTCTCCGGCGCCTCCCGCCTCGAAGCGGAAGGGTCGTATTCGTCTATCGGCACCTTGAGTCTGAGGGACTGGTTTATTTCCTTCTTTGAGAGCTCTTCGACTTCCATGCCGCTGGGCGCTTTAGCTACGAAATCCACGTGCCCTTGTTGTAGGAACGAGCTTATTATCATATCCCCACCGCGGTCTCCGTCCACGAACAGCGTTATCGTCTTCTTTCTGCTCAGGTCTATGACCGTCTTGGGTATGTTCGTCCCGTTCATTCCGATGACATTGGCAAATCCATGCCTGAGCATATTCATGACATCCGCTCTGCCTTCTACCACTATCAGTTCCTCTGAATCGGCTATTTCGGGTCCGGCGGGCAGCTTCTCAGGTCCGAATTCTGAGAACTCCTTCTGTCTTACGTCCTCGTAGAGCTTCTGGAGCAGTTCAGTGGTGTCTACCTGCGAAGTCTTCAGAGCCTCGTCGAGCAGTTTCTGCGCCTTGTTCATTATGTAATCGCGCTTGGACGCCCTCACATCCTCTATTTTGTCCACGG
This sequence comes from Nanobdellota archaeon, assembly GCA_021807085.1. GTDB lineage: Archaea > Nanobdellota > Nanobdellia > Parvarchaeales > Parvarchaeaceae > Parvarchaeum. The sequence goes on from JAKAPM010000004.1 coordinate 45,076, forward strand.
TCACCGTTGCCTTTGACGGCCCTATCCTATCTATCGTCTCTATCGCCGCGCCTATGAGTGCGGTCTCAGCCACGCCGAGGGATGTGGGTATAGTTATCACGCCTGTCGTCCTTCCGCCGGACGATGAGCTCTCCACGTTTATCCTGCCTATCTTGCCGTTCTTCTGGGCTTCTCTTAGGTCCAATTCCTCGCCGAGCAGACCTTCTGTCTGCCCGAAAACGGCGCCTATGACGTCTGGTTTGTCCACTAGACTGTCCGCCGTAAACTTTGCGTGAAGGACGTACTTGAAAGAAGCCGGTCCTATTTTTGCCATGTTCAACACCTCCAAATTTAAAAAGACCTTCGCCAGGTCTAGTTGTAATCGTAAACCGAAAGACCAAACGGCCAATCCGGCTGTACACCAAACTATATTACTTTTCTATTCTATTATTATCTAACCTTCCCACTATATATAGTTGTCTAATAAGGATTTTTCTTGATGATACCGGAGCGTAGGATATTAATATCCGGTGTCATCATAAAGTTTTTGTGGTGTCCGTACCGATGAAAACGGCTATGTACGGGCTGCGGGAGTTGGAAGCGGCCCTCCCCGACTCGTTCGACTCCAAGACCATTCTCTGCCAGTCTCCGCTCATGAAAGCCACCGATCCCGAATGCGAAAAACTAGCGTATTTCTGCGACACCGGCAGGGCGCTGGAGCTGTATTACCAGGACGCGCACAACCTATACCACTTCAGGACTCCGCCGGCAGATGTGGTCGTGACGCGCCTCTACCGTCTTCTGGATATGGATGACGCAAAAGCGGCGTTCCATTCTGTCGACAGGCTTTTCCATTCCAAGCTTCCGGTCTCGCTCTACGAGACGAGAAAACCGAGCGGGGAGGAAGTCAGGAAGATACTGAGGAAATCTTACGAGTCGCTCGGGGACGACCTTGACGACGACCGCACGCACCTGGACGCGGTAGAAGTTGAACCGTACCGCGGCTTTGTCATAAACCGCGAGAAGGGGAAAATAATGAGAAGGCTTGAGTCTGGTGAGCCCACTGATATAATGATAGAAGTCTGTCTGGACAACACCAACTACAGCCTGTACGACATCGTGCGGGTTGTAGAGGCCCTCTCTTAGCTGCAGCCGGATGCCGGCGAAAGGATTTATAGGCCGCCCACGCACTAATAATAAGTATGTCTGAGACCGCTGGAAGGCTGAAAATGGGGATTCTGTTCGCGGTACTATCACTCATGCTCGTAGGGTTCGGCGGACTAATAGGCTATTTCACAGGCTACATAGTTGTGTGGATGTCGTTTTTCCTCGCCATAGCTGTGGTGATGAACGTAGTCTCTTACCTCAAGAGCGATTCTATAGCGCTCAGAATGACCAAGTCAAAACTGGTCAGCAGGAACGACAATCCCAGGCTGTACGAGACGGTAGAAAAGGTGGCTAGTGACGCTGGGATACCCATGCCAAGAGTGGGCATCATGCGTACGCCGATACCGAACGCCTTCGCCACGGGGAGAGACAGGAACCATTCCGTCGTGGTCGCCACCACGGGCATACTGGACATGCTCAACGACAACGAGCTGGAGGCGGTTCTCGGGCATGAGATAAGCCACATAACTCACAAAGACATCCTCATAACGACCATCGCGGCCACAATTGCAACGATAATTTCATACATAGGCAACATGATAATGTTTTCCATGTTCTTCGGAGAAGGGGAGAGGGGGAACAACGGGATAATTCTTCTGGTAGCCGCAATACTCATACCGCTCGGCGCTATGTTCGTGCAGCTCGGGATATCCAGAGCCAGGGAAACGGAGGCGGACTCAGGCAGTGTCAGGCTCGTCAGGAAGCCGGACGCCCTGATATCGGCTCTAGAGAAGATAAGCAAACCCAGCCGGGCGCAGTTCTCTGCGAGCAGAAACCCACAGGGAAACAGCCCGCAGCCTGGCGCCTATTCGTCGCTTTTCCTAGTCAATAATTTCGGGGGACATTCCCTGCTCAACCTTTTCTCTACGCATCCTCCTCTTGAAAAAAGGATAGCGAACATAAACAAGGTCAGGAAAGAATTGGGTATATAACCGCTCACTGCGCCGGCTATTGTTCGTTATCTTCAGTTGCCACGTGCCAAAATGTCCGGTTTTACTGTACGATATTCCAAGATTTCCTTTTCTGAACTTGTATTGCTTGTCCGTATAGGACGCATATACGTTTGAATCGTACTCCCCCCTGTTTTTCGCAAGCCATGGCAATGGAGGATATGGAGAGTGGTTCAAACGTTGCCTGTTGCCTTTGGAACACCGAACGAATGGGTCTCGCTGGGCGTAAATTTGTGCTGAAAGCGGCTAACCGCGTGTAGTACCAGAATGTACGCTGTCCGAGCCACTGAAAAGATTTAAGCCGTAGAAGCATTGATTCTTAGCTCTAGTGGAAAAACATTATTTAAGTCGCGAATTGGTAATTATTGGATGCTCCCGTAGTCTAGCTTGGACAGAACGCTGGTTTGCGGAACCGGTGACCCAGGTTCAAATCCTGGCGGGGGCACTGTTGTTTTGGGTAGCCAGGCAATTCGCAACTAATTTCGGTGCTTCTGGAGACGGTTGGAAGATGGGGGAGACATAGACAGAATCAGATACTGTTAGGTACTAGCAAACTACAAAAGTCTTGTGGATTCTTTTAGGGATATCGGCCCTAGTAATGATAATTTATGCTTTTGGTATAAAGACTAACTCCCTGATGGTATAGGCTTAAAAAGTCTGCCGTTTTCTAATACCTATAGAGAGACGCATTTATAGAGTTATGAACAAAGGTAAAAAAAACGCTCCCTCCAACCTAGTCGACGCTATAAACGACTCCGCAGCTTCCGGATTCCACTACAAGACTTGGCTGATATCCGGTCTTGGTTTTTTCACCGACGCCTACGACCTTTTCATAATAGGGATAGTAGTAAGTCTCCTGCCGATAGCCGGATGGAACAGCATACCTGCCTTCCAAATAGCGCTGGTGAGCTCGACGTCCCTGGTCGCCGCCATAATCGGCGCGACCGTCTTCGGAAGGCTTCTTGACCGTTTAGGCAGGAAGGCTGTATACGGGATAGAACTCATACTGATGGTCGCCGGTGCGCTGGGCAGTGCACTGCTTACGCCGGTGAACGGCGTTTACTTTCTAATAGCCTGGAGATTCGTGCTTGGTGTGGGAATAGGCGGGGATTATGCCACGAGCTCGGTCATAATGAGCGAATATTCGAACACGAGGAATCGCGGCCGTTTCATAGGCATGGTGTTTTCGATGCAGAGCATAGGTCTTTTGGCAGGTCCCCTGATCGCGCTTGCTTTCATGACGGGAGGAGTGTCTCCGGCGATGACGTGGAGGGCGTTGCTTGCGATAGGTGCGATACCTGCCGCGGTTGTCGTATACTACAGAAGGAAGATGCCGGAGACCCCTAAATACAGCGCTCTGGTCCGCGGCGAACATTCCGCCGCGTTGTCGAATCTCAGGAAGTATACTGGAATAGCGCTAAAATCCTCTAAGAGAAAAGTTATGACTGTAAGGAGACTGTCCCTGTACCAGATACTGTCCAATCGCAGGCTGGTGGTGTTGATAATAGCGACAGCAGGCACTTGGTTCTTCATGGACTGGGCGCTCTACGGAAACTCGATTATGTCAAGCACGATGCTGGGTTTTTTAGTCCCATCTACCGTAACCGGCATAAGTCATCTTATAAGGACCACCGAATATTCGGCGTTGATATTCGGGATAGCCGCTTTTCCAGGCTACTGGATAGCGACGTTCACTATAGACAGGATAGGGAGAAAGACGATACAGACCGTCGGTTTTATGATGATGGCCGTGTCCTTCGGGATACTCGGATTGATACCATCGCTCAACAGTGCTGCGTACGTTGTACAGTTCCTGATACTCTACGGGATAAGTTATTTCTTCATAGAGTTCGGACCTAACGTCACGACGTTTGTGTACCCTACAGAAGTGTTTCCGATCTCTGCTAGAGGCACTGGCGCGGGGATGGCTGCGGCTGGCGGCAAACTCGGCGCGTTCATAGGGACTTTCCTCAGCATATTCATAATAGGCGCGCTGCACGAATCCGGCCTGTTTCTCATACTGTCGGCGTTCGCAATCGCCGGTCTGGTGCTGACGCTGCTGCTGCTTCCCGAGACGAAAAGGAAATCCATAGAGGAAGTGTCCCGGGAATCGGATTTCTACAAGTGAACTGTGTAAGTTAACCGGCAGTGTATCGAAGCACGTAATACAGAGAGGACTATAAGAATAGCGCAAGAACGGATTCCAGCGTGCACGCTTATGCAGCTGGCGTAGGATATATCACACAGTTATAATCTCATTTATATACCGAGAGCATAATAACTTTTAGAGATTATGACTACTTCGGTGTGCAAATGCTACAAGTGTGGATATAAGTTCAACTACGAATTCATCGTAGGTGCCTCGATTTACACCATAAGAATTGGTACAAAGAGGATATTCCGCTGTCCTAGGTGCCATACGCTTCAGAAGTTTGACCTCATGACGAAAGGTCCTGACGGCTCCCTGAAGACTTACGGTGATTCCGCTGAGATAGGAATCGGCGCGAAAGTGTTTGCTCTCATCCTTGTGCCCACACTTGCACTGCTGCTCGGAGGGGCCTTCTCGTTCAGTATTTTCATATACCCGATATACCTGCATATAGCGCTTATAATCGCGGGGGTGGCATGGATGGCCATTTACCTCACATACCTGATAATATCGGTAGGGCCAAAGAAGGAGAAATGACTTTATGGTATACACATTCCTGCTGTCCATCGGAACCGGTCTGAACCTTATCCTGCTCGTAATGCCTGCGATGGGCGTATTTGTCATAGCGATGGCTCTGATAAGCAAAAAGAAGAACGAGAACACGCGCGGCATAAAAACCATATTTTACACGATGCTCGGTATAGGTGTGTTTATGATCGCGCTGGGCATATTCTTGATGTTCCAGATAGATATGCCGGCCAGCATAAGCATAGGAAACGGCTGGGTTTCGACCAATACGAATTCCCTTTTCGGCACCGGCAACATCAACATAACGGCGACGCAAATATCTGGGGCTTACATCGCTAACATAAAAACTGGAAACATCACACTATCGTTCAGAAAGGACGGCACAAGCAACGGCTACGGCTTCAATACGGGCTTGTTCCTGCTCAGCAACGGCGCCACCGCAAATGTAGCATCCTCCAATAGCACAGACATAATAATAAAACTCAACGACGGAGGATATGTCATACTCGGGGACAACGACACATCACTGCTGGCTTCCGTTTTCTCCAAAAACGTATACAATATAAGTTAGCTAAGAGTTAAGTTAGCTAAGAGTCTATCTTTCTATGGGCAGACGACTCAGATGGCTGAAGACCAGAGTATTGGATAATGCGGCGATAGGCCAGGCTCTGGCTGTGCCGCTGGGGCTGTCGATAGGCATAGCGAACTGGACGAAAGACTTCGCACAGAACAGCTATATAGTGGCGCCGTCCTTCTACTCCAATATTTACACGACGGGGGAGACATGGTACGCGATAGCACTGGCTACAGAGCTGCTCGCCGTGCTCGGATTCGTCCTATTCTCCAGAAGAAGGCGACAGACTGCTTACCTAGCACTAGTCTACGGGGCGTTCAGCGGCCTAAATACCTACTTCTACATACTTAGGGTAAGCAACAGGCTGTCCGTCTTTTGGTATGGCATACTCTGGAACGATGTTTTCAACTACGCACAGATACCACTCCTTATACTGATAGGATTCTCGTATTTCGGAATAATGGGCAAAGTATGGAGATTTCTCAAAAGAAAAATTTAAATGTGAGCCACTGGGGATTTCGGTTAGTCCTCTTTCATATTGTATATATAGTATCACAAAATCAGCTGAGTTTGAGGATTATCCCACCCAAACCCTGCAACTGGTCCAATGAATCGTCCTTCTCGTCGAAAAACACTATGTCGACGTTCCCGGCATCCAGCTGGTTTATCGCATCCTTGTTGAAAAGAACGTACTCCTTCGTAACTATCGCCTGCACGACGGCAGTTTCGCCCGTTGCAGCCCTGACCGCATCCTTTCCGTAAACGTATTTCTCATCCCCTTTCGATATCCCCCCGACGTATTCTCCTATAAGGTTCCTCTGCGTCGCAATTTTGGTCCTGCTTATAAGCTCGTTTATCCTATCCTTGCCCACAAGCTCTTTGAGCCCGGTGTCGGCGTACGAAACGGTTTCGTAGACGATATCTAGGTCCTTCAAGACACCGCGTCTTAGATCCTCATTGTCGATGGCAGTGCCGGCGACTATGAAAACATTCCATTTTCTCCTGCTGTACTCTTCGACCAGTGCCTTTCCGAGCTTATCGAGGAAAACTAACCTGCTGTCATTTTTGAACCGCTTCCCCTGCACGTTGTGCTTAACCTCGTACATTCGCCTAAGGGAATAGTTTGATATTGAATACATGATGGCATATCCTGGTTCGTAAACGCACACGAAAACCTTCGGGGATCTTTCCTGTGCATTCTTTATCAAACGGACCTGAAAGCCGAGTATCTTATCTTTCCTGACGGTGAAGGCCGTCTTTACGCGCAGGTCGAGCGTGTGGTATTTGTGGAGGGGGATATCCTCATCGGATGTATAGAATATCTTCCCCCCTACACGCAGCGAGCCGCTCTCCAGTCCTATCGTCTCGACCTCTATCCCTATCTTCACGACCTTTATCACCTGCTCGTCGCCTATCGCGACTTTTCTCTTTGAGTAGGAAACTAGCCTATCCCCCCTCTCAATGATGTATTGCAGTACGACTAGGTCATCGTAAGAGTTTATCAGTCCGCGGATGATGTTCTTTTTTGTATCAATTTTCAGTAGTTTCATAGCAGTTCGGCAACAGTGTACGCCATACCTAGAAGCATCACTACGGCAGTGAACAGTATGAGGTAGTCGTTACCGGGTACCTTGTACTCCACATGCCTACTGCCCCTCTTACGGGCTAGATATACAGCAGCAAGCACTATCAGCGACAGAAGGGAAATGAATATTCCACCCGTCAGCTCCAGAACGTAAACGAAATTCAGGTCAAAAAGAGCGAATATCAGAGGGACCAGCAGCGCTGGCAGTAGCGAAAGCCTGCGATCCAGCTTGAAATCGTACGAGAAGGAGTCCATTAGCACCAGACTAAGCGCCAGATACGGCGTTATCAGCAGGAATATTGTGGTGAAAGAGAAGAGGACGTTGTAGTACACGGAGTGTATGGAGTTCGTAGCTACCTCTGCCACCGAACTGCCGAACGCACCAAGGAAGGCGAAAGTGAAAAAAAGGTATATTGCTATGGCTATCACGAACGAAACAAGTATCACGCTAGTCAGTTTTTTAGTGCCGCCGAGCTCTGCCTTTATCTCAGGTATGACTGTGTAGCCGGTCATGGCGAAGAGCACGATTCCGAAAGGACCCAAAAAGCCACCGAAATTCGAGCGCACGATATTACCCAGATTAACCAGTGTAAGGACTGAGATGGACGAAGCCAGTATGAGCCCTATCTTTATGAACAGCAGAGGCACCTCCGCTTCTTCGACCTGCCTGTATCCCTTGTATATCAAAGGGAGTGACAGCAGGAATATTAGAATGACGGAAACATCGAAAGGCAAGCCAAATATAAATACTAGGACCAGCGCTATGCCGGAAAGGTAAGCTATCTGCGCGCCGTATATGGTGAGTACCTGGACCACCAGCACCAAGAACCTGAACTTCTTCCCAACGTATTCGCTCACCATGACAGGCAATTGGTGGAAGCGCCTGAACCTGCTGGACAGTTCTCCTGTGTACATAGTTATCAAGATAGATGCGAATCCAAGGAGCGCAAAAATACCTATGGCTGGTATGAAGCCGCTTTTCGACACGGCGTAAGGAAGCCCGAGTATGCCTCCACCAACTATCGTCCCGACCGTCGTACTGACAGCAGCTAAGTATCTTTGATCCATACAATTAATATTATATTTAAACGGCTGTATTACTAATATGCTTAAGCCCCTGTAGTCTAGAGGCCAAGGACAGCGGCCTCTCGAGTCGCAGACCCGGGTTCAAATCCCGGCAGGGGCAATGGGAGAAAACGGGGAAAGAAGCAAGAGAGACTAACTCTCTTAAGAATTACTAGTTTTATACTTATTGCGACTAGCTATTTTTGGTTTTCTTTGATTTTACTTTCAAAAACTATAGAGATGACGTATACCATACTTTTTACCGGCTTTTTAATCAACTTAACCGCATTCGGAATGATTATTTATTCAGAAGTAAAACGCCAAGAGGTCCACCGACTATGATAATCGCCGCTACAAACACCGCAGATTCACTCGAGATAACTGCACCAACTATGCCAATAATTGCCTGGATCCGGACTTAAAACTGTCCCGTTACCGATTCCAAACAAAAGAGAAACGTATGCTGCCACACGAAACGCTGTCTTTGGACTCGATCAGTTTTCTGAGGTTTTTAGTTGTATATCCATTTTTTATTACATCAGTCTAACAATGAAATGCATCGTAAATTTATATTATTTTAATTAATTTTGGACTAATCTTTAGCATATTTCTAACATAGCTTATTGAGCGCATCAAATCTTTAGTTTTCATTATAATTTTTCTACCTGACCAAGGATCAAATATTGTTGCTTTTTCACTATCGATAGCGCTTAGAATTACAAAGTGTGAATAATGGTATATTTTTTCCAAAGTAAACATATCTATGTAAATAATCACTGGCCCTCCTTGTGTTATTTCTTTTAAAAATTTAAAATTGATTTTCTTAGAATATAATTTAACATTTCTAGGCAGTCTCAATTTATTCAATACTTTATAAAAGACAGCGAAATCTATATACTGTTCAAAAGTCAACTTTGGGAATTTTTTGGCTAAATATACCAAATGCCCAGTTGAAAAATCTAAGCGCGTAAATTTTAAACCCTCGAAAAGTATATTAAATTCTTCCTTAACATTTAATTTTATCCCATTTTGGTAGTATAAAAGACTAAGCAAACAAACCGAGAGACAACTTTCTGACGTCCTTTGTCTACGAATAATGATGATGCTCATAGAGCTATTTGGCTATTAGCATTAAAAAGCATATCATCCAAACTAATTTTGAAACACCCTTCCAACTATCACAAGCATACCTATGGCAGGCCGAAGCAAAACAGTAGAAACGCACAACGAGATATCTGATTTTTAGAGAATTCCGCTATAAATACAAACCATAACCTATTTTTTAGATTTATACAACCTCCGGGTCTGGAGAACTCTAATAAGCATGTAAACTATAACCGAAACTACAACGATGGCCGCAATGCCATACATAATATAAGATCTATTAGATGTTGGCGAAGGCAAAACACGCGAGCATTGTATATTTTTGTTGTAATTTATTTGCATCGAGGAACCAGCACTCACATTCTGAGGCGTACCTGCTGAAAAATTAACAGGAGAGTAAGTGGTGGTACAAACAGTAGTAAGATTACTCGAAACATTGGACAAGTGATAGACGGTAAGAGGATACAAGCCCGGGGTCGTATTAAAGGTTATATAATTGGGTGCGTTTGCCGATTGTGTAAACCCACCATATGTGGCGTTCCATCTGTACGCAGACGGCAAGCCAGACTCCGATATTTTTGTAGTAACTGTGCCAGACGCTCCTATCGCATAATCCGAAAGAGAATCAGAGAGAGCGGTATATGTCACGGTAGTCTTACCGACGGAATAAGACGTGGATAATCTTGTCCAGCGTGAATTCTGCACATTGCACTTGTATAACGCCACATCGCCAGGAGGTAGATTATAGTTTGAAACCCTTCCCTCTCCATTCAGTCCTAGAACAAAATTGAATACGGCCCCATTTATCACATTGCTCTCGTTTATTGACGGTTGCAGTTTTATCCCGCCCAGATAGTCCGGTACATTTGATAGATTACACGAGGTCACATTCGGATTGTCTTCTACATCTAAGAGAAATGTAAGATTATTGGTTCCGGTCGCAAAAGAGATGTTTATGCTGCTGAAAACCGATGAAGCCAGATAAAGTTTTGGTATTAGATTTAGATAGGTTGTTTTGGCATTTATCCTGGTCACGTCTATACTAGTCTGTGTAATGGGGGTAAATATTGGAATTACGCTCCCTATCGAATTTATTCTTCTCGAACGAGTTGTCGAGTAAGACGTATAATTCTGATTTCCACTGGTGTTGTAAACTGCGACATAGTTACCCGCTGAAGCATTCGAATAAGGATTGGATACCGAAATTCCATTGATGTAGAGCTCCGCCGTAAGCTGGTTATTGACGGTGGTTATCGAGCCGGTGAGCTTCTCTGCTGTGCCATTGTAAGTGAAGTTGGCTAATGACGCTGCGAGAGTCAGTGTCGGCGTAGCCTTATCTATCGTGACGGAGAGAGTAGGTGAGGTCGTGACAGTGTAGTTACTGTTCCCACCACTTGTCGATGTGAAACTGTAAGAACCAGCTGCCGCATACTTACCTGCCGGGACCAAGAAGGTGAAACCACTCGAAGAGAGTGTTGACGAGCCAGTCGATCCGGTGCTGACGCTGTTGTTATCAAGGGTGAAGCTGAGGCCAGACTGCCCAGACACTAGTTCACCGGTCAATGCTGTCAACGTATCAGTTATTGTCGGGACGCTGCCACTGTATGTAAAAGAGGAGGGCGGATTAGATGTAAGTACCTGAATTATCGTCGCCTTGGAGATTGCGAAACTCTTCGAACTTGTGGCTGAAGTGTAGTTCTGGTTGCCACTCGTGTTCTCGACTAGGTTGTAGGTGTTTGCAGTGTACTCGCTGAATGTGTACGAATTAGTGTTTATGACGGAAACAGTATTGTTGTTATAATTAGCGATATAAGCGAACTTGCCGTTGGGAGTTATTGAGATACTGTACGGCTCGCTTCCAACATGGGTTGGGGAGCCTATTACCGTGTTCGAAGTGGTGTTGATGACGGAAACGGTATTACCGCCATTATTGGTGACGTAAGCGAACTTGCCGTTGGGAGTTATTGAGATACTGTACGGCTCGCTTCCAACATGGGTTGGGGAGCCTATTACCGTGTTCGAAGTGGTGTTGATGACGGAAACGTTGTTGGCGAAATAGTCAGCAATATAAGCGAACTTGCCGTTGGGAGTTATGGCGATACCTAGCGGGCCACCCGCTACAGATATTGTAGTTATGACTGTGTTTGAAGTGGTGTTGATGACGGAAACGGTATTACCGCCATTATTGGTGACGTAAGCGAACTTGCCGTTGGGAGTTATGGCGATACCTAGCGGACTGTCTCCTACAGAAATCGCGGAGCCTATGACTGTGTTTGAAGTGGTGTTGATGACGGAAACGGTGTTATTGTTACCATTAACAACATAGGCGAACTTACCATTTGGAGTTATGGCGATACCGTATGGCATGCTTCTCACAGGGATTGGGGAGCCTATTACCGTGTTCGAAGTGGTGTTGATGACGGAAACGTTGTTGCCACCGTTATTAACAACATAAGCGAACTTGCCGTTGGGAGTTATGGCGATACCTATCGGGCCACTCCCTACGGAGATTGCGGAACTAATGACTGTGTTTGAAGTGGTGTTGATGACGGAAACGGTATTACCGCCATTATTGGTGACGTAAGCGAACTTGCCGTTGGGAGTTATGGCGACACCCATCGGCTGGTTTCCAACACTGATTGGGGAGTCTATGACTGTGTTCGAGAAAAGCGTTGCCTTCACGCCGTTGACGTAAAGGCTTGCAGTGAGCTGGTTGTTTATGGTCGAGACTTCGAAGGTCGAGGCAAATGCACTGCCGTTGTATGTGCTGTTCGATGCTGGCGTGAGCGTTATGGTAGGTGTCGCGGGTGTCACCTTGAAGAAACAATGTATAGTGCCGCTACAAGGCGTTGTAAGGTTGTACTTGACGGTAGTGCCGGCCAGCGTACTATTGGATATGTTCATGGTAAGATTATACCCACCTCCTGCCGCAATGAGTGCGGTTATGTTTATATGCGTCAGGGTGTCATTGCTTATGGTCGTCCTATTTATAAAAGAAGTCCCATCGAAAGACGTCTTATTAAAATTATATATCGCCACATTGTAGCCGGTCTGATTCCCGATAACTTTCAGGGTTATCATATTGTACTGCCCGTAGGTGGAATTCGTGACGTTGAACGTTATGCCGGTTATCTTCAAAGCGTGCACCGCAGGCATAAAAAACAGGCTTATCAACAGGAGAAGACCAAAAAAAGATACTGCTAACTTGTTTTTCATATTATAGCATTACTCAAAAATAAGATATACTCCACATTTAAATGTCTTTAGCAGGAAATTGCACCGTAGCCCACGATGCACTCAATGCAGATAGCAGGATATAGAGGTTAGATTAGTCTCGTTTCTAAAGATGCCATTATCCCGGCGATATAATGTGGGATATAGGTATACTAATAGAAAGAAAGGACATCACGGATAATTTCAGAAAGTATTTCGAGGCGTTTTGGACAGTAAGGCCCAAAGTCGAAAAACGCCGATGACGACCTTTATGTAGGTTTTAATCGAATGAGGACTTAGTATTATTAACTCTGCACATAAAGAGCATAAAAAGAGGTTGATTTTTATTCGAACCAGTACGCTGACTACCATTAGAACTTGAATCCAAAAAGATAAAGGATGAGGCAGAACGTGTTAAAGCTAAGAATTTAGGTAGAGAAACCGTAAAGACTTTTACTGAAACTTTAGAGCAAATTAAAAAATTAGACTCTCCAAAAGTGGACATCGTAAATAAAAACCTATGCGATTCGCTGTCAAATTTGTTAAAAACTGGCGAAAATACTAAAATTTCTGTAGAAGCAAAATTTGATAGCATTAATGCACCTCCGGTCAATACCCTGTCAAAGGCGGTTATAGATTCTTCTGAACTTATAAAATTAAGGAGTTTCTCTAGCGAGCTTAATAAAATGCCAGAAGAGCCAGATTCAATAATAGTTGGTATAATAAACATAGAAACAAAAGTAACAAAAGATAAAGTTCCACAAAAAGAGAGTATAATTTCGTTATTTGATGAGAACAGAGAAAAAAATATCAAGTTTAGTCTATCCGACAAAAATTATGAACTGGCTTGCGATGCTTATAAAGATAATAAAAAAATAGAACTGACAGGTATTTTAGCTAAAAGGGATAATGCTTGGTGGCTAGACAAACCACATAATTTAAAAATAAAAAGTAAAACTTAAATATGAGAACAAACACTAAATATCATTCTAAAGTTATGATCGGCAGGGGCATTCATATCCGTAAAAATATTATCGTCTGGGGGTTATAGAAAGATTTATATATGTTGGATATTCATAATTACTAAATGGTAAATAAAATCAGCAAGGAATTCGATTTGAGTTTTATACTCAATCAGATAGAGATACCGATGACAGCGTCGGAAAAGTCAAGCATCAGCGCGAACCTTAACAACGTTCTGGAAAGTGCGTACAAGAGAATTGACGCGAGCAGAGGCCGTTCTGACTATTCATCAGACGAGGTCAGGGCGCACAAAGTGCCCTATGCGAGTCTTCTCAAAACGGATGCAAACCTGGCTATGGGTGACGTGATGCAAGACTTATCTGACGAAGATGGTGATTTTGCACACGCGTTTGAACAGTCCTTCAACAAGTTTGCTTCTTACAGGCGTTTGAACTCATACTATCATCTGTATTCCGATTTGGCGTTCGGTGAATGCGACAAGATACTGGATGATGTGAAGGGAGGGATTGTATCCAAGTATAAACTGACTCCGGATCAGTCAAAAAGCATCGTTCCCGCCATAAAGAAAGTGGCCCTCGGCTTCTTTAAAAGCGATATATACACAGATATGAAAGGGATGGGTCTGATCTGATTGATTAGATGCACTGTCAGCAAATCTTTGAACGACGTAAGAGTGTTTCTGACCAGATTCGACCCGCTTGGCTCATAAGTATAATTTTGAAAAGATAATTTTTTACCTATGCAGATAAACGTTAGCAGTGGCGCACCTGTGTTTAAGTTTTAATTGAACGAGAACTTAGGATTAGTTTATGCGCGCGAGCTATCTATATAAAAAGAGGCTAATATTCATGTGTATAATCGCAGCAACGACCCCATCAAAACATACATTTATTCGAACCAGTACGCTGACTACTTGCTATAATGAGAATATTGCGAAGCGTAGTCTCCTATCACTGGAACTTTTATGTCCTTCCCCCCGTACGCCTTTACAGCTATGTACATGCCGTAAACCCATATAAGAAAGGCCAAAAATGAGCCAAGAAACGGAACAAAAAACAGGACTAGGTCTAAAATCACTGCCACCACCCCTAAAAATATGGCCTGCAATGAATGAAACTTTAAGCGATTATCGTCTTTAGCGATAAAAAATACGATTATCCCGCTAAGCCAAGTAAAAAAGTATACAAATAGATATATCCCGCTCTTTTTAGGGTTCTCTTTTACCATGATAGTATTTAGAAATAATAGCTACATTTAAACTTTACGGTATGACAGAAGATTTAAAGTTATAGATCTTTAATTAGGCATATGCATTATGAAATCAGAACGGCACACCCGGATAAAGGAGTTGAGATAGTCCAACAGGATATTATAGCGGGAAGCGTGCCGTCCTATCAAACCACTCAAAGAAGCGAATCTTGCAATCACCCAACACTTAAAGGCAGATTAGGTATTCACCAGCGTATTGTAAAACAGTCGGTTTCGGCATACACAACCTAACCAACTGTTGCATCTTACGTAAATGCTGGCTGACTTATTAAAAAAGGTTCAAAAAAACTATTCCCGGGAAAAATAAAAGTAGAAATACTCAAACGGCGTGATTAAGGTATGGCCAAACTTGAGATAGAAAATCTTCCTAAGATGAATGGAGGGGAATGGATCAAATATCTGGAGAAAGCCGGTGAAAGTTCCGGTCTGAAGGTCATAAGCGCCGATCGGAGTTATATTCGGTCTAAAGAGGGAAGTTGGAAAATTGGCAAAAGAGTATATTTCTGCACAGCAAAAAGATTTTCTAGGTCGTATTACATGGTAAGATTATCAATAAACTTATTGGAGGATGAATTCTACAAGTCTTTGCAATTTTACGGTTCGGGACTAAGCAAAAGGAAGTCAGATGACGCTTTTTACACCCTGCAGGATAACCTGGAAAAAATTCTAAAACCTAGTACATTAGATGGTTATAAAGAGTAATCACGTATAGAGCTTTTGAGAAATCTTATCTTTCAACCGTCTGACCGCAAGGAAGTCACATCTTGACGACCTTGTCGACTATAGAACTGACCAAGTCTATTATGGTCTTGTTTGTGTCGTCCTCAAGAGTCAGTATCGCCATTTCGCAGTCCATGAGGGACATCTTGTTTATTATGTACTGGGAGAATTTCTCGAGCACTTTGACGTCGTTGAACAACGCGAGCGTGCTGAGGGAATCCATGAACAACGCTTTTTTGCCCTCTATCTTGTTTATGCTTTCGGTTATGGCTATGCTTAGGCTGGTCAGGTTCTCCGGCGATTCGAGCATTACCACGTTGTTGATGCCCTCATCGGGGGGCTCCCCTACTCTCTTGGATATGCAGTCTATGAAGAACATATTG
>JAKAPM010000005.1 GCA_021807085.1 Nanobdellota archaeon
TCCGATCTGATTCTGCCAACTATGCTTACGTTGAGGCATCTAACCTACAGAACGTAGAATTTTTCTATTCCAACGGCACGGTGATACCTTCTTGGTTGGAATCCGGCAATATCGCTAGTTTTACCGATTCCCTTCTGAACGTCAGCAGCGTGCAGAATTTCCCAACCAATTATTTCACAGTCGGCTTGTGGCTTTATTCATACGGCAACACTGTAAGCAACCCGGGCGGAACATGTGACCATGATCCCCTGATAAAGGGCCAGTCGGAAGCCGCGTCCAACAGGTTCGGGATAGCGGGAGGTTGCAATACAAACACCATAACCGCGGAGATAAACAACGGGAATACACTCTACTACCCAATCAATACGAATCAGTGGTATTTCGTGGTCGAGACTTACAACGGAAGTGCGCTGAAGCTGTACGTCGACGGGACTGTGGTTGAGCAGAACAATTCCGTTGGTGCGTTCGTAACCAACAGCTATCCGCTTTACTTAGGCGGGGACGGCGCTGGTGGAAGGTACTTCAACGGATCCATGGCGGACGTTTCAGTTTATGACACTGCTTTGTCCGCTTCCAAAATCTCTACATTGTACGGCGAAGGTATGGGTGCCTCGCCGGTAAGCGGCGCAGGACTGGCTGAGTGGCTGCCTTTGAATGGTACGACCAAGGATTATAGCGGTAACGGAAACAACGGTGTTTCGGACGGCATCACTCCTGTAACTTACAACGCAGTGGCTTCTTCGAGCACAAACACAACCTATTGGCTCAAGCTTCCAAGTATCCTTGCTTTCTCTTCGATAACTGTTTACATGGGCTTCGCTTTAACATCAACAAACTTCTTTAACACAGTAAACGACGGTGAAGCTCCACAGCTTTCATCCACTTATGGCCAGTATGATGATGGTGTCAACATCTTTAGCTTCTATGAAAACTTCGCAGGTGCTAGCTTACCTAGTGGATGGCAAGAATTGTCATCGACTGTTGATACTTACTCGGTAGATAATGGGATAACATTTACAAATGCAGGCAGACAAGATGACGTTTCGGTAGGTACCACATCGGCTGTTGCTACGCCTGGTGTTTTAGAGATGGATATTACATCAGGGAGTGATGCGAGACCTCTCTTGGAATTATCTACAACTGATACTCAAGTAGGGGGGGGACCTACAATTATGTATGGAGATGGTTATGGGATGGCGTATGGGATGTACTCTGGAGACATGCAGTTCGAAATACAGACAACTACCTATAGCAATATACCGAATGTCAAAAAGGCTTATAATTCCCCTTTAATTGTAGGTGCAGGATGGCCAGCTACAGGAACTCAATTATTAGAAACTTACCAGCCTGGATACATAAATCTACAGACTGTCCTAGAAAGTAATACCGCTAACACTATCGCATCTTCATTATTTATAGTGCTGGGGCAGGGAGGCGCCGGTTCAACTTCTGATACAGGCGGGTTTACTGCAAGTTGGGTTCGGGTTCGTGCCTTTCCGCCGAACGGCGTTATGCCTTCTGTTAGCATCGGGGCGCAGCAGCCTTCCGTAACTGTATTTGTAAACGGTGTGAAGAACGGCAACAACGGCATAAGTTTCGGAACCGAGACTAACATAACTGCAACATCAAGTCCGTTCCTGCACTTAGGTCTTGAAATCAACAGCAGCACTGTAGTGCCAATCGGCTCCGGAAAATTCACTTACGCCAACAATTTGAATCCAGGCCTGTACAACATAACGGTCGTGTCGAATAATTCCTTCGTTAAAAATGTGACGTACTGGGAAGCTGTGGCTTCGCTGCCGGCTAACGTTGAAGATTTCATCCCGTTGACTATAACTAACGGTTACACGCAGTCCACCCCTTCACCGTTTCAGCAGCGCATAAGCATAGATTCCCTCTCTCTTGCAAAATACGAGAACGATTCTCTGAGCAACATCGAGTTCTTTACACCGTCCGGCAAGCTAATACAGTCTTGGTTGGAGGGAGGCAACGTTCCATATTTTGACGGAGCGAACAGTCAGATGAACTTACCGGAGAATATTCCAGTAGCTCCCAACGCACAGTTCAGCGTCTCTATATGGTTCAAGACCACCAGCGACGGAGGCGTACTGTGGAACGGCAACAATCTTCCTGGCAACAGCCCAACTGGCTATTCAAACATTATTTACGTCACTACCTCCGGAGACTTAGCCGGTGGAGACTGGGTTGGATCAGAGCCCTTTTACACAAACATAAATGTTGCGAACGGTAAATGGCACAATGTTGTTATAACCCAGACAGGTTCCGAACAGATACTTTACCTAGACGGTACAGAAATAGCATCGCAGTCCGGCGCCCCACAATCGCTTTCACCGTATTACTGGACCGTTGGATACGGATACGGCGGATGGCCAGGCATGGGCAGCAGCCCTTTTTACTTCAACGGCTACATCTCGAACCTGCAATTTTACGGCCAGATTCTGTCGCCCACACAAGTGGCTAATCTGTTCGATGAGGGCACCAGCGGCTCGCCTCTCAACAGCTCCGATTTGATAGCCTGGTGGCTTCTTTCCGGCAACGGCAACGAAGCGAACGGAAACAACAACATTGCAGCATCAAATGTGGCCTTCAACGGAGTTTCATCCATAAGCACGAACACGACCTACTGGCTTAAGATAAATTCCAGTCTCAGCTCATCGGCACCGTACATAGCATTCCTCGGATTCACAGCTCCAAGCATCGATGTGTTCAACACTGTGAACACAGGCGAAGCTCCGCAGTTGTCGCCCACTTATGGACAATATGATGATGGGGCTAACGTATTTAATTACTATCAACGATGGGGCGGTCTGTCTTCTCTTCCTTCCGGTTGGGTGGAATTCGGCGCAGATTATTCTCTTACTTATGGAGCAACTTATTTGACCATTACAACAACAGATACTGGCAGCACTTATGGCGGGGTATATACAACAACACAAGTTCCTTCCATACCTTCAATATATGAATTTTACGGAAACATCTACACCAGTACAAGCAATTCGGGTTATTACAATATAGTCGGTATATTAGATACATCTACTCCATCTTCTAGTCCATATTCCAATTCGGCGTATGTTATTCAAGTTGGCAGTAGATCTGATTTTAGTATTGTGGGGGATAATAATGGTTATTATTACGACACGGGATATGCAGATCAAAATATAACCCAAATATACGGACTGGCGATACCGACATCAACATCCGCACAATTTTTTTACAGTTACAATCCGACACCAGTAACAACAGGTATGACATCAGAGACTACAAATTCTTTTGCATTTACTGGTAGTGGCGGTAGCCCATTATATATTTATTGGTATCGTGTCCGTGCCTATCCACCAAATGGCGTGATGCCATATGTGAGTATGAGCTACCTGAACGGCAGAGTTTCCTAATCTTTAAATCTATGGGATTGTTTCTTTAGGCTATGAAGTACAACAAAGTAAAGACGGTCGTAACAATAGGCCCCGCGTCCGACAGCTACGAGGCGATAAAAGGGCTCATGACGTCCGGAGCCGATGTATTCAGGCTCAACCTCTCGCACGGAAACGCCGCCTACTTCAGAAAGGTAATTTCCAGGATAAGGAAAGCCGAAAGGGAGCTGTCCAGGAGAATTACGGTGTTCTTCGACCTGCCCGGCCCTAAACTCAGGACGGGAAAAGTGCATGGGGAAAGGATGCAGATAAAGGAGGGCAGTGAATACACCCTCGGGAAGAAAGGGCAGATAGACGTTTCCAACGACATAATCAGAAGGATAAACCCAAGGAACAAGATACTGCTGTCTGACGGCAAGATAGAGCTCGAACCTATCAAGAAGGACGGTAACCTGCTGGTGGTAAGGGCACTCAACAACGGGCTCTTATACAACGAGCAGAGTATAAACTTCAAAGGTATAAGCTATCCGGGCAAATACCCCACTAAGAGGGACGTCGCCGGGATAGCTTTGGGAAAGAAACTCGGCATAAGGACATTCGCGCTATCTTTCGTTTCCAGTGGCAGGGACGTCGCGAGAGTGAGGGCTCTGGCGGGAAAGGACGCTGTGCTGATAGCCAAGATCGAGAGGGTGGAGGCGGTAAAAAGGTTCGAAGAGATAGTGAACGAAGCGGACGTGATAATGGTCGCACGAGGGGACCTGGGACTAAATATGGATATAGCCGAAGTGCCGGAGATACAGAAAAAACTCATAACTTCCGCCAACGAGCACAGCAAACCCGTCATAACAGCCACACAGATGCTGGAGTCAATGACAAACAACATAATGCCAACTAGGGCCGAGGCCGATGACGTTTTCACCGCAATATCGGAAGGTACTGACGCGGTGATGCTGTCTGAGGAGACGGCGATAGGGGATTACCCGCTGAAGGCAGTGAAGATGCTCGTACACATAATATCAAGGTATAAGTACAGGCAGTACGAGGAGCGGAAATACAGGATAAGGGACGAGTACGAGGCGATAATAGACGCGCTTGCGGACCTCTCCCTCAAGTCCAAAATAGAAAAGGTCATGGCGGTGACCATAGATGGGAAGAGCGTGCTAAGACTGTCGAGATACGACCTGCCGATAGAGATATTCGCCCTAACCAGCAGCGATACCACGCTGGACAACTTGTCTTTTGCAAGAGGTGTGGTAGCGACGAAAGTGCCGTCCATGCGCGGACTGAACAAGACGTTCGCGACCATAGCCGAGAGGAACAGGATAGAGAAGGCCATAGTGGTGTCGGCGCTCTCGAGAAGCTACAACTCCACGGAGAGCATAAGGATAATGAGTTTCTAGTTAACTATTTAAAGCTAAACTATTTATATCTAAAAATAAGCCTTTATTAGTCTGTAATAATCTTATGGGACACCAGATAACGAAGAAAGAGACGCCGAGAAGGGGCAGTCTGCAGTATTACCCTATAACAAGGAGCGACAGGGCCTACCATAACTTTCCGAATTTCGGCAAGCTTGACGCCAAGGAACTCAGCAGCTTCGCTGGTTACAAAGTAGGGATGGTGCAGCTCGTGTATTCTGACGTGGACAAGAACTCCCCGACTTTCAAGATGGACGTCGTGACGAACGCGACTGTGATAGAATGTCCTCCTCTTATCGTAGCCGCTCTCAGATTCTACAAGAACAGAAACACCGTGGGCGAGACGTGGGCTGCAGGCCTCAACAAGTACGTTTCAAGAAAAGTAAGGTTCAAGGAGAACAATTCAAACCCAGACGAACTGAAGGCTAAGTCAGACGACGTACGTCTACTAGTGTCGACTCAGCCATGGCAGATAAAACTGAAGAAGAAACCGGAACTGTTCGAAGTGGCAGTGGGAGGAAGCGTCGACGAGAAATACCAGCACGCCAAAGAACTGCTCGGAAAGGAGGTGGACGTTTCTTCCGTGATAAAAGACGGGACATTCATAGACGTGTCCTCGATAACCAAAGGCAAAGGGTTCACCGGGTCCGTCAAGAGGTACGGAGTCAAGATATACCCCGTCCACGCTAGCAAGTCAAGAAGGAAGGCCGGCAACCTCGGCGCCGAATCTATGGCAAAGGTCCAGTTCACCGTACCACAGCATGGGAGGCTCGGGTTCAACGCCAGAATAGAATACAACAAGTTCGTACTCAAGAGCATAAAGAATCCCGACGACGTAAACATCGCCAGTGGCTACACAAGATACGGTAATGTCACAAGCACGGCACTCCTTATAAAGGGGTCAGTGCCCGGAAGCACAGGCAGGCTGATCCTCATGAGAAAAGCCCTCAGGCCTGTCAAGAAGGCAGAGCCTGTGAGAGTTGAGATACTAAGGTAGTATGGCGACAATACTCTCTGTGGACAACAAGAAATTGGAGGATATAGAACTGCCGGAAATTTTCGCGCAGAAACTCAATTCGGGAGTGCTCCGCAAGGCTTTCCTTGCAGAGGAATCCGGTACTTTCCAGAAGAAATATACCGACCCATTAGCAGGAAAAAGGAAAGTTGGAGAGCTCACTAAGAGGCGTAGGTCATACAAGACCGTGTACGGCAGAGGGTATACCAGGACGCCGAAAAAGGTCCTTTCCAGGAACGGTACGCAGTTCTATTACGTAGGCGCGGTGGCACCGCACACAGTGGGCGGAAGGCAGGCACACCCACCCAAAGCAGAGAAAAACCTGGTCAAGAAGCTGAATAAGAAAGAGAGGGCGATTGCAATAAGGATGGGAATAGCGGCTTCGGCGGACAGAAACCTCGTCTCAAAATTCCACAGGGTTGCCCAGATGAACGACTTCCCGCTCATAATAGAAGACAAGCTCAATGATATAAAGAAGACGAAGGACCTAGAGAAGACGCTCTCGGCCCTCGGACTTGGTGAGGAGATAGGAAGGATAACGGAGAGAAAGATAAGGGCTGGAAGAGGCAAGCTCAGGGGCAGGAAATACAAGAAAAAGTTGGGCATAATCATAGTTACGTCAGACAACTCCAACATATCCGCATCGGCAAGAAACCTGAACATAACGGCGCTCAGGCCGGAGCAGTTATCCGTAAGGGACGTGTCGAACGCCGGTAGGCCGGGTAGACTGATAATCTGGACGAAGGGCGCTGTAGCGTCGATGAAGAAGTGAAAATGGAAAAAGAGAACCCGAGGGCGATAAAGAGCATACTGAGCGGCGAGAAGGCGACACGTTTGATGCAGGAGCAGAACAAGATTTCATTCCTAGTGGAGGGATGGTCGAACAAGATAATGATAAAGAGGGAAGTGGAGAAGGATTTCGACGTGAAGGTTTCATCGGTGAACATACTCAACAAGATGGACGGAAGCAAGGTAGCGATAGTAAAGCTCAGGCCGGAGTACATGGCAATGGACCTCGCCACCAAGCTCGGCATGATATAAATTTCGACGTCGATTTCAGTTATACACAAAAACGTTTTTAAACACTAATTACATTAAATAGCAATGTTAATTGGAAGTCGCGTTATGTGTAAGGATAACGGTATAAAAGGTAAGGTGATAGACGAGACCAGAAACACACTGGTGTTAGAAGTGGCTGGAAAAAGGAAGACCTTGATGAAGAGTGGCAACAGGTTCGTGGTTGAATCCGGCGGGAAAACGCTCAGAATAAGGGGAAACGACATAAGAATGAGGCCTTGGGAATATGCACTATAATGATCTTGTGATGCCGGAGAAAACGTGCGACGACAGGAACTGTCCGTACCATGGGGACCTGCGGGTGCACGGGAGGCATTTCGATGGCGTAGTGACGTCGTCAAAGGCGTTCAGGACGGTTACAGTCAGCTGGGAGAGAGTGAGGAAGCTGGAAAAATACGAGAGGTTTGTAAGGAACAGGACCAGCGTGCTGGCCCACAATCCCGACTGCATAAACGCCAAACAGGGCGATAAAGTGGTGGTTTACGAGACTCGACCGATAAGCCGCTGGAAAAGGTTTGTGGTCGTAAGGAAGGTGTAGTATGGGAACGGGGAGAAAGGGTGGAGGTTTAAAGCCCATCCGTGCCAAGATAAACAAAGCAATCAACGTCGGAAGCTGGATAACGGTAGCCGACAACTCCGGTGCGAAGATAGCCAAGGTGGTCAACATCAGGGGATACCACGGTGTAAAGGACAGGCAGCCAAAGTGCGGCGTGGGCGACACAATATTCGTAGTCGTCAAGAGGGGGAACCCCGACACTATACACAAGAAGTTCCCTGCGGTCGTAGTCAGACAGAAGAAGGAGTACAGGAGGCTTGACGGTACCAGAGTCTCCTTCGAGGACAACGCCTGCGCGATAGTGAAGGACATAGACAAGTACGAGCCCCAGGGCACTATAATAAGGGGCCCAATAGCCAGAGAGATATCGCTTAGGTTCCCGCACGTCACCAAGATATCGTCCA
This sequence comes from Nanobdellota archaeon, assembly GCA_021807085.1. Taxonomy (GTDB): domain Archaea; phylum Nanobdellota; class Nanobdellia; order Parvarchaeales; family Parvarchaeaceae; genus Parvarchaeum. Next base: position 7,863 of record JAKAPM010000005.1, read on the forward strand.
AGATAGTATGAAACATGAATTCAGCAGAAGTTGGGTGTCTAGTTCCTCTCCGAAGAAACAGAGGAAATACAGGATGAACGCCCCCCTGCACATCAAGAGAAGGATGCTGTCCGCGCACCTGTCGAAGGAACTCAGGAAACAGTACAAGACCAGGAACCTGCCGCTCAGGAAGGGGGATACAGTTCTGATAATGAGGGGAAAATTCAAGGGAAGCGAAGGAAAAGTCGACAAGATATACACAAAACAGATGATGGTATCAGTCGATTCCGCCAAGAACACAACAAAAAAAGGCAACAAAGTGCCCCTCAAGCTAAGGCCGTCGTTACTGCTTATCAAGGATATAAACCTTTCAGACAATAAGAGATTGGAGAAAATAAACAGCTATGGCAAAACACGGTGAATCGAAACACTTCAAGAGGACAGTGGTCACAGGAGCGCTGGTCATACCGAGAAAGAAGTACAAATACTTCGTGAGACAGTACCCCGGCAAGCACAGGAACAAAGACAGTGTGGCGCTCTCGGCGCTCCTTAGGGACGTTATGAAGATAGTCGACAACGCGAAGGAAGCCAGGTTCCTGATAAAGAACGGCTATGTCACGGTCGACGGAAGGACGGTCAAAGAGGAAAAATTCGGCGTTGGTTTCGGCGACCTGATAGGCGTGAAGGGCGACAGGTTCGAGATATCCGTGAACGATAGGGGAAAGATAACGGTGGTAGAGGACAAGAGGGACGGCAGCCTGAAACTTGTGAAGATAGTGTCAAAACTCAAGGGAAGGGGCGGAAATACGGTGCTGTTCACAAACGACGGCAGGAACATGATACAGGAGGGCGGGAAGGGACAGATAGGCGACTCTGCGCTCCTTAACGTGCTAACCGGCAAGATAGACCGTGTGATACCGCTGGAACAGGGCGCCGAAATCTTTATTTTCACAGGCAAGAACGCAGGGAAGAGGGGCAAGGTCGTCGAGATAAGCGGAGATTCCGTCGTACTCGAAAGCAAGGAAGGAAAGTTCGTTTCAACGCAGGCCTCCTGCATGGCGGTTTAGGATGGAACAGGAAAACAAGATGAGGGAGCTGTTGGTCGAGAAGGTTACGCTTAACGTTGGTGTTGGAGAACCGGGCGAGAGGCTCGAGAAGATAAAGGACCTCCTCGAGCAGATATCCGGCGCCAGGGCCGTCAAGACCAGGACAAACAAGAGGATACCGGAGTGGAACATACGCCCGGACCTGGAGATAGGAGTGAAGACAACTGTCAGGGGCGAACAGGCATCGGAACTGCTGAAAAGGCTACTGCAGGCCAACGAGAACTCCGTGCGCACGTCTAACTTTGACTCCAGAGGAAACCTGTCTTTCGGCATATCAGAATATATACACATACCAGGAGCGCGTTACGATTACACCGTAGGGATAGTGGGGCTTTCCGTGGCGGTTACGATAACTAGAAGGGGCTTCGCGATAGCCAGGGGAAGGGAAAAGAGAAAGATAGGCAGGAAACACCTTATAAGTAGGGAAGAAGCCACCGAGTTCATAAAGAAGAGGTACAACGTATCAGTTGTCTGATAAATATGGAAACATCCTTCGATAAGATACTAAAAGTGCACGCAAACAACCCCGCGAAGAGGGCCAGATTCCTCAAGTTCAACAAGCACAAGATGACATCACACGACAGGCGGGCCAACCCGTGCATCAGGTGTGGGAGGGCCGAAGCGCACATAAGCGTGCAGGGTCTGGATTACTGCAGACAGTGCTTCAGGGAAGTCGCCCCAGAGCTCGGCTTCAAGAAATACGGCAAGGAGGCTTGATCATGGCAGACACACTATCCAATATTTTCAACGTTATGAACATATCCAGACGGGTTGGGCACACGAGCTGCGTTGTAAGTCCAAGCAACAAGCTAGTCATAAATCTGCTGAAGATGATGAAGGACAGCGGATACCTGGACAACTTCGAGCTCATAAACGACGCCAGAGGCGGATTCATAAAAGTGGAGATAAACGAGAGCATGAACAAATGCAAGGCGATAAGGCCGAGACTCCCGATAAAAGCCAGCGAAATAACCAAGTACGAGAAGAGGTTCCTGCCGGCGCTGAATTTCGGCATAATAATACTTTCGACTAACAAAGGGCTCATGACAAATGAGGAAGCCAAGAAACTGAACATGGGGGGTGTACCGCTGGTGTATGTCTACTAAATTCAAGGTCTCACTTAAGGGTGCGGATGTCACAGTATCCGGGAGCACGATAACAGCAAAGGGAAAAGAAGGTTCGCTGACCGCCGAAATAAGGTACCCGTTCATAAAGGTAAGGAAAGAGGACGAGACGATGTTCATAGACGTAGACAAGGACACTGCCTACCAGAAGGCGATAGGAGGTACGCTGGCAGCGGAAGTCAGGAACATGGTTGCAGGCGTAAACAAGAAATACACCGCAGAACTCGAACTGGTATACATGCATTTTCCCGCGACGCTAAAGGGGGTCGGAAACAGGCTGATAGTCGAGAATTTTGTGGGGGAGAGGAAGGCAAGGGAGGTCGTCGTGCCGGACGGCGTCAGCATAAAAGTTAGCGGCACGAAGATAACGCTGTCCGGGATAGACAAGTACCTGGTCGGCCAGGCCGCCGGAACTATAGAATCCAAGATACAGATAAAGAACAAGGATAGAAGAGTGTTCAAGGACGGTGTATTCATAACCAAGAAACCGTGATGCTTATGAGATTCACAAAACACGACTCTGGCAAGTTGAAGAGGGTGGGAAATTCCTGGAGAAAGCCCACCGGTAAGAAGAACAGGACAAGGCTCGGTTGGAGGGGCCACAAGCCTATGCCGTCCGAAGGCTTTAAAAGGAGTGCGGCGCTAAGGTTTAGAATCGCAGGGAAGATTCCAGTGCGCGTGTTCGCTCCCAAAGAGGTCGACGCGTTGTCTGACTCGAACATCGTCATAATAGGGGCTTCCGTCGGGAAACTGAAGAGAAAGGCAATAGCCGACAAGTGCGCCGCCAAGAACATAAAAATGGTAAACTATGAAAGGATCGTTGAAAACTCAGAAAAGACTGGCCAGTGACCTTCTGGGCGTTGGCGATAAGAGGGTGTGGCTTGACCCTACCAAGTTCAAGGAGATAAAAGAAGCCATAACCAAGGCGGATATAGCCGAGCTTGTGAAGAAAGGCATGATAAAGAAGAAGGCGCTTGTAGGCCAGTCTAGGAGTAGGGCAAGGGCTCTCCATGCGAAGAAGAGAAAGGGACACAGGAGGGGGCTCGGTAGCAGAAAAGGCAGCAAGAGCGCGAGAGCAGATTTCGAATGGGTCGACAGAGTCAGGGCGCTTAGAAACGAGCTCTCCAAGCAGAGGAAGAACGGCAACATAGACAGGAAGCAGTTCAGGATCCTGTACAAGAAGATAAAAGGAAACGCTTTTCACAGTGTTACGCACATGCGCAACTACATAGATAATATGAAGAGGGGAATGGTATGATGCTGACGAAATCAAACAGGAAGACAAACTACAGGAACAGGCTCAAGCTGCTGAAATCCGGCAAACCGAGGCTGGTCATAAGGAAGACAAACAGCCAGATAATAGCGCAGGTTACGGAGTACGGCGAGAAAGGAGACAAAACCGTCGCCAGTGCCCACGGCAACGACCTGAAGAAGTTCGGATGGTCCCTGAGCTGCAAGAACACCCCAGCTGCGTATCTCGTTGGCTTCCTGCTCGGCAAGAGGAGCGACAGCAAAGAGGCTATAGTCGATAAGGGAAATTCTACGCTGAAGAAAGACAGTTACATATATTACGTTATGAAAGGCGCCAAGGACGCAGGGATGGATGTGCATTCCGACAAAATACCCGTCAGCGAAGGCAGGCTGTACGGAGACCACATCTCCGGCTACTTCGAGGCCAGAAAAGGAAACCAGTTTTCCTCGGTCGGAGACAAGGTCAGGAATATAAAGAAAGAGGTCGAAGAGACGGTAGCGAAGATAAACCAACATGGAAGAGAATGAAGAGAAGACGGTGAAAGAGTCGATAGAGACAGAAGTCGAGGCGAACAAAGGCGCTGCGCCGGCTCCTAACAGGCTCGACAACCACAATTTCAAGACCGCCCTCGGGATAGCCGTCAAGAACGGGGAAATAAAAGACATAGACGAGATACTCGCAAAGAACATCAAGATGCTGGAACCGGAAATAGTCGATTACCTGCTTCCAAACCTGCAGACCGGCTATCTTTTTGTCGGACAGTCGAAGGGGAAACTCGGCGGGGGTAAGAGGAGGATAATAAGGAATACCCAGAAGGTCACTTCGAAGGCGAAACGCCAGCATTTCTCCGCGATGGCAGTGGTCGGGGACGGCAACGGCCACATAGGCGTAGGGAAGGGAAGGGGCCTGGAATCCGTTACCGCGAAGGAGAAGGCTGCGAAGAGCGCCAAGATGAACATGATAAGGATAATAAGAGGCTGCGGGAGCTGGGAGTGCGCCTGCAAGGGCTCGCATTCCATACCTTTCAAGATAGTCGGCAAGACCGGCTCCGTGATAGTTACGCTGCTGCCGGCGCCGAAGGGCATCAGTTTCTGCGTGTCCGACGACCTCAAGACCGTGCTGTCCCTTGCCGGCATAAAGGATGTCTGGTCCAGGGTCAAGGGGCAGACCAGCACAAGGATGAACTTAGGATATGCTGCTTTCGACGCCCTCAAAAAACTCAATTACTACAGGCTGTTGCCAGTGGAAAGGGAGACTCTAGGGGTAAAGTAGGATGGAAAAACTCTGCGTCATAAAGATACGTTCCAGCATGAAGAAGAGCAAGAGGATACAGGAGACAATGGATGCTCTCGGGCTCGGTAAGATGTATTCCTGCGTGGTTGTCGACAAATCCCCCTCCTACATGGGAATGCTGAAAGAAGTGGAGAGCGTGCTTACCTACGGGGAGATAGACAAGGACACTTTCAAGCAGTTGCTTAAGAAGAGATCGGAACAGAGCAATAAGAATAGGTATGAGTGGAAGGACGACGACCTCAATGCTTTCGCCGACGAGTTCTTCGACGGCAGGAAAAAACTGTCCGACACGGGGATAAAAAGGACGTTCAGGCTCCATCCCCCTAAGAAAGGTTTCGAGCGTGGAGGCAAGAAGATGCCATACAGCATGAAGGGGGCTTTCGGCTACAGGGGTGGAAAAATAAACGACCTTCTCAAGAGGATGATATGAACAGGAAACACCTTCGAGGCAGTTCCACGGCAGGAAGAGGCTCTGGAAAGAGAGCAAGGCACGCCGGTAACAGGGGGGGCGTCGGAAGGGCAGGAGGAGGGAAAAGGGGACAGCAGAAGATGGTCTCCATAAGGGCGCACGAGCACACTTATTCTTACTCTAGCGCCAGGAAGATACCCCTCAACCTCAACAGGATAGGCAATATTATAAGTTCGCTCGAGAAGAGGGGCGAGCTGAAAAAGGATCAGGATCGTATAGTAATAAACCTTGCCGATCTGGGTTATTCCAAGGTCTGCGGCCGGTTCACTAGAGACAAGGCCAAGCTGGCCGTTTATGGTAAAGTCTCAGAAAAGGCCAGGACGGAGATAAAAGCTGCGGGTGGCGAGGTCTATGAATGAGAACATCAAGAAGATACTATCCAACCTCCCTTCTGTGCCGGTACCTGAGAAGAAGCTGGACCTGAAGACAAAGTTCAGTTGGACGTTCATCGTTCTAATCCTATTTATAGTTATGTCGTTCATACCAGTGTTCGGCGTCAGCAGCTCATACAATCTTAATTTCGAGATACTACAAGTTCTGATAGCGTCGCACTTCGGGTCGCTATTGTCGTTGGGGATAGGACCGATAGTTAGCGCTAGCATAATAATACAGATGCTCCAGGGAACCGACATAATCCACATAGACACCTCCACGAAGGACGGGAGGGTGCTTTTTCAAGGGATACAGAAAATCGCGTCATTTGCTTTCATAGCATTGGAGAACGGCGTGTATGTGTTTAGCGGGGCTCTGTCTCCCGCCGGCCCTGGGATATCGTTTCCTCTAATAATGTTCGCACAGCTTTTCGCTGCCGGGGCGATACTGCTCTTCATGGATGAGATAGTCAGCAAGTGGGGGATAGGCTCCGGTATAAGTCTCTTCATACTCGCGGGCATCTCGCTGCAGCTGATAAATACGACCTTCAACCCCTTCACAAGCCAAATAGGGGCGATACCGTCGATAATAGAGTCGTTCATAGCCGGAGTGCCGCTCAACGCCTTGTTTCCGTTCATAGCCTTGGGGTCGACGGTGGCTCTGTTCGCCGTTGTGATATGGCTGCAGGGTATAAAGGTCGAGCTGCCGCTATCTTTTGGGAGGCTGAGGGGATATTCAATAAGGTGGCCGGTGTCCCTGTTCTACACCAGCATAATACCGATAGTACTGGTGGTATCCATGGTGGCGGGTATACAGTTCTTCGCCCTAACCCTCTCAAACGCAGGCAACCATCTGCTCGGCACATTCACGAAGGAGAGCACCTTGTTCGGCACGCAATCCATCGCGACTGGAGGTCTGGCCGCCTATCTATCTCCCCCGACCATACAACAGCTCTACGTCAGCGCAACATCAACGGGCATAACCGCCCTCCAGATAGAATCCATGGCGATATACACCCTGATACTTGTGGTCGGCGCCGCTGCGTTCTCCTATATATGGATGTACTTGGGTGGACAGGATCCAAAGTCCGTGGTCAAGCAGATAATGGAATCCGGGCTTTCCATGCCGGGTTTCAGGCGGGATGAGAGGGTGCTTATAGACATATTCAAACGCTACATAATACCGCTGGCGATACTGGGCGGTGCTTTGACCGGCCTGGTCGCGGCGCTCGCAACTTTTCTGAACACACTGACGGCCGGCATAGGAATACTGCTGATAGTGATGATAATCTACCAGTTCTACAATTCGCTGATGCAGGATAACAAAGAGGAATTCGGACCTATAAAGGACAGGATAGTCGGCGAATCGATGGAGTGACGCCAGGCGATACAGATTCTTACAGTCCTAGTTTAGCCCTGGCTTCGTCAGATATCATATCCTTCGTCCAAGGCGGGTCGAACGTGACCTCGACAGTCACGTTTGTGGCTCCGGACAGCTCCCCCACCTTTCCCTTTATGTCGTTTAGCATGTAATCGGATATAGGACAATACGGCGACGTCATCGTCATGAGTATCTTTACGTTCTCCCCCTGCACGTTTATATCATAGATTAGCCCCAGGTCGTATACGTTGACTGGTATCTCTGGGTCGTAGCACTCCTTCAGTGCCGCTACCACCACCTCCTTGTCCACTCCAACTTTCATAACCCTATAATAAGGTTGCAAGAATATATAAAGCGAAAGCCCCAAGCTGCAGCGGGCCTATCACTGCCATGGCCGGGTACGCCTTGCCCTTTCTGCCGAATATCAATATCAGGGACAGCCCCGCCATCGCGGCAGCGGCTACTATGAACGCGGCAGGCAGCGGATACGCTAGGGACACTCTACTGACCATTATTGCGGGGAAAACCAGGTCCCCGCCCCCAAGCATCATCCTTCTTTTCTCTTGTCTTTTCCTGGCCATCAGAGATATGGAGGAGAAGAGTATAGTGTCAGCCGTCCCTTTGGCAAGAGTTATCATGTGTTTGGTCACGAAAACAGAGATATAATCATACAGCGCTATTGCAGCTATGAGTATCAGCACCGTCGCTACGTTCAGGTACACCGATATGAAGCCGGCCACCGCAGCGAACAGAGCCACGTTCATGACGTTTCTCGCCGTCCTTCCGGCGAATTTTATATAATACACTGTGAACAGCACTGGAAGAAGATATACTAAGATGGTGACAGCCTCGACACCAGGGGAATTCGATAGGAGATTCAGCCCGTCAACTATTGCGGTGTCGAGTACGGCTATGCTGATTGCCGCGTACGACAGGAAGAAAACGAATACTACGTTTAATACAGAAAGGACCTTGAGAAGGCGGTATCTTATCAGAAGTAGCAGCACACCCGTGAGCACTAGCACCCCTGCCAGTATATAGAGCAGCTCGAATTCTGGAGACACCATGGTAACGCCCATGTGCAGGACAGACGACGAATAGCTGTAGAAATAGATGGCAGCCCTAGTGAAAACCTGGCTGCCCACTATCACGATAAGCATTATCAGCAGGAGTGTGGTGAGTATTCGGTACTTGTCTTCCATCTTTTAGACAATCTTTGCGCTCTTCTGGTCGTACATCGCAGAGCATATCAGCAGGGCTATCCTCGGGTTCCCCTCCGATTTCTTGTATATCTTCTGGTATTCGTCTTCCGTGAACGGTTCTATACTGTCCGACCTCTTCTTCCTTACGCTGTTCAACCTGTTGATTATCACCCTCTTCAAGTCTTCCTTCGACAGGCCGCCCAGTTCCATCTCATCGAAACGTCTACCCAGCCTCTTGAAATCCTTCTCCACACCAGAATCCCTGTTCTCTATCAGCACTATCGAGAGTTCGCTGGATATCGAATATATCAGGTCCGTCATCTTTTCCTGGCTCCCTTTGTCAACGAGTTCCAGGTTGTTGAAGTCATCCAGTATCATAAGCTTCTTTTTCTGTCCTCGGAGATTCATCTTCCGGATCATGTTGTAAACTGCCGGCGTGAAATCCTCCCTTATCACCTCTATTTTGCTGGATTTTTTCAGGTCCTTCAGAATCACGCCCACCAGCGTGCTCTTTCCCACGCCGGGTTTTCCTTTTAGTACTATTACGCCGCCGGAAAGCAGTATCCTGCTTATCCCCATCTGGAGGTCGACCTTTTCGTTGATCCTGTCCACTACTATATCGTTCTCGTTGAACGTTATGCTTATGAAGGGGTTGTCCGCGGTCATAGATTGAAATTAAATGCGCATTCTATATATATCTTTAAAATGTTAAGATTGTATAAATTCCGTGTGCCCTCGTAGTTTAGCTTGGACAGAATCCCGGTTTCCTAAACCGGTCACCCAGGTTCAAATCCTGGCGAGGGCATTCGTCTTTATGTCAGCCGTGATGTAACAACACGGTTGAGATACATAGGGAAACGTATCTAACCCGCACCGGGAAACATGTGTGCGCACAATACGCAGAAGTCACGCCGGCTGGAGGCCAAAGCTTCGGGCCAGACTCCATTAATCAGCTGACACGCCCCCGCCGCGGGCAATGTCTATGTAATCCTGTTTACCGTTCTTTAACCCGGAAATGTATTTTGCTATCGTCTTTTTCAACACCACTTCGTCTACGCTCGCCAGCGCGTCCTCCGGTTCAAACCACTCGTATCCCGTAGTTTCCCTGCCGTCGAGTCTTATCTCCTTCGCCCCTTCTGTCCTGCACACAATCTCGAAATACATGAAATGTGCCTTCCTGTGAAAATCACGCGGAAAGATATCCTCTCCTATGACCAATACGCCTTCCGGCACGACATCTATGCCAACCTCTTCCTTGACTTCCCTTGCTACACAGTCAAAGACGGTCTCGCCGAGGTCGATGTGTCCTCCCGGAACCATCCACCTTTCCCCCCATTTCGGGCTCTTTACGAGGAGGAGCATGCCTCTGTCGTCGAATACGTACGCTCCAGTGACTGCCTCCGGCACCACACCTCTCATCTTCGCCATTCCAGTACGAGGCTGTCTTCTAATTAATAGTTTGGCGGGTCTACGGCCAGTTCTTCAGCGCCTTTTCGTACAATTCGAGGTTGTCGCACGGCAGCCACTTCCCGCTGTAAACGAAGCCGGATACGAGCCCCTTCTCTGCGGCCTTCTCCATAAGTTTTGACATGTTGAATGGCCCCTCCGGCATGAACGCGAAGAACGATGGGTTTATTACATGTATACCCGTGTTAATCAGGTGCGACTTCGGCTTTACTTTTGGTTTCTCTATGAACTTAGTTATCTTTGTGCCGTCCAGCTCGACTACGCCGAACTTCGACACATCCTCTTGGTTCGTGAGTCCTATCGTGACTATTGCCTTCTCCTTCTTGTGGAATTCGTATATCTCATTCAGGTTGAAATCGAAAAGGTTGTCTCCGTTTATGACGAAGAAGTCGTCGTGGAGTAAGCCTTCTACTGCCTTAACCGCGCCGCCAGTACCCCGCGGCGTCCTCTCATCGATGTATCTTATCGCTACCCCGAATTTTTCGCCGTTTCCGAAATACTCCTTCACCTTGTCGCTCTTGTAGCCGGTCGTGACTACTATTTCGGAAACATCTGCGAGTTTCAGTCTGTCTATTATATACTCCAGTATTGGTTTTCCCTTTATAGGTATCATAGGTTTCGGTATCTCGTACGTCAGCGGCCTGAGCCGAGTGCCCTCTCCTCCCGCAAGTATTATTGCGACTCTGTTAGCCTTCGGTCTAAGCCTTTCCCTCAGAAGTTTCTCGATCGCGAACGACCTGTTTGGCACGTCGATTCCGTTGACCGTCTTGTCCACCTCCTTTATGAGCTCCCCGCTAAGAGTCACGCTTATTCTGTTTTTCATACTTAATATTACTTTGTATTACTTTTTAAACCTGCCGTTTCCCGCAGCCGGTATCTTGTCTTTATATCGTGGCGTAGGCTAATTGTATAACGCAGAGAAGATATGGCACGCAGCCCACCTAGCAGAGGAAGAACCGCGAAGGAAATGAAGGCGGGCTGGCTCAGGCCATGGGTCCGCGCGGAGAGGAACGCGAGGAGAATGGGCGGAGCGGCCGTCGAACTGCTCGGGTACACTCCTCTTCCGACAGAATACGGCGACTGGACATACATGGTATTCGGAGACTACACGACCGGTGAAGAGCATACAATGCTGGTCTACGGGGACTTTGACAGCGGTTCGCTAACCGCAGGGGAGGACGTTCTTGTCAGGATACATTCGGCGTGCGCGACCAGTGAACTCTTCCACGCCACAAACTGTGAGTGCAGGCAGGAACTAGAAGAGGCGATGAGGAGGATAAGGAAGGAGGGGAGGGGGGCGATAGTGTACCTGTATCAGGAAGGGGGCGGAAACGGGCTTCTCAGCAAGACGCTCGCGTACAAGGAAACTTTCTTCTGGAAAGGCAACAGGATACTCTCTGCAGATAAGACAGTGTACGACGGGTACATTAGACTGGGCTACAAACCAGAGAACAGGTCGTTCGCAGTAGCCGCATCCATGCTGAGGGCGGTAGGAATAAATTCCGTCAGACTGCTCACCAACAACCCCAAAAAGATAGACGATTTGAAGAAGTTAGGATTGGGCGTAAAGCGTGTCGGAATCCACATAAAACCGACGAATCCCACAATGGCGAGGCATGTAGGTGCGAAAGCCTCCCAACTCGGCCACCTTATTCCAGATAAACGTTCGCGGAAATGGCGCACGCGTTAGGTGCAGTATCACATTCGTTAACTATTAATAATTGTTGCCATCTGATTCCTTTTATGGTGGCAGACAGCGATCATCTGTACGAATTCGTGCTCAAGAAATACGTGACCAAATCCGACAGCCTGCTTTTGGGGATTCCAAATAGGGAAGAGCTGAAGATTATACAGAGCAGCGATTCATTCGACTGGGACAACGGCTCCGGTTTGTACGAGAACCTGATCGTGGCCAAGGGCCTGAAGACGGATAGGATAAAGAGGTTGGACAATCTTCTCGACGTCCACACAGTTAGGAGGGGGAGTTTCGATAGATTAGACAGGGCGTATTCTATCCACGGCGAACTGACGGGAGACCAGGAACGCTATGTCTACAAGGATGACAGGCCGTCGGTCAAACAGCTAAGTCTCAAGATGTCCGTAAGTTTCTGCCACGACGACGTCTGCAGGGACGGTATGGTGGATCTAAGAAAATACAGGATAGGCGTGTCGGAAAGGGTGATAGAATACCTAGATACAAAAGGGTCGACGAACAAATCCGTATCGGTGCAGTTTTACAGCCGGAATCCGTCGAAACGCGGGATAACTATAGTGTACAGGATGACAATGGAAGCCGGCAGAATTGCCAATTCGAGGCTGTACGTGTCCCTCGGTAACAGGCTGAAGCCGCTGGATACGGGCAGAAACTTCAGACTAGCTTCCTTCATGTCGGCAGTGGACTACTGGCACGACAACAGGCTAGTCGAGAGTTCTGCAGAACTTACCCGCATAGGCACGGGCACAATAGAACCGGAATACATGTCCCTATATTCATAGTTTTACAGCTCCGTCCTTTACAGCAAGGTTGACTGCGATTATGTGGGAGCACAGCTTGTTCTGCAGGGTGTACCATTTGCAGTCGCATTGCCACCTCTTTGATCCGGGTTTTTCGCCGAAATACATCACGCTGTGCTCCTCTTCGCCCTTCACTATGAACGAGATATGCTTGCCAGTCTTGTAATCCAACCTCACGCTTCTCATTATCTTAATGCCCTTTATATACAGCCTAGAATCCGCTTTGAGTTCTTTTTCGGGTATTATCTCCATGTCCATGATAACGTATTAATAAACGCCCTATATAATATAATTGCGGTGCTGTATACAACAGACCATAAAAGGAGGAAGTCCGTTCACTTCAAAGAGTGTACCGCAGCAATGCGGTGTGCTAACGCACAGGCTACCGAGCAGAAACGGACCCTTGCCGCGGCAATAGATGATCTAGACTGATAGCTGCGTCACGGGATGAAACGGCGGACCTACACGGTGCAAACCGGAATTCCGGTGCTTAGTCGAATGTTGTAGTGCGAACAGAGACGCTGTGTACGCGGCGGAGTCGCAACAAAAAACGGGCTATTCAGCGCCGCTTATATTCCCTTAACGGATTTAAATTGCCATATCATAATATTTATTATATGACGATGTCGACTAAGGAGCTGGCCAATAGGATACTCAGCGACTCCTACAAGATATACTCGGATGTTTCGAAGATAGACAAGGCCGTCGTTAACTCTGCGGCGACTCTCGGTATGTCACTACAGAACGTTCAGATGCTGGAATTCGACAGCAAGGAGATAGTCTTTCCAAGGGAGAAGAAAGGTATATTGTTCCACGAAGGGGCGAAGCCGGAGGCAGCAGCTAAAAAGGGCCTGTTTGTGGGACTGTTCGGCGGAGGACGAACGGGCAGAGCGTCGGCCCCCCTTCAGATATCCAACAGGACGGTCGTCACACCCTCCCTGGCAAAACAACCGATAATAGCGATACCGGAGCCCGAACGCGCAGCGGTCGGGCAGACCCACATAAAACTAGATGCGAGCGAGGCGCCTACGCCTGTAAAGCAGGTACGTCCGAAGCTAACGCCGCTGGGTACAGTTATACCGGCGAAATCCAAGATAACAGTGTCGGAACCCATAAAGCCGGAAGAGGTAGTAACGAAGATGCCGGCCAGTCCGGTTCCGATGCCGAAAAAACTTGAGCCGGTGGCGGTCAAGCAGCAACCCATAAATCCAGCCATGATAGCTGCGACCACCGTACACGTGAAAGAGGGGAAAGGAGAGAGGGAAACGTCCATAGACGGGATAATGCCGACTGACAACCCGATTTCAAAGCTCCTAGAATTGGTGAAGAGCAGGGGCAACATAACGATTACGGACGCAGCTAAGGAAATGAACGCTCCGAGGGATCTTGTTGAAAAATGGTCCAGGATACTTGCGCAGAGTCTTCTTATAAAGCTTAAATACCAGCTTGTTGGAGATGTCATATTGGAGGCTTGATGATGGAAGAAAATACCGCCGGCGAAACCAAGGGCCCTGCAACCGCAGTGCAGAGGGAGAAATCCGGGATCCCGGGTCTCGACGATGCGCTCAAAGGGGGCTTTCCTGCTAGGAACATAATCTTAGTGACTGGTACGCCGGGTGCGGGTAAAACCACTATGGCCATGCAGTCCCTCGTTTATGGGGCCATCAACGGGGAGAAAGGGATATACTTCACGCTCGAAGAGAGCGTAGACGATGTGATAGACCAGTTTTCAATGTTCGACGGGGTGAGCATAAAACAATTGACAGAAAAGGGCATGCTCAAGGTCATATCGATACCACTTGTCGACTACGATTCACTGAAGGATATGATATCGAACGAGATAGATTCTATGGGCGCGAAGAGGGTTGTAATAGACTCGATAACCTACCTCCAGCTGTTTTTCTCGGATGTTATGTCGATAAGGAGGGCCATAATAGAGGTTGCAGCACTCCTAAAATCCAAGAAGTGTTTCGGTATTTTTGTGGGGGAGATGTCGTACGGCGACCCGAAGATGTCTTCTTTCGGCGTAGAGGAATTTGCAACAGATGGTGTAATAGCGCTTTACATGCTGGAGAAAAACACCACTTTCATAAGGGCGCTCAGGATAATAAAGATGAGGAAGACCGACCACATCACGAAATACATACCGATAGAGATAACCGACAAGGGCGTAGTCACGCACCCGAACGAAGAGCTGTTCACAGAGATATAGACATACACTTTTATTTTAACAGATGGATAATAGACTATGCCAGCAAACTCCAAGGAAAAGACCGACGACAAGCCCGCACAGGAGCAGCCGCAGAAGCAGAATTCCTTGTGGGTGGAGAAATACAGGCCTAAGAATTTCGATGAGATAATCGGCCAGGGCGACAGCGTCGAGAAGCTCAAGGCAATGCTCTCGAAGGGGGAAGTGCAGCACATGATTCTCTCGGGCCCCCCCGGTGTCGGCAAAACCACGTCTGCCGTCGTGCTCGCAAAGATGGTCTTCGGGGACAACTGGAACCAAAATTTTATAGAGCTCAACGCTTCCGACGACAGGAAGCTGTCTGTGATACAGGGTAAGGTCAAGGAGTTCGCCAGGACCAAACCCATAGACGCGCCTTTCAAGATGATACTTTTCGACGAGGGGGATTCTCTGACCCAGGAAGCACAGCAGGCTCTGAGGCGTATGATGGAGGAGTACAGTAGCACGTGTAGGTTCCTTTTCAGCGTCAACTACCAGAACAACATAATAGAGCCACTGCAGTCGAGATGCGTGATACTGAGGTTCCAGCCGCTGCTACAAAAAGACATAGAAGCTTACATAGGCAGGATAGCAAAGAGCGAGGATCTGCAGATAGACGCCAACGCAATGGAAGCGCTTTACTACGTGTCAAAAGGAGACCTTAGGCTTGTGACCAACTTGCTCCAGTCGCTGTCCAACGTTTCTAGGAAGATAGACGCCAGCACAGTGTATACCAACAGCGGAGTGCTAGACACCGGAAAGATACTAGAGGGAGTCAAGACTGCACTTGGGGGAGATTACATAAAATCTAGGGAGATATTCGCCGATCTTCTAGATTCGGGAGTTAACACGAGGGAACTGCTTCTGCAGATATTCAACATAGTGATTTCAAACGAAGAACTTGTCGACCAGAAAGCCAAGGGCTATATAATCGAGAAGCTCGCGGAAGTGGACTACAGGATAGTCGAGGGGGCCACCCCTTTCATACAGTTCCAGGCCCTTCTAGCTTTCCTTGCGACCTTCAACAAGTGATGTATGCTGAAACTTTTCAAGCCTACGTTCGAGAATTTCGTTGAGAATTATACCGGTAGCATAAAGAACAAGTTCCTTTCCGCGATAGACGGCGGAAAGACGAAATTCGTGTTCAACGGCCCTTCCGGCGTCGGCAAGAATTTCCTGGCGGAAGCCCTCGCGATAAGCCGTGGATTCTCCATAGAAAAGATAAACGTGTACACTATAGAAGGCGACGAGAAGGAGGGCGTTTCAGAGAAGATGGCAGACACTATAAAGAATGCAGCCATATCGACTTCCCTTTTTGGGGATTCAAAGAAGATAGTGTACATAGAGGACGCGGAGAAGGTTCTGTCCGTCGACCAGACTATCTTCAAAAAGATGAGCTCCGTGCCTGGGATAATCATATTCGAGTCAGTATCTGGCGACGTTTTCAAGAGCCGTTATAGGTCTGCACTATCCGGTTACGAGATGATAAGATTCTACAAGCTGAATTCCAAGACGGTTAGGTCGTACATATCCAGGCTGCAGGCGCTGAATAAACTGGTTCTGGATTATGAGGTAGTCGACGAACTGGTGAGGAATTCCAAGGGCAACCTGTCCAGCGTGATAAGCGACCTGAACATGCTCCTCATAGCGGGAAACTCGTCGAAGGTGTATCCGAGGTACAGCGAGGACTCTATCTTCACGCAGTTGTCTTCAGTTTTATCTGGTGACACAGGGAACACGAACGTCTACTTCGCTTCCGACATGGAAGCCAAGAATTTCGAGATATGGCTCTCGGACAAGGCCCCTCTCGCAGTGAAGGGCGAAAGGCTCTACAAGTTCTTCGAGCGCCTGTCAAACGCAGATATAGTCCTCAACAAGATAAAGAAACAGAACTGGGGCTTGCTCAGATACGTGCAGAGCCTTCTTGTTTTCGGGACTTCCCTGAATTCATCTAGCACACCGGTCGAGATAACCTACACTGCGCCGGACTGGAACACGTACTACCGGGCAGAGTGAGGTTTTCTCCGTACTCTTATATCGAAACAGAGCCTGTCGACGAATGGGGCCACCTCCCCAGTCCTGTAGGATTTTATCGACGTTACCGTCAAGTCCCTGTCCGAATACGACCGTATCATCTTCTTTACCGCCAGTTCGTCCTCCCCTCCCCGCTTGGCGAATGCGTACAAGTGCACGACAGCCCTCTTCGCCGCCGAACCTAACGCCTGTTTAAGGAATGACTTCGCATCCATGGGAAAATTCATTATTATCCTGTCAAACTCGCCGTCCAGCTTCGGGACTATCCTCCTCGCGTCGCCGCACGCGTACTCCACGTTGTAGGCCTTGTTTATTTTCACGTTCTTTTTCAAAAGGTCTATCGCTTTCCTGTTTTTATCTATTGCGTAAACGCTTCCGGCTTTCTTCGACGCCTCTATCGTGTATGGCCCGACCCCGCAGAACATGTCGAGGATATTCTCTCCGGTCTTTATCTGTCCGGTTATCCTTGCCCTCTCGTTGGACAGGCGAGGTGAAAAGTATACTCTCCTGACATCTACGTAGAAAAGGCAGCCGTTCTCCCTATGTACGGTAACCGTACCCCTTCTTCCTGAAACGTATCTCAGTTTTGCCACTCTCTCTTCCCCCGACGTTTTGCCTACGCGGTTGTAAACCGATTTTATGTTCTTGTTCATCGACATTATTTCGAGTGCTACCCTCTTCTTCATCCGGCTGCCGAC
The DNA here is from genome assembly GCA_021807085.1 of Nanobdellota archaeon. Taxonomy (GTDB): domain Archaea; phylum Nanobdellota; class Nanobdellia; order Parvarchaeales; family Parvarchaeaceae; genus Parvarchaeum. The sequence goes on from JAKAPM010000005.1 coordinate 24,980, forward strand.
CGTATCAGGCAGCCTGACGAGGGCTATGTCTCCTACGGCGTCGAAGCTCCTATGTCTTTTTTCCACGCATCCTCCCTAGCACCGGTATGAATGGTATGAAAAATAATACAACGAAAACCAGCGTGTGGAACACGAATATAAAGGCCAGAGACGCCGCTATCGCGGCCACACTGACTGATGCGAACAGGCACGTGTCTTTCATGATATAGTGAGCGCCGGCTTGCCAGGTATGGCTTTGTCGTCGTCACTGCTCTCCACTATGACCTCGCAGCCGAAAATCCTAGATATCGACTCTTTCGTCTCCTCGAATAGCTTCGTCTCTGTATCGTGGTCCAGTCCGTTCTCCGGCAGCCTGTTCGGATTTTTCAGGAGCTTGTCGGCTAGTTTGGAGGAAGACCTTATCTTCTTTCTTATCTCGTTTGCGTTCCTGGTGTTTTTTGTCTCTTCGACTATCCTGTTGTAAAGGTCGAAGTTTTCCGGTTTGGATATTCCTATCCGGACCTTTTTAGGGGATATCTTGAGTATTTTTGTAAGGTTCCTTATATCACTTATCGTGTTTCTTACAACCTCTACCTCGCTGTCTATCAGCCGGCTTATCTCGCGCTCGTCGTACTCCGGCCAGCTCTTTCCGCCCTCCAGGAGTTCCTTCCCCCCCATCGCGCTGTTGAGCTCCTCGGTCACGAACGGGAATATTGGGTGGTTGAGTCTGACTATCCTTCGAATCAGCTCCCTCAGCGTCTCGCCGTTGTATCCGCCGAGTTCAAGATATTCCTTAAGCAACTGAACGCCGTCGAAAAAGGTGCGCTGTACCGCGCTCCTGAGGAGCATATTGCCGTAATCTTCCGTAGCGTCCCTGGTTATTCTGGCTGCCTTCGAGAGTGCATACTTGTCTATAAGTTTTTTGTGGCCTTTGAAGTCATCCAGTATCTCGATAAGGTCCATGAGAGTCTCTATTTTCTGGTACACGGTGTTTATGTTGCTAGTGTCCCACTCCGCGTCGTCAATCCCGTCGGATGCCGTAGCTATCAGCCTTACGGAGTCGGTTCCATAGCTTTCAACAGCTTCGCTTATACCCATCGTGTTGCCCTTAGATTTTGACATCTTCTGCTTGTTCACAACCAGCCATCCGTTTATCGACATGGCTTTCGGCCACTTGTCCCTGTCGAATATGGCGACGTGGTTCGCTATAAAGAACACCATATGGTTAGGCACAAGTTCCTTTGCCGTAGTCCTCATGTCTACCGGGTACCAGTACAGGAATTCCTTCCTCATTTTCTCCGCTTCATCCGGATACGGCGAGGAATCCTTCTTGCCCAGGAATACATAATCGAACAGCCTGTCATCCAGCTCTTCCGGTCTCATCTTGTTTGCTGTATCTGCTATCGTGTAGTACGCCATGTATATCGTAGAATCGCTCAGAGGTTCGATCAACCAGTTCTTATCCCACGGAAGGGGCGTGCCAAGTCCGCCGTGTCTGGCCGCCGCCTTGTCTTCCAGACCGTTTATAGCCGATACGAGCGGCACTCTGACTTCTTCGGGGCATATTTTCATTTCCTCGACCGCTCTCAGCATCTTCTCCTTTAGTTCTCTGTCGGAATAGTGTATGAACCACTGGTTCTCGAGAAGCTTTACGACACCGTTCGCTCCGCACCTACATACCACGGCACCGGACGGTTCGTACATGTCCTCGTACGATCCTTTCTCACGGAGCAAGTCCTTTATCTTTTCCCTCGCCTTGTCGACCGCGGTGTTCGCGAATTTCCCGCAGTTCGTGTTGAGAATCCCCGAGGAAAACTCCTTCTTGTAGACGTACTTTGTCGCCTTGTCTAGCCCCTCGGGCGTCTCGCCAAATCTTTTTATCGCGTCTTCGACAAGGTTCTCTTCCCCCTCCACGTCTATTATCTTCTTCGGCCTGCCGCCCAGCTTTTCCAGCGCGCCGCTCCTGTTGGCATACACGAAATCCACAGGCGCATGCATCGGAACGCTCATGACGACTCCTGTCATGGCGTCTCCGTCTACAAAATCTGCGTCGAATACAGGAACGTCCGCACCGTTCAGAGGGTTCTTGGCGTTCTTTCCCATTACGCTACTTACATCGAAATCTTCCTCCTTTTTCACAGTCTTGAGCAGGTATCTTATCTTCCTAGCGAACTCTCCGGACACTATCCATTCCTCCCCGCTGTCCAGCGTAAGTTTCTTGTATGCTATCCTGCTGTTAAGCCAAAGGTTGGCCACCCCAAACATCGTCTCAGGCCTGAGGGTCCCAACCGGAAGGATATAATCCTCCATTCGGAATTTTATGACAGAAAATTTTAGGGGGCTCTCGCCCTCACCGCTGAGCCTGTCGTGGTCGCCGAGGGGAGTATCCTCCTTCGGGCACCATATAACCGGGTGCGTTCCCTGCACTATGAGGCCGAGTCTCTTCAGCGTGTTGAACTGCCACTCAACGAACTTGGAATACTGTGGAGTCTGCGATAGTATGAACAGTCTCCTCCAGTCTATCGACATTCCCGCAGCGTCGAAATCCTTTATGTAAGTGTCTGAGAAGTAGAGTCCGAGCGCTATAGGGTCGTTTGAAAATTTCTCTATCTCCTCGTCGCTGACCCCTTGGTCCTTCATCATATCGACGGCCTTCTTCTCCCTGTTCTTTAGCCTCAGCGACATCCCGACCATCGGTCCGCCAGTCATGTGGAAACCTTGTGGGAACAGCACGTTGAAACCCCTCATCCTCATGAACCTCGCGTATATGTCAGCCCTGGTCCATGTGTACAGGTGCCCCAGGTGGAGGAGACCGGTCGGGTATATGACCGGCACGGTTGTGAAGAACTTTTCCCTGTCATTGTCTATCTCCGGCTCGTATATCTTCTTCTCTCCGAAAATCTTTCGCCATTTGCTCTCTATTACTTTCGGGTCGTACTTCGGCATAATCCATTTAATCTCCACCGGAAGTTTTAATACTTTCCAAAATTGTCCCTGTGTCCGCCCGCCGAAGCAGTAAGATATTAATCTCCCGAATCCGAATCATAATAATGGCCGACAGGATAAAGGTTAGGAAAGAGGACGACATAATAGGGTGGTACAACCAAGTGCTACTGAACTCCGAAGTGGTGGACTTCTCGGACATCAAAGGATTCGCGGTCTACAGGCCGTACGGATACGAAATGTGGGAATCGTCCATGTACTACCTCGACAGTGTTTTCAAGGAGAGGGGTGTCAAGAACGCTTATTTTCCCCTTCTGATACCAGAGAGCCTGCTTACAAGGGAGAAGGAGCACGTGAAACACTTCAATCCTGAGGTCGCATGGGTCACGATGGGCGGGGACTCTCTGCTGGACGAGAGGCTTGCCATAAGGCCCACGTCCGAGACAATAATGTACAGGAGCTATTCCAAATGGATACAGAGCTACAGGGACCTGCCGATGCTGATTAACCAGTGGAATACCATGGTCAGATGGGAGACAAAGGAGACAAGGTTCTTCCTGCGCGGGAGGGAGAATCTCTGGCAGGAAGGGCACTGCGTATTTGCTACCGAGGAAGAGGCAGTAAGCAACGCAGAGGACATGATACGGGTGTACAAGAAGTTCTCCGAAGAAGTACTTGCCTTCCCCGTCCTTATGGGGTTCAAGAGCGAAGGCGAAAAGTTCGCTGGAGCTGTGCGTACGTACACGATAGAAGCCGTTCTTCCGAACAACTTCGCTTCGCAGGTCGGCACTTCGCACTATCTCGGGCAGAACTTCTCCAAACCGTTTGACGTTAAGTTCTTGGACAGAGGCAACCGCTCGCAGTACGCGTACCAGACGTCTTGGGGCGTATCCGCAAGGGCTATAGGCGTAATGATCCTTATACACGGAGACAACAGCGGTCTGGTCCTTCCCCCTTCCATAGCGCCCATACAGGCAGTAGTGGTCCCCATAATGAACGGCAAATCAGGAGAGTCTGTCGAGGCGTACGCCGGCGAAGTGTACGGCGCGCTCAAAGCCCTCGGAATAAAGGTCCTGCTCGACGACAGGAGGGAATATTCTCCGGGATGGAAGTTCAACGAGTACGAAATGAAAGGCGTGCCCATCCGGGTCGAGGTGGGCGAGAAGGAAGTAAAGGAAAGGAAGGTTTCCCTAAAGACCAGGTTCAACGGCAGCAAAGACGAGGTGCCGTTCGACGCTATAAGCACTATACCGGACAGGCTGGCAGACATACAGAGGGAAATGTTCGAGAGAGCGGAGGCTTTGATGAAATCCGCCCTCACAGTGGAGACCGATAGAGGGGAGTTCGTGAAGAAACTCAAGGAAGGAAAATACATAGTAAAGGCAGCATGGTGCGGAAATCCGATGTGCGAAACCAAGATTGGCGATGAGACCGGCGCGGTTTCAAGGATGATTCCCATGACCGACGATGAGCTTCTCGACAAAAAGTGCATATTTTGCGGCCAGGAAGCAGAGCACAACGCCTATTTCGGGCAGTCGTACTGATGGATTCGGTCGATTACTACAACGCCATAGCCGGCAGCTACAACAGCCTGTATTACAGCGAGCAGGGGCAGAAGATAGACAAAATCATCGACATAGTGAAACCCCGCGACGGCGAGACAGTTCTAGACATCGGAGCCGGCACGGGTATACTCGAGGGTAAACTGAAAGGGTTCAGCATACTCGCCGTCGAGCCATCCGACCTTGCCGATAGCATTGGAAAAGATTCCAACGTGACGGTGGATAGGAGAAGGATAGGCGATTTCGGCACCGACAGGAAATTCGACTTGATATTCTGCATAACTGTTCTTCAGGACCTGCCAGAGGAAGAAAGAAGGGCAGCAGTGGAGAAGATGTTCTCGTACGCGAATCCCGGCTCCAGGATAGCAGTGTCGGTACTGGAGGTGTCCGGAATAGACCTTTCGGACATGTCTCCCGACGCGACCGGAGAAGCCGCCAACGACAGGTACTATATATTCCGCCGTTAGGGCGCGTAAAAAACCTTTAATAAATACGTAGTGTATACTTTTAGTACAAATGACAGTCATTTTGGACTAAAGGGAGGTTGATTATGAGCGGTGTCACGAAAGGTGAGAGAATAGATGCCAAGTCGATAGTCGGTAAGACGGTAGTCGGCAAGAGCGGTAAGAAAATAGGGGTCGTCAGCGACCTGGTGTACGAAGTCAGGACCGGCGAGCTGGTCTATCTGACGATAAAAAGCGCAACTTCGTACGCAAACACTTTCCAGTTCGAGAAGGACGAGCACGGAAACGAAGAGATACCATACAACGCGGTCATCTCGGTCGGCGATTTCGTAGTTGTTGCCGAGGAAGAGATAATATAATGGGCTGGAACAGCTCCTGAAAAATAAAGAGTACCTAGAAATGGCTAGGTTGCAGGATGAAGTTATAGATAAGCTGTACAGCATTGATACTAGATTAACATTTCACGGCGGCACATCTATTTGGGGATCCAGAAACGCACGGCAGATCGCGTTCTAGCTACGTACACCAAAACCGGTGGTTCCAGTCTTATCATCTGTAGTAAAAATTACACTGGCGACTCGCAGAATCACAAGAAATCGTACTTAGCTATGATAACTGTCATTTATAAATTAACTAAATCCGACTTTCTAGCTAAATTACGAATATTATTCTTTTGGCTTTAAGGATTCGTAGAATACACTGTTTGGTGGCGCCTGCAGCCTAATCGCCGGAAGTTCCGCCTATCAACCGCCGCTCTGTCCTGTCATATTATTACCTATCAACCGCTGCTAGATTGTCCTGTCATATTATTATCTATTGCGGTATACGTATATAAACCTAAGTAACGATAATTTGTAACTTAGGTAACTAAAGTTGTTGAGGCCAATCAGGTGCTCCCAAAATTTCTATGAAAACTTGAGATTTCGTAAGCCTGCGGACGTGTAAGTCCTGTATGCGATTGGCACTTTTCGCTCTACTGGAACAATAAGCCTCGGGCGAGGATCGGACTCGCGATCTTTTCCTTACCAAGGAAACGCTTTACCACTGAGCCACCGAGGCGCAAAGCACATTCCTATAATAAACTCGTTTTATTTAAATTGCTTTTAGTCCGGGACCGTCAGCGCAGCCCAATCAGGAAACAAATGCTTAAATACACGCGTGTTTGTCTATTATACAATGGGACGTATAAGAGGCAGAATCATAAGATCCGCAGCGATAGAGGTGCTTAAAAAGCACAAGGCGGAGTTCACCGGAGATTTCGAGGCTAATAAGGAAGTGCTGAACAAAGTCGTGCTCACGAACAAGACTAACAGGAACAAACTGGCCGGATTCCTGACAAAGCTGGCTAGGAGCAAAAAAATAGAAGAGTTCATGATAGAGCACGCTTCCAGGTAGGGGCGCGCTTCCCAGGTCACAGCAGGCTGTTCAGCTCTTCTACGTACATTATGCCGGACCTTCTGAAGCTCTCCATATACGAAGTGTCCAGTTCCGCGTCGTAACCATTGAAATATTTGACGAAGCGGTTGGTCCTCTCGCGCCCGCTCCTATCGTTGTCGAACAACAGCACTATCCTGCTGTTTTTCGGGCTGGATACCAGTTTCTCGAAATAGCCGCACGTCCTGTACGCTGCCCTGTATATTCTCGACTTGTCTATCCCGCCGTTGACGAGGGCCATCTCGTCCCTTTTACCCTCCACAAGAATCTTCGAGTCTTCTTGAGCAAGAGAAATCAGTATCCTAGTCAGCTTCTGCGGCTTTGGATGCTGCATGGTTAGTTATCGCTTTCATAATATTTAAGACCTCTTTTTTCACATTTTCACTCTCTCTATCGTGAATTTTCCCGCGGGAAGCATCTTGTCTATCTTGTCCCTGTCCGGCGAGAAGCCGAGCCTCTGTTCGATTATCTTCCTTATCCTCTTTACGGTCTCTTCCCTCGACTTGCTTCCCGGCCTAACCAGCAGGTATTTTCCCCGCGGTTCGTGGCCGTAAATCAATATCCTGTATTCGCTGTCGTCGCTCTCCACTCCGATGTAGACGCCGAGTTCTGCGTTCTTCACATAGTTCCTCTTCCCTTTTATGTAGAACGCCCCCTTCTTCAGAGATTCCCCCGACGGTGGCGTCTTTGTGGCTTGTTCCGGCTCTACGTAGTACACATCCAGTGCCATAGCCCCAGCCCTCCACGCCGAAGAATACGAACATACGAGCGACGCGCACTCCTTCTTCTCCTCTTCGGAAAGCCCCTTGCCGCCGGATTTCACGAGCCCGAATGGGCTGCCGAATATGTCCGCGTGGAACAGCACGTCGTTCTTTTCACCGTGTTTTTCCACAAGGACTGCATTCTGGTTGACATCCCTGCCGATGACAAGCAGTTTGCCGGTCCCGGTCGTGGACCACCTGAACTTCCCGTACCAGGCGTCGGTGTCCGAGAATTTTAGTCTTTTTGTGGTCTCCTTACCGGTCTCCCGCCTGTCGAGCCCCTTCCTTGCCCTTTTTATCTTGTCGTAAACGTCGGATATCTGCTCTCTCAGCGGGATTATCAGGTCGACGCTCACAGAGGAATCACTCGTGTTGGTCATCGTCCTGCCCGAGAGTTCCCAGCCGGATTCCTTTAGCATCTTAGTCCTCTCCTCAAGAGGAATACTGGAAGTGCGCGCCGTCCTTATCAATCCAGCAATGCTGTCGTAGTCGCTCTCCAGGAGGACTGCAGCCCTCCCGTACTCTTCCACCTTTTTTCCCGTCTTTTCAATTTCCTGTTCTATTCTGTTCTCTCTCCTATTTTCAGGTCCAGTACCGGAAAAGAAGGAAGTTACCGCCGAGTTAACCCCATCGAAATATTCTTTTTTGCCGTCGATGTGCGTGAGTTCTATAACGGAGAAGATTTTGCCGTCGACCACGTTCGGTTTCGGCGCCCCTTTCACTACGCCCTCGTACGCCTTCACTATCGCGGAAACTCCTTCGTCCGTTACATCTGCCGGCCTGGTGTTTTTGTCCACTCCCGACCTGAACACCACTTCCTCCGCGTACGTTCCCCCTAAGTAGAAATCTATGGCTAGGGCCTTTACTACGCTTTCTCTGTCGGATTCCCTGAGGACTCTGCCCGCGTCTTCGGCCGGCATCTCCAGCCCGCGCATCGTGCCTGGGGGATAGGAGTACTCTACGCCTTCCCTGATGTTGCGGGTCCCGTAGCTCCTGGTATAGAGCGCCATGACTATCTTCCCGTTGTCTGTGAGTACTAAGTTGCCGCTGGAGAAGAGCTCGACTATCAGCTTCACGTTCCCCGAGGACACTTCCACTATGCGGTCCGGTTCGTGCATTCTGAGCGAGACTCTCTTTCCCTTCAGCAGGCTTTTCGCCTTCAGGGTGAACGGAAAATCCACTGTGTCGGCCGGTTTTTCGCTGACAGCGCACATGTAACTGCCTGGTACGAACCTGATCCACGCCTCCTTCTTCCCGAAAAGCTGGAGGTAGAACTCATTCTTCCTGCTCTTCACGTTCCTTACGAACGCCGTTTCTCCCAGGTCGAGCTCCTCAAGAAGCTTGTATATATCCAGAGAGGCCAGCGCCTTCTTTGGCATAATCTATACCTACGCAAAGTGGGCTTGCAGCACTGATTTTATGTTCTGTATCTCGTTCTCGAATGCCTCTCTCCTCTGCCTTGTGACTTCCGAGTTCATCTTGTCGTAGACCGGTCTAACGAACTTAGACACGCCGGTGGTCCATTTGTTAAGGTAATCGAGAAGTATGTCGGACGTGAGCTTGACCTCTACGGTGCCGGTCTTTGCCTTTACAGACTTGCCGTCCTTCATAGCCGTTGTCTCGGTTATGCCCCTGTAGTTGAGGTCTATCGTTATCCGGTACGCCATATAATCGTCCACGACCTTCTTTGCGTCCCACCTTATGACGTAGTTTGCGCCGGCGAACTGTATGTACGACGTCTCGGTGAGGTCGTATCCATACCCTTTCAATGTATCCTTGAGGAAATTGTAGAACTGCTGGTCATCCAGGAGGCCCTGGTACTGAAAAGCAGTGGTTCCCAACGGTATCACTTCCATTATATGTCTATGAAACGTAGCGGATTTAACCTTTTCGCAGGTTGCGGCGGCTAGCGCGTTTTGCGCACTAAACTTTAAATATGCGATAATCGTTATTATTCTATCAAATCGCTGGACGCGTACCCTTATGGACAACGAACACCCTGAGCGCAAGGAGCCCGAGAAAAAGCCAGACGATGAGCTGGAGGGGCTCAGGAAGGAGAACGAACGGCTCAAGGAGATGCAGCGCCTAAGGGAGGAAAACGCGAAACTGTCGTCGGCAGGCAGCGGGCCTGCGAAACGCCCCAAGACACCGTACATTATCGCAGGTGTGGCCGTAGCCGCGGTGGCGGTCGTGCTTGTCGTATTCCTGCTTCTGAATCTCCTATCCTCTTCCAGTTCTCTATCGACCCTTAAGGCGACGGTGAATCCCACGACTTCTGGGCAATTTTTTCTGGGACCTGTAGGAGAATCGCTGGGCTCCACGTATACCACCGGTCTTTCTGACCTTGGCACACAGCTTGCGTCGGTCGGTTCCCAGCAGCTCAACGGTTCGTTCATCTACGAGAATGCCACTACCAGTCCCAGAGGCCCCGCGCCTGGGTACTATGTACTGGTGTACGACGGCGGCAAGGATTATAATCTTGTGCCGATGCAGACCAACGGCAACTACTCGCAGCTCTCCCTCTCGCCGAACGGCAAGCCTACTGTAGTATATCTAGGGGCTCAGGGGTGTCCTTTCTGCGCGCAGCAGCGCTGGATACTTGCGGTGGCGCTGTCGAGGTTCGGCAACTTCACCAACCTGTTCTATGACAGGTCCGCAACAGTAGACGGCGACGTTCCGACGCTTATGTTCAATTTCTCATCCTCGATATTCAACGAATCCACTTATCCTGCCGCACTGTCGGCGTCGAGCGGCAAGTTCCCGTACGGAGACCAGTACCCTACTCCTTTCTTCTCCGGTTCCTACTATACTTCAGGCTATGTTAACTTCGAGCCTTTCGACGAGGCTGGTTCATCCTTCCTAGTAAACACGACCGGTCTGCCGGGCAGTATATATTATAACGTGTACGAGTCCGCGATGCACGGTTTCAACGCGACTTCCAGCGCCTACAAAGCAGCGGACGGCTTCGGTCTCCTCAACTTCTTTCTTGGTGGGGTTCCTTTCACCGACATAAACAACCAGTTCGTCTTCGACGGGGCGATAAGCGATTCCAATACGCTGTTTTCCAGCAGCGCCACCGTCCAGTCCCAGTACTCAACCCACGCGGATATACTGTCCTCAATAGAGAACCCGACCTCGGGATCGTTCGGACAGACTGTACTGGGGGGTGCGAACATACTCACAGCCCAGATATGTTCGGTCATAAACAACACTGCGCCAGTGTGCAGGCTGTCATACATATCTAGACTCCAGTCGCTCATATCCAGGCTGAACTACTCTGCCAGCTACTGCACTCCTGCCGTCAACGCGACCACGTGCCCTATCAAATAGGCTAAATTAAGTACTACTTTTAAGTTAATATAAATAGTAAAGTATTTATAGTGGTGAATACCATAATAGTAGTATGAAAAAGATAATGGCTGACTCTAAGCTGGAGAAAATGCTGGCTAGGGGCAACCTGGAGTTATCGCCCCGGATAGAGAAGGAGCAGATAAGGCCCGCTTCGATAGACCTACGGGTCGGAAAAATCTACGACGCGATATACCACCGTGAAAGGCACGCTTACTACCCCGGGAACGAGGTTGGAAAGGATGCGGACGGAGTCTACCACTTGAAGGCAGGTAGACACTACTGTGTCGAGACGCTCGAAAAAGTCGATTTCAAAGGAGGGGCCGACAGTTTCTACGTCATACCAAGGAGCTCGTTCGGGCGTTCGCTGGTCAGCGTTGGTCTTCTAGAGGAGAACTTGCACAATTCAGGCGGAGTACGTCATGCAGTTTCTGACGCTTCAGAATACGAGGAAAAAAGGGAGGACAGCACGATAAAGCCAGGCTACAGCGGCAAGATAGCGCTTTCTCTCTCCTCCGCATCGTTCGGAGTGGACCTCAAGAAAGGCGACCGTATCGTACAGCTGGTCGGCATCGAAGGCGAGGGAGAAGGTGGAAATACTTACAGCATGCACATCGGCAAGTTCCTCGGCTCTCTGCTAGGGAAGACTGTGAAACCAGCGAACGGCGTAAAGGATGACACTCTGTTCACTGATATGTATCTAGAGTCTCTGGTGGCTTCCGAAAAGACTGCAGTTAAATGCCAGACAAAGGAGACTGTGAACTATTCCGATGACATGAGAGCTGCGATAGTCCTCTGCTACAGCAAGGGAAGGGCTCTCGACAGCGACAGGAGCGTAAACGTCAGCTACGTGGATCCTGGTTATTCCGGCAGACTCTTTGGGATGCTATCCGGCGACGGCGTTCCGGAAGTGGTTAGGACAGGGGACAGGCTTCTGTATGTCAAGGAGTACAAGGTATCTGGAATAGTGAAGCGCAGCTACGCCGACAAAAAAACAGGTTCCCACTACTAAACTAAACCGTGGCTTCCGTATTTTTGTTTCTGGTCAGACAATGAGCATTATCCCACAAGAAAGATAGCGGGATAGTGGGCAAACCGCCTATATTACGTCGACGGGAAACGGATCATGCTCAAGAACAGGATGCAGGAAGCCGCCTTTCTGTATTACAGGGGCTTGAAAAGCGAGTCTGATTCGATAACAAAACCCATACTCGAACTGTTATCCATCGACGTCACCGGGAACAAAATCAAGAGATTTAGCCGACGTTAAACCATAACAAAAGAACGATGCCCCGACCCGGCGCTGTCTTTCTCTTCATATTAGAATAATTATTTTAGGAGCTGTGGGCATCTAAAAGTATATGTTTACTACAACGTTAATCCCTCCTTCTAATGCATACAATCAGTAAATCAAGAAAAGGGCAATAAAAACCATATCAGTGGTAGCGCGCGTCAAGTATCCTTTCAGCATTCTTATGCAGTATGTTTGCCATATCATTTTCGCTTATCCTCGCCCTCCTGATTTTCATAAGCTCTATCTCCTGGTCCGAATACGGAAAGTCCGATCCGAAGAGTATCTTCTCTGAACCTATCTGTTTCACACGCGTCTCCACTATCATCGGAGAAGAGACTATTGAAGTTTCCACGAAAGCGTTATCATACTCACTTATCCTGCCAAAAAAGGCTTCTGAATCGTTGGCGAAATGGCCGAATACAAATTTTATTCCAGGATACGAGCTTGCCAATCCAAGTATCCTGTCCGGGTCAGTATTCGGATTGTTCTCTTTCCTAGTGTGTATTATAACCGGCTTTTTTAGTCTGTTTATAGCGCACAGAAAAGGTTCGGCGACCGTGCCAAAAGGATCAAAATTTTCTGCTCGGGGGTGCAGTTTAAATCCGCAAAATTTCGCCGCCGCCTCATTAAACTCTTCCATTGACATTTCGTTCGGATCCAGTCTAAGGAACGGGGAAAATTTTCTGCCGGAGTATTCCATGTTTTCCCTGTTCCTTATGGACAGGTTCTGATAGGAGGACTGCTTCATCGGAAATATGACGGCACGGTCCACCCCGTTGAGCTCCATCATATTCTCTATGTCTCTCATAGAGAACCTCTCCATGTCATTTCTTGTATGAAGGTGAAAATCTATTACCATATTTTATCCACCGTGGGCCAAAAAGGCCTAAAAATCACCAAAGACAACCTCCTGTGTACCGTCTCCCTACTGGAAGAGACAGGCTGAAGTTGATAAGGAAAGCATCCCCTCTCGTGTAGTCTAGTGTAGAATAGGCCTCATCCAACCGTTGATTCCCCGATTTTGGTATGTCGTTCGTAAGCAGCCTGCCAAAAACGGCCGGTTTGTAGCTGTGGCTAACGCTGTACCCGTTTATTTTTCCGACAGCTATCATGTCCTCCAGTATGTCCTGTATAGTCTTCTCAACTATCGGGTTCTGAGTTCTTGTATTGATGTCCTTTCCGCCTTCTGAAATGGCCATGTCAAGTCTCAACCTGGTGAGTTCTTTGTACAGTCCGCTTTTTCTTTTCTCCGGGTCCACAACAGCTGCAGAAAAGTAGAATGACGTGTCCGTCTGTTCTACGATACCGGCAAAACCGACAGGCTTGTCTCTTTCATACGCTACAAACAACGTATCTGCATCCAAGATATGTTCCCTGACTTCGTCGTGTGTCATACCACTGCCGAATGACCTTACACCGAGATCGCACAGTTTATAAAGAATTTCGTCGCTCGGGCCGTCATCTTTAGGGTAAGACAATATCCTGTAAAGGCTCTTATCTTTTATTTCCCCACCACCGAGAGTTCATTGCGTCGTCTTTAACGACTCTGTGCGAGCCGCTGTATATCCTATTCCCTTCTTTTTTCATATTTTACCTCCCTTTTTGTTTTTAAAAAGCCATATACTTTGGTATACGGACAAAATATGAATTCAGGGCTGTCTGCAGACTGGCACGGGCTATAATATAAATATATAGAAAATTTTGGATAGATATCTCTAAGCGTTAACCTTGCAAACTCATTGCCAGAGATATGCCTCATTATCCATGTTGTATATAAGGAAAAAACTATTATAAAAGCTTATCTCTGTGACTTAAGCTTGATCATCGTTAGTGCTATCTGCAGACGCCCTCTGGATTCTCTCGAATATTTTATCAAGATTGGTGCTGCCCATCCGCCTTTCTCACAACACTTATAAACCAAAAACGATAATTTAGCAAAATGGACGGAAAATCCAGCGTGCTTTCAGCAGCGGGAAGATTTCACATTCCTGCAGTCAGGTTTTGATTTATGGATTCAAAAGATGGCGCCAGTCCTAATGATGTTGATAGGACTTTCAGGTTCTTTCTAGCGTCGAGGGCATTCAGAAGCGTCGGTCTAATATTCGTTACTCTTGCGATACCCCTCTATTTGTTCGCACTGAGATATAGTTTGATAACGATAGGACTGATTTATTTTGTGATAATAAGCTTCAATGTGGCCCTTGTGCTTCTACTGGGTGCGTTCGGAGACAGGGTCGGTTACAAAAAAGCGCTTATAGTCGGGGAGTTTTTCCCGCTCGCGGCTCTGATACTTCTGGCTTTGTCCACAAACATATACTATGTCATAACCGCGGCCATAATAGGAGGTGTGGCGGGTGTAGCTGGCGGCATGAGGGGGACTTTCTCGCCCGGTTCGACGGCGCTTATAGTGAGCAATTGGCACGGCGAGAAAGACAGGGTGAATAGGTTCGGTAAGATAACGGCTGTCGGCTCGGCTGCGTCGATTTTCGGCGCGCTCCTGCTTTCATTCCACGGTTTCCTTTCAGATTATATTAGCAGTGTATACGCTTTCAGACTGTTTTTCGGGGTTTCAGCGTTTTTTGTGTTTTTATCCTTGATTTCGCTTTTTTTCGTGAAGGAGGTGAGAAGACCCAAAAAAACCACGAGGATAATGAAGAAATCGAGCTTCAAGTATTCCTTCAGGGTGATTATAGCAAACATTGTAAATGGGTTTGGGTTGGGGATAGCACTGCCGCTCCTGCCACTTTGGTTTAGCGTCAGTTACGGCGTGAACACTACACTCATAGGCTACCTTTATATGGTTTCGTATGCTTCGACGTCTATAGGCGGATACATCGCTTCACGGTCCGCTTATTCTGAGAAGTTTTCTGCCCTCAACACCGCTTCGTATACCCGTTCTTTCATGGGGATTGCATTAGTCGGCATAGCACTCTCTCCGTTCTTTGCCATTGCTGGAGCCATATTCGTCGTTAGGTCGTTGATAGCCGGCATAGGCTCCCCTTCCCGCAGCGCTGTAAACCTAAGAGGGGTTGATACGCAGGATTATGGCACGGCCTCGAGTGCGATAGGCGTTGCAAACCGTCTGTCTCTGACAAGCTCCGGCCTTTCCGGCTATCTTATGGATGTGTCTTTGCCCTCGCCCATGTTTTTGGGCGGTATAATGCAGATTTTTGGAGGGCTCCTGTATCTCAGGATATTGAAGCCAAAAAACGTTAACGCGAGGGGCATCAAGCAAGGCGGACGATTGCACCACCGAAGCCGTTGACAGAGTAGATAAACGACATAGTGAGAAAACAGGGTATTTGAGTCTCAGGTTTTTCTACCTACAAACAGCATGTGCTCTGGCTTCAAATTTCTTGATATTTTTGTGTAGTCTTTAAGCTTTA
Organism: Nanobdellota archaeon; assembly: GCA_021807085.1. Lineage (GTDB taxonomy): Archaea > Nanobdellota > Nanobdellia > Parvarchaeales > Parvarchaeaceae > Parvarchaeum. The sequence continues at coordinate 40,151 of JAKAPM010000005.1, forward strand.
ACGGTTGCAGTTCAGAAAGTTTATTTGGTTGTTTGCGGAATAATTTTTGTAGGAAATTTCCTCTTGAGAAGGTTAAATCTCTAATTTGAAAAGATAATTTTTTACCTTGTAAAATAGATGGAACATTATATCTGTTTAAATTAGACTTATCAGAGGACTCTATACCTAATGGAGTATTATCCCACAAGAAAGATAGCCCCGGCCGGATTCGGACCGGTGTCTAGGGCTCCAAAGGCCCTCGTGCTTGGCCGCTACACTACGGGGCTGCGGCTCTACAATAAAATCTAACACACCAATTGATTATAAATCAATCCAGAATAGCCTTAAATATGGACTTTTTCTAATAATAGAATGCTTACGGAATTGTTGGTTTCGGGATTGGCAACCCTCATTTCTGTTCTTTTCGCCGGCAGGCTGGTCGCTCCACTCCTGGTGCGCGTAGGACTGGTGGCACAGGACATAAACAAGAAGAAGCACCCCATCCTGCCCGCAAGCGGCGGTCTTATCCTGCTGATAGGTATCTTCGTCGGCGTTCTCGTGTTCGTTGCGTCGCTCAATTTCTTCACGAACGCGAGCGTAAACAAGGAATTCCTGCTCCTCGGGCTCCTGAGCATCATAGCTGTATCGTTCGTCGGCTTCATAGATGACCTGATGGGCGGCAAGATACGCACTTCAAAAGCGGACGCGTCCAGGATGACCAGGAACTATTCGCTGTTCAACGGCGGCATAAGGCAGTGGCAGAAGCCGCTCCTCACACTAATAGCCGCGCTGCCGCTGATGGTGGCGAATTTCGGCACTTACATACCGCTGCCGTTCATAGGCAACGTGTTCGTAAACCCTATATTCTACATCCTCATCTTCGTGCCGCTGGTAGTGGTCTTCCTGTCGAACTCTTTCAACATGCTGGAAGGACTGAACGGGCTCAGTCTACAGATGGCGCTTGTCGTGTTTGTTACCCTGGCGATATTCACCTACCACATACAGGCATACACGGCGTTCTCCCTCGCCGTTATGTTCGCCGCGGGAATCATCGGGTACTCTTACTACGGTTTCTACCCAGCAAAACTCCTTCCCGGCGACAGCCTTACGTACATGCTAGGCGGGGGGGTGGCAGCGGTTTTGATACTCGGGAACACCAACATAATCTTCATACCTGCGGGAGGAATCTACGGCATACAGGCCATACTGCAGCTTAGGAGCGTATGGACAGTCGGCCTTATACTGGCCATACCGTGGATAGCAGAGTTCATACTGAAGGCGAGGGTAAAATTCCACGCGCATTCGTGGGGCATCCTGAAAAAGGACGGCAGACTGTCCTCGCCCCACGGAAACAAGGTATATTCGTTGACACATCTATTCCTGAGGACAGGTAAGTTCAAGGAATGGCAGATAGTCCAGTTCTTCACAGTGATAGAGATAATACTCGCCTTCTTCGCGCTACTTGTTGCCTGGTAGAGGGCACATCTCTTTCAGAACTATTTTGTTGCCGTAGAAATCGTGCGCCCCGTAGCCGTCACCGTAGTAATCAAGATTCTGTCTCGCCAGCCTCGCCAGGCCGTCATAGAACCTCGTCTCTGCTTTTTCTCGCCCCTCTCTCATCTCCTTCCTTTCCTCCTCTAGCCTCTCCTCTATCTCCCTGTTTTCTTTTTTTCTTACAAAGTACAGCCCAGACCCTATGTAGCCGAATGCCAGAGACACACCGCCTAAAAACAGCCCTGCGCCGGTTAGGCTGTGCATATAGGTGGTGCTGTAAACTATAAATGGTATGCCTATTAGTCCCCTGTTCATGAGGTTCTCGCCGAACATTTCGCTCCCACTCCTACCAATGAATACGAGTTTAAGGTAGCTGCCGAGCCTGTGTGACATGGATTCATCAGAACGGCCCCCTCCCAGCGCTTTCTCGAGCCCGCTCTCCATATCAATATTACTGCGTGGGAACTTATAAATGATTCCCTGTCGCTGGAGAAAAAGGAAACCTGGGGCTGCCAGGATTTGAACCTGGGTCAAGCGGTTTCTTCTAATCATCCTTTTTCAAGTCATTTTTCCAGTCAAGCTGGAGCCGCCTATTCTGCCTGGTTAGACTACAGCCCCTAAGTGAATATCCTGTACTTGTCCTTGTTCTCCATCTCCTCTATTATCCTGTCCTCTATGCTCTTTGCCACGTTGTAGGACGACCCCACCCTCTGTTCCATTTCCTGGTAGGATTCGAAAGGCCTCTTCTCGCGCTCTTCTATGACTTTCTGCACCATTTTCTTCCCTATCCCCGGTATCAGGCTTAGGGCGTGCAGCCGCACGTTGACAGGGCCTATCTTGTCGATCACTTCTATGTATTTTTTTTCGTTCTGTAGCACGTTCTCTTTTATCTTCTCCCTCAGCAGCAGCATGCCGTTCTCGCTCAGCTTGTCTGGGCTTATCCTCTCTATTATATGGTGGACTTCTTCGCGCTTATTCTCCCCTATATACACCCTCAAACCGGCTTCGAGCGGCTTGGACTCCTTTTTCAGCGCCACAAGCAGAAGTCCGAGCGAATCCGTCAGTATTATCGCCGACGGTCTCCTGTCCTTAGAACCAGCCAGGCCGTACGGCAGGTACTCTAGGACATACGCATATTCATCCCTTGCCATAAGACAGTTAAAACCAGCCGTCTATAAATGCTTTTTTACAACCGCGAGGATTTTTTTCAAATCTTCCTCTTTTATGTTGGATTTCAGCGGGGACAGGATGGCCCTCAGCTGCTCTACAGAAGTCGGGATAGCATCTATCACCATTCGTACGTAATCCTCCCTTATGCCCAGCCCAAGTTCGTTTATCTCGTTGAAGGCGGCCTCGAAATCGTTCACCTTAGCATTTTTCTGCACGTGCTCCACCAGCCTCTTACCCATTTCGCTGCCTTTGTCGACGAATTTGAGGTAGCTATCCTTCAGTTCCGTCTCGCTGATTATCTTCTCGTCTATAACGTCATATTCCATATTACAGTTTCCTCATGTGCACTGCCAGCAGGTCGATCCTTTTCGCCTTGCCCCCGAAGAGCACTTCCACAGTGTAAGCTTTTCCTTTCCTCCCGAGGACGACACCGTTCGAGCCGAAAAAGCTCCTGTGCGGTATGTTCCTCTGTATCCTAGGATCCGGCTTTATCATCACGCGGTCGCCGGCGCTGAAGGACTGCAGGACCCTCTTCATGTCGGTCTTCCCCCTCTCGTTGACGCTCAGCCTTAGCTTGTTCCTCGACCTCTTGTGCATTCCGTTGCCTGTTATCGACATAATTCTATCTTATTCACAGTTTAGTATTTATATCTTTATTCCTCCACGTAGAACGAACAGTATCTCCTCTCTCAGAATTCTCTTTATGTAAGAATCTGTGTTGCCGGGTATTATCCCGCCCGCCAAAAGAAAACATCCCCTCGCGGTAAAAGAGGCCCAGCTTAAAAATTACGTCAGTCGAAAACTATAAAACTTTTCTCTTCTTTAAGATAGTATCATGCAGAAGAGAGTCTTCATAGTACACGGTTGGGGAGGCAGCCCCAACGGTACGTGGATACCGTGGCTCGTTAGACGGGCCGGAGGGGCTGGAATCCATGCCATGGCGCTTTTCATGCCGGATCCCGACGAACCGGATATCGATACGTGGGTATACCACCTCGGCAAGGTGGTCGAGAATCCCGACCAGGACACTTTCTTTGTGGGGCACAGCATCGGATGCCAGACTATCCTCAGGTACATGTCCACATTAGACGCAGGAGTCAGGATAGGGGGCGCCGTTCTGGTCGCGCCCTGGATACACTTGAACAACGCGGCTTTCGACGGCGAGACCGACGTATCGATAGCAGAGCCATGGCTAGAGACTCCTATCGAATGGGACAAAATAAAAATCCATACTGACAGGTTCATTACTATATTCTCCGACAACGACCCATACGTGCCGATAGCCGACTCCAAGGCTTTCGAAAAGGAACTCGGGGCCAAGACGATCATAGAGAGCAAGAAGGGGCACTTAGACGATGTGCTGGAGCTCCCCCGCGCAGTTTCATCCCTTCTCGAGATGGCCGGCATCGGAAAAAACTGATGCCGGTGTCCTATTTTGTCCTGCTTCTCGACGCGTTCCTCTTGTACCCTGCAAATAGGGCGTACAGCACGGCGAAAGACGAGGCAGACGCGGCCACAGTTACGGCCGCTGCAAGGTAGACGGAGAACCCGTAGAAAGCAGCGGCGATGACAGACAGTGCGACTACGACCGTCAACTCTATGGGTACGACGGCTATCGCCAACATCAGGCGCGAGATGTCCCTTGTCAGCGGAGAATCCAGCCTAGCAGCCGCTTTGCCGTAGCGCTTTATCCGCACCTTTCCTCGGGAATATTCGTACGTTTTCATGCGTCAAGACTGCAGAGGGAGGGATTTGAACCCTCGAAGGCCTGAGCCATAAGGTCCTTAGCCTTACGCGTTTGACCGCTTCGCTACCCCTGCAACAAGAGGTAACCTAGAGGGTTACTTCGCTACTTTGCCCCTAAAGGGGCGGAAACTGCAAGCCTCCGCCCAAGCAATAGGAGATACCAAATGGAAATACGTAATGTCAGAATAAAAAGCTTTCTGCGGTCTTTAGGTAATTTTGCTGTTAGAAATTTAAAATTTGCTAATTTAGACCCACACACACACCTAAAAAATTACCTATATTATATTCGTATTAGGTTATGTACATATATATGTATACATATATATGTAGACACATATATGTCGACATATATATGTAGACACATATATGTCAATAAGCTGATTGAATTTTCTAAAAATCAAACTGAGGTGTGTGTGTGTCTATGAAAACATCTCATTTAGCCACACAATCAGCTAAAAAAGAGATTATAAAGATTTTAAATACCTATCAGGCTCGCTATGGTCTTGATCCAGCAAAATTAGTTAAAGAATTAGCACGGGATTTCGATGTAATTAAAGAGAAAAAAGTAGTGAAATGCCCTTACTGTGGACGCCAATTTTACGGTCATGAATACAACTATAAGATGCACCTATTTTCCGCACATGGCATCAACAACCTAGATGAGTTTAACGATCCTGTCGTACCAAAAATGTCCGAGAACTCGGCAGGATCTACGGAGGTAAAACATGGAATTTAAGATGAGTTGGGAAGAAAGCCTTAGTCTTGTTAGAATACAGGACCTAGCAGAGCGCCATCAGCTGATAATTACGGTGGACGGCGACAAGCAAAGCGTCAGTTTTAAGAGGGCAAATGTATGAAAGGTGCACCACAAGATTTGAAATTGATTCTAGAAGATCTAGAAGATACACGGCAAAGATTGCATAATGTTGTTAAAGATCTTGAAGATGCACGCAGAGCAAATAAACAACTTACACAAGAACTGGAATTGGAACAAAGTAAAATTACTGTTATAAAAAATCTTTGGAATATCGCAGTTTTAGTAAACCTTAACGACGACTCGGACTTGCAAGTACTCAAAGAACCCATCAATTGGTTTCTAAATTCAACACTAAAGGAGGAGGATAAATAATGGAAAAACCGATTAAGTGCCGCTGGTGCGACCGCACATTTGACAACGAGTTTGATCTCAGCGAACACTTGGCGATGGCACATTACAGCACACGAGGAAACCTTAAAGCAACTTACTCTTGTTTCTGCGGTAAAAAACTAACTTACGCAGCCGAACAGCCGAAGATCATGCTGCATCTAATCGCACACCTCCGGCAAACATCGGATCCTGATCTCAGAAAAAGGATCCTGTTAGAAATCGACACTTTAACGAGGCAGCACTAATGGAAAATAAACTACTCTGTCTCTGTGCCGAAGATTTTGCAGCGGTTGGAGATCTCGTAGCACACCGTCAACACTGTGAAATTTGGCAGCGCTTTATGGCAAAACAAACTTTACTCTCACAACAACAAGACGCCTCACGGCAACTCGGAACTCCTGTACAGCAGAAAGTAGCAGATCAGCCATTACCAGTCTGTGAAATCTGCGGTACAAGAGCCATCGGTTGGAAAGCGGGCAGTTTGTTGTGTGATCAACACTGGAATAAGGAGGTAACAAATATGGCAAACGAAAACGTAGTATACACCGGCAAGCCGGAGGAGAACAAAGCGGAGGAAAAATCTGTTGAGCCAGCAGCTGCTCAGCCTGTAGAAAATCAGGCACCGCAGCCGGTGCAGGAACAGGCTTCGGAACAGCCAGCACAACCTGAGGAGGAAAAACAGGACGAGCAGCCTAGCGCTGCCGCTCCTGCGGCGTAAACATGGTATCTGATAGAAATTGGTACTGCGTCCGCTGCAAAAAACCACAAACAGTACACGACATCAAAAAATACAAGACACTGAGAAACGGCATAATGTACACAGCGAAAGACAAGGAGGGACACAAGGTCTTTAAGATCTTTGCCAAAAAATAGACCTATGTTCCACTGGTTGAAACGTCGATTGAAAACAGGACTTTATCTCAGCTACTACGTAGCTGGGATCAGAGTCTACGAAGTCAAACCTGTTGAGGCTGTGCGAGATCTCGTTAAGAAAGTAACAGGTAACGAGGAGGATAAATGATGGAAACCTTTGTTGAAAAAGTCGATGCCGAAGATAACGGCATACAAGGAATTGCCAAAGCGCAGTTTGATCAGCTGTCCAAAAAAGAGACGCTGGACGATGCGGAAAAACAGATCTCGGTAGCAAAGATAGATCAAAAGATGGAGAAGTTGGGACTAGCCAACGCACCGACAGGACAAACTACGCTAAATGATAAAGCCGCCGCAAACGATCAACCTATCGAAAAGCCGGAGGATCCTGAAGCTGAGATCAGCGTTTTGGGCGCGCTCGAAATACCTGAGGTTGCATATTTTGAGATCTTGCAGACTGTGGGTTACGATTTTAACAAATACGGCGACAGGGACAGTGCTGATATTGAGGAATACACATCACAGCTGCTGCGTAAGCATCATGCGGAAAAGATGGCTGCCAGTGTCGAATTGGCTGCTGTGTTAGTATGGTTGAAACCTGCAGGCAGAGTGATCATGGCACGTCTCGCAAAATCAAAGCCGATAGCAAACCTGCGTGCTAAGATCCGGACAGCAATACAAAAGGCAACAGGTAAAGTTGAACAGAAAACACCTGAAAATCAGGAGAATTTAGGTCAAGGAGGCAATAATGGATCTTCACTTCAATAACGCACAGCGAATAGGTATTTTAGGCAGCACAGGATCAGGTAAAAGTATCAACTTTTACTCAATAGCCAATGAACTATTAGGTAAAGGGATAACGATATTTTACTACAATACCAGCAAAGAGCAGAAATACAAACAATACATCAAACCGCAATACCTAAAGCGCTTTATTGTGTACATGCCACCGGACATAAAGGCACGCAACCTGCAGCATTTTGAGTTATGGCTTGCACACATCAGGGCAACATACAAGTCCGGCAACGGCAAATACTACACTACCGCCGTCGACGATATAGATCTTTTCTATAACAGCTACAACTACACCAAGGATCTGTCTGAGGTGCTTAAGTCTCATATCGGAGAGGGCAGAAAAATCGGCATCGGTTTTATTTGGCTATGCAAGCAGGTGCAGTATATTCCAGCGACTCTGTTCGATAACTTAGACTGGATCATAATAGGGCGGTTTAACACCATCAAAGGACTGCAGCAGCTAAAGAACTTTGCGACAGTCGACACGATCCTGACACTAAAGGAACGAAAATTTATCTGCACTGATCTGCGTCCGGAGGGACACGGAGAGCAGGCAATTATAACAGTAAAAGGAGGGAAAATATGCGAAGAGAAGATATAGGTAGAAACGAGGAAAGAAAAAAAGAGGATCCACAAAAGGCGGAAACTCAACAGCAGCCGAAACCTGAACAACAGGAAAAACCAAAGGATGTGGCGGAAAGCTTTGAACAAATGGATCAGATGGCTAAAAGTGACTCTGAGGGTAGCCCACAGACTCAAAATACAGGATCGCAACAAACTTTGGTGCCGGTGGATCAACCATCAACCCAACGGCAGCGAAAAGGACACAGAAAGTACAGCTTTAGAAAGGACGCAGCGATCATTTGCGAGAAGTGCGGTCAGAAAATGCACACAGAGGCGCAGCTAGCGATGCACCTGAGGCGTAAGGACCATGCGAATTGAAAGGTTTTTGTTTTGGAGCGAGTGCAATACGTGCGGAGAAAAGACTCTCTGTAAGCGAGTATATCCCGAATATCCTCACGATACGAAAAAACATCACGACTACTGCTACAAGTGCTTTAAGGTGTTCTATGGTTAGGGCTGTGATCGGGATCACGATCGAGTATAGGCTGCATGAAAAGGTAACGCAGAGGTTGAGCGAACAGAAACCTAAAAAAGGTTTCTCTACGCTGATCACTGAACTGTTAGAAAAATGGCTGGTACAGGAGGGTAAAGATGGTACAAAAGCACGTCAAAAATAGACTTTTATATTTTAAACAGAGAATAGTTACCATGACTGATGATGCTGGCAAAGCGATTCTTGCTATTTTAGGGCTGCTCTTCGTTGCAGTAGTCGGTAAAGTTGTGTGGGATGCGGCCACTAAGAACTATCGATGTCCACGTTGTAATTATCCTGTAAGTAAAAATCAAATGTCTTGTCCGAATTGTAAGCAGCCTTTGGATTGGAAAGATGTGAAATGATGGAATTAGAAGCTAAACGACCCATTCCAGAAAAGAACTGGTTAATAAAGTGTGTCAGTGCTGTTATCACTTGCGTACATGCTTTAAGTGCTATACTTTTGGTAGTAAGTGCCTTTTCTGTGCTGTATTATTATATTTTAATCATGTTTGGTAACCTACCTTCTCCATTACAAATTCTACAATTAAATTACAGTATCTATGTACTTGGTGGATCTACGGTTTTCTTATTTCTATATAGTGCAAAGATCCAAGAGCGTATCGAGACTTGGTTAGGGATTAGAGAAATTCAGAAGACAGATTAATTTGCTCGTAGCTCTGCTACAGGTACTCTAAGATCCTGATCTTTCCTGTGTTTGAGAAGATAATTGATGGTCCATGCAGCAGATATAATAGTGCCGGCAAAGGGAATGCTATTTACTGCTACACCGAAGAGATCCTGCTGAGTAAGCCGATGATCTTTTAACCACTTGTTATGGGCATCGTTCACTTTAATCCAGTCTATGCCTAAAAATGTCATCGAGAATTGAGCCTGTTCATTATGTCATCGAGGCGGTCCTGCTGCGCTTTGATCCTTTCAGATAGAGCTATAAGCCTTTGATCCTGTTCGTATAGTCTAGCCTCCTGATGCTGGATGTGGTTATAGATCCCTTTGTTGATTTTTCTGATGTATTTTAATGTGGTAATAACTATGCCGCCAAAAGATCCTATACTAGAGAGTGCTGTGGTAAGGGTTACGAGGTCCATTAGATCACCCATGAAATGATTACGGCACCAGCTTGTGATGTATTGCCAGACCCACCATAACCAGCGATTCCCCCATAAGTATTCACTCCTGCCCCGGATGCAGTCTCTCCCTGATAGCCGTATGGTGCACCGACATTTGGTAGACCGCCCACTCCCGGAGAACTTCCAGCGTTACCACCTCCAGCACAGGATAATAAGACCGTTCCTTCTGAATTTTCTACAGTTGTAGCAGCACCACTGCCACCACTCGCAATAACAATAGTGACTGTCTCTCCTGCTGTAACAGTCATAGGATATGCAGCGATTGTACCGCCTGCTCCCCCCTGATTATTTGTTCCGCCATCATTCTGACCTGCACAGCCTTGTACAGTTACATAAATTAACGTCACATTTGAAGGAACAATAAATGACCCACTAGCTGTTATAAGTTGACTTTGGGAACTAACAGCAGGTATGGTCACGGGAACGCTTTTTATGTACAATTCGCCTGCAGAATTATAGGCTAAAGTCGATCCATCAACGTTCAACTGCGATGTTGTTGCTCCTTCCCATCCCATACTAAATATCGATTACCTCCGCCATCAGGTCTACCGAAAAGGACATCGCCTGCGTACTCTGACCTGTTGGATTATAGGCATAGATCTTAATGGATCCCTGCGAATTGACAGGTAAAAACTTTCCAGTAGGCACTACATTTAGGATCGCTGCAGCGGCATTCCACGCCTGAAAGGCATTGCTCTGCTGGACTATACCATCTATGACGATTTTATAGAACGCATTTCCCTGAAAACCGCTGTTAACCGAGATGTTGAGTTGATGCAATCTTAGGGGTAGGTTTCCTGCATCAAACTCAAAAAGAGGCGTATCGGGTTCGGTCGTTTGGGTAAGCGATACGCTCACATTCGTTATGCTTTTCGTTATGATTGCTCCTTGTCCTGCCATTTAAAACCCTCCAGTCCACGCCTTTACTTTCGGCTGTGGCAAGCCGGAAGCAGAAGCGTTTGTTACGCCGCTCTGTACGGCTGAATTGTTGTTTTCCGGTGTTGAAACGATCGTAGGTGCCTGATTATTCACTGAGATACTGGATGGAAGATTGGGCGCAGCGATAGATCCCAGCTGCGGTGCCTGAAAGTTGAGGGTAGGGTTGGTTTGGTTGAGCGCCTGGTCAAGCTGCAGCTGGTTGATCTCATCCTGCAAATATCCGCTAGTGGATCCGGATGCAGAAGCCACTGCTGCTGTATTCGTACTTTGCTGTGTGGCATTAGACTGGATGAGTGCATTCGTTTGTGAGGATTTATAGAACAGATAACCTATCGTGCCGACTAAGGCTGCTATCCCCCCTCCTATCAAGACTTTATATGCCGTTTTCATAAAAGCGAACTCTTTTGCTGCACTATCAGCTTTTGCTGGTTGGTTGTCTTGTTAGTAAGATCGGGGTTCTGCTGGTTTTTGTACGAGTTTGTGTTGCTGAGGTTCGGATTTACGGTATACTCAGAGGTAACATTAACAGGAGTCGTATAGCTGACGGACTCTGAGGTCTGAGGCGCATAGCTGATAGTATAGGTAGGCGCCACAATTTCAGAATTGTTAGAAGCGTTAAGCGTAGGATTAGAAGCCAATCCATAAACCTGTGATGGATTCAACTCCGATCCACCGGTTGTCGGGTTAGAGGCTGACTGTGGCGACGTCGCGCCTCCGCCACCTGTCGTGGATCCACTTTGGCTGTTAGACTGCTGGTCATTACCCAAACCTGCGTTGTTGCCGCCACCGGCATTCTGTCCGCCCAAGCCACCCAATAAAAAAAGGGCTAGCAAACCTCCGCCGGCTGCTAGTGCTGTGGCTATGATAGCGACTTTATGCTTCTTAACGAAAGAAGCGCTACTTTTAGCTGCCTTTTTCCCTGCTTCTAAAGCTTTTCCCTGTGGTGTTATTGCCATATCGGTCTTAGATAAGCGACCTGCTGTAGATCTACTTGCGTGGCTCTATCCAGTACTCTCTCAGAATACCGCTAGTACCATTCAGCAAAGCTGGTGCGCTTGCGAAGTCTATGTTCAGTGCCGTAACGCCGCTTGCGTTGAACGGATCTGTGAACAGGTTAACTATCCCGTCTACGTGTCCGGAAACCGGATAGACTGTGTCTTCTCTGTCAATCAGGGATTGCAGAGCTATGTTCGGCAATTCCGGTGTCTCTCCGTTGGCAGCGAAGAAGATCGTGTCTATATTCGCATCGGCCCCGTACTGCAGGAACTGCGACTGTATGACTACGCCTTTGTCGTAGTTGTAGCCTAGATTCTGAGTGCCTGCGCCAAGATTGCTTATCTGTGCTGCCTTCAATATTGCTGTTGGAACTCCCTCTTTAGTGAAAGTACCGTAAACCTGCAGCCTTGCGGTGCCGCTTGAAAGAGCGGTGGATCCCGTCGTAAGACTGGCCAGTGTGTTAAGCTCGAATTCAGGTCTCAGATCGAAGTCGCTGAAATTTATACCGTAGGGTATGACAAGATTCCACACGTAAGTATAAGTGTCGCTTGCAGCCTGTCCGCTTGGCGTGGTGGAAGGTGTGTACTTGCCCTGAAATGTCAGGTACCTAGCCCAGATGCTTATATCGTTTTTAGTGCCGTCCATGTTGAAAAGCACCGATCCGCTGCCTTTACCGGACGAAAGTTGGAATTTCTTTAAGACTGTCTCTATAGGTGTGTTGCCGCTCGGTGCGGTTGAACCTGTAGTCTCTGTTACAGTGAGCGTAAGCTTCATGCCTTTAAGGTTTCTCTTACCATAAGGAGAGAAAACGTTGGGTGTCAAAGGTACTGTGTTAGCGCCTAGATTGACTTGTCCTGAGTCGTACATCAACTGGTCCTTTAGATCAGGTACGGATGATCCGCCAGATGCTCCTGCCTTCTTAAATATTCCTAATATACTGAATCCCATGTGTTTACCTCCTTACTGTTGTATACCTGCCTTAGCTAGACCAAGCCGAAGACTCGCTAAGGATACTACACCGATGCCGCTAGCTTCGAGTGCATCTGAGACACCATCGACTTTTGTTATGTAGCCGACAAAAGCGGCTATTGCACCACCAGCAATCATCAGACCATCAGTGACATTACTATATTCAGGCGCTTTGTCTAGGACGTATGCTGCCACCGTTTCCTCTGCAACTGCCGCCCCTATAGTGAAACCTGTTGCTAAAAGTACTCTGTGTGCTGCTTTCATAACCTAGTTACCTCCATTTTTACTGTCAGATGACTGACCCTGTACGCCTTTTGCGGTGGCGTTGAACTGTACCAGATGCCAACTCATGGCGATCGGTACTGCGAATATCAAAGAAACGAGAACTACGAACAGCGTTATGCCAACTTTTGTAAAGACACCGAAGTATCCTAACAGGCAAGTAATCGCTATCAGCGTGAGCATGATCTCCAAACCGAGCCAAACGTGTTCATCGAAGCCGCCGTTCTTAAAAACGTGGAAAGTCGCATCCTGCAGCTGTACTGCTTTGGGTGCGGAAGGATCGGCAACCTGCGGCTTTGATGCTGCTGCATTTACTGGTGCTGGATTAGAATTTTCCATCTCTACTTTTTAAGAGATGAGAACTCGCTTTTAAAGACCCTATTTATTTACCTATTTACCTATTTATTTATAAGTGCTGATGCAACAGCTGATTTTATTTCTGCTCTTAAAAACTTAGCTAAATTCTGCTGTTTGTTTTGAGGTAAAATAGCCTCCGCCATCTCCTCAGCTGTCGGCTCCCTGATGTATCTTGTAGCTGCTCTCATGCGCTCATCTTTCCAGCCAGCTGCATATTGTATCAGGATCGGATTTCTAACCTTGCGCTTGTGAACAAGAAAAGAGAGCCTAGCACCTCTGAACAGATGAGGATTCAGGTCCGAGTGATCACAAAGATAACGGGTAACGCGCTTACGCAGCATGTTATCAACAGCAGGGATACGTTTAACGTTACCGCCCTTCATGCGCAGTGGACGCATGTAAGTATAGATCTGCGGATCTCCGAACAGATAGCTGTTTTGCTGCAGGTACTTGTGCTTATTCATCCAATTATGTATTTCGCTGAACAGCAGATTGAACTCAGGCTCAAGAGGTAATACTGGCATGGCCTTAATAAAATTATCTGATCTCTTCCTGACTTTTATCTGAATGATGTAAGCGTCCTGATTCAACAGCCTGACCTGCTGCACATCCTCCTTTTTCAGCGTGCATATCTCTGAGATCCTAGAGGAGGTTAGATAAGCCATCGCTATTATCACTCTGTATTTCTGATGGGGTATCGCCATGATCCTGTAAAGGATCTCTTCCGCTGGCAGAGACTGCGCAAACTTCTTACGGATGTTGTAGTCTTGTATCCTAACAGCAAATACCATAAAGTTATTGTGAGAATAGCTATAGTATTTAAGCTTTTATTTCGTGTTATGAAGCAAAACTATTTAAATACATAATTACTAAAAATACTATGACAGAGACCCTCGAATTCGATGTTAACGTTCGAAAAAACCCGTCCGCTTTCGGCGAATACGGTAAAATCGTCTCAAAACACCTTGCACCTTTCATCGATAAGAGAGTTCACGTCAAAATTAAGCTGATCAAGGAGAATAAAAAGACTTAAATTTCAGCAATACATCACATCAAATATCATAATTAGAGGCAAAGTAGCGAAGTTGACCGCTTCGCTACCTCTGCATGAGTAGTTTTAACCAAGTTTTACCTTATAAATTTACCACACAGTTGCCGGGCACGGCCTTCGGCGGCGTTACTCAACCCGTGAGGTTTATCGTTTTTGTGCTGCCGCCGACAATACTCGCGGTCCCGCTGTCGTACAGCATGCCGTTTGTTTGGTAGGAATAAATGGTGTAGTGTCCAGGCAATAGCGTGAGGAGCGCGCCGCCGTTCGAGTAGAGTATGGCGTTGCTGCCGTCGTATGTCTTGTTGAGAGTCAGGAAACCCGCACCGTTCCCGGCGTTCACGCTTAGGATTCCGACGTTCGAAAGGTTGTAGAACCACAGCGACCCCAGAGTTCCGCTCCCGCTAGTGATTGTTGCCACGGGTACGCCAGTTCCTCCGCTTACAAGGTTGTCGGAGACGTTGTTTATGCCTTCCTCAGTATCGCACCCGTAATCGTACGCGTTGTAGACCGACTGGTAGTTGCGTCCGTTCCAGTAGCTAAGTCCCAGCGACAGCGACGAGTTGACAAGTGTAGTGTTCAGGCCGCCTCCCCCACCGCCGAGTATCATCTCTGCGTCGTAGAACGTAGAGCCGGGAGTGTACTCCGCGCCGTTGACTTCCAGGCCTGCGTATCTTATCAGTGATGCGGTCTTGAACGTAACCTTGTCGTATTCCACCCACCCTTTGCCTAGGTCGTAAGAAAACGCCATCTGTGGCTCCCCTGCATCGTTTATACTGGAATTTATGGCAAGCCGTACTGTGGTGGGGTAAGCGAGTGGGATGCCGTTGGGATTCTGCGAGAAGTTGTATTCGAAGAAGTAATATGTGGAATTTTTCCTGTCGGTTCCGACATACCCGCTTCCCGAAATCGCGGATTTGTTGATGCTGCCGTTGTACTCGGAGCTGTTCCACACATTGTCTATAATGTTCAACGTGTCCGTAGCTGTGTTTATGTAAGCTACGTTCTGCCCCCAGTAATCAAGCGTGCCGTTCGTCGCGTTGAAGGCGAGGTTGGCGTTGAGCTGTATAGACATGTTACTGTCCCCATAATAATTGGTGTGCAGGCTGGTTATGTTTGCAGTGCCTACGAACGAGCTGGTTATGTAACCGTAGGTCTGGCCGTACGCGGTGATTCCGTAGTCAGCAATCCCCATCGGCGCAGGCTGCTGGAACTTGCAGCCGTACAGATTCACTCCGCTTGTTATTATCGGTGCGCCGGAGGAGCCGTTCGAATAGGGAAACAAGGTAGCTACTGCAACCCCTATTATGACCGCCGACCATAATAGTATATACAGAGCTTCGGTAGTGTTGGTGTTCATTCCTATCAATACTACGCCGGCAGATTTAAAACTTGACCGTATCCGGAGATACATTTTTAATGCCGGAATATTCTAATTCATAGTATGAAAACGTTCGTATACGCCCACAAGGCAGACTGCGACGGAATATGCTCCGCTGCTATACTAAAGCGCTACACAGACGCCGCCGGCGCGCACGGACACATAGATTTCATAGACTACGGTTCACTCGCAGAGGAAGCGTTCTCAAGGATAACTGCTCTGGAGTCCGGCTCGAGAGTGATAATAGTAGACTTCGGATGCGACAGCAAACTAATGACCGCTGCAGAGAACGCCATCTTAAGATTGAAGGAAAGGGGTGGCGCAGTCGCGTGGCTGGACCACCACAAATGGGACGGAGAGACCGTAAAGCGTATATCCGCCGTTGCAGATCTGAAGTTGTCCGCCTCAGACGAGATGTGCGGCGCAGAACTGGCCTATAGAAACTATATGAAGGACGACGAAGTTTCGATGTGTTTGGCGAAGTTGGGAAGGGACTCAGACATAGACATGTGGAAGACCAATCCACCTTCCCCAGAGTACGCGCTGACGCAGCCGTTGGCGGACTTGATAACATATTACAACTATCTTGCCGGAGACGATAACGTAAAGAGGAGGAGTCTGCTGTTGTCGATAGTCGACAGTCTGTCCACTGCGTCCCCCGATAGTGTGCTTGGGAAAGATTTCGCCCACCCGTTTTGGGACGGTGCGTTGCAGAAGAACTTTGACAAGTACAAGACACTCGAAAAATCCAAACTCGAACAATGCCTAGATTCTGCCGAGACATTCGAAGCAGGAGGGCACACCTACGTGATAAGTTTTGCCGACAGAATTCTGTCCCCCACAACAGCAGGTAATTCGCTGCTAAACAGGTACGGAACTGACGCGTCGCTTGTGTTCAGGGAAAGCGGCTTCATATCCGTGAGAAGGAACACTGGTAAGGATAACATAAAGTGCGACGAGATAGCCGGGCTTTTCGGTGGCGGCGGACATAAGTACGCGGCTGGGGCACAGCTTGGCCATTCCTTGAAGACGGCGGAGGAACTCGAATCCGCAAAGTTGCACATAATCTGGACCGTAAAGGATTACTACTCGCGCCGGTAAGACTCCCCACAATTGTTATAAATTCGCAAGTCCGATAAGATAAATGAAGGGATGCGTGTTCTGCGATATAGAGAAAGATAAGGAGGAAATAGTGTTCGAAGACAGAGACTTCATCTCTTTTCTCGACAACCTGCCGATATTCAAAGGGCATACGCTGCTGGTCCCGAAGGTCCACTACGAGACGATATTCGACGTGCCAGACGAGCTTCTGGAAAAAATGTCGCTCGTGCTGAAGAAGCTTTCGATAGCTGTCAAAGGCGGGCTCGGGTGCGACGGCATACTAATAATAAACAACAACATCATAAGCCAGAGCGTTCCGCACCTGCACGTGCATATCGTACCGAGAAAGAAGGGTGAGATACTGAAAGGATTTATGTGGCCGAGGCACAAGTACGATAGCGTCGGAGAAATGGAGACCTACGCTAGGTCGATAAGGAAAGAACTCGAAAAAACTGGCTCTAGTAGATGACGTATCGCCAGAAACAACCTTTATAACCTTTTCTCATCTAATTGTTGTATGGACCCTTTTCCGAGGAAACTGGAGGACATTCTGTCGCGTTCGTACGAGTTCAGCTTCAAATACAGGACCGCGGAGCTCAACTATACTTCTGTAAATGTCTCGCTCAAGGAGTTCGTACTGCCGCCCGCCAGCAAGCCATACGCAACAGATTACAACGAGATAGAGAAGGCGCCTGATTTCGGTATAATGATGCGTTTCCATTCCCACAGCTTTGAATCCAAAGGCATAAAATATCTGTCCCTGTTCGAGATGCCATTGCCCGCGCATATAACTACTTTCTCTGGCGGAGACGATTCCAAGGCTCTAGACGGGCTGGTGCTGCCGCTGGTTCTGGGAATAACGAAGCAGTCTTTCCTGTCCATGATGGCCGGTAACCGCATAAACCAGACATACAACGAGATGAAGTTCATAAACTATTTTACCGAACAGAAATTAATGCTGTATCAGATGCAGCTGGAATATGAAAATCACCCAGCCGTAAGCTTCGAGCCGGGCAGGGAGTACGTTGTGCCGAAGTCGGTCGTTTTACCCAACGGGGAATCACTGTGCCTGCACATGTACGCCGAAAAAAAGAACGGGACAGAAATGCTTAGTGTCGCCGGACACATAATGTACGGCACGTCCGATGATGATACAAACTGGCGTTACATAAGCGGCAAGCTCAGTGAGCTCACCTCAAAGCTAAACATGCGCCAGAGGTTCACTGGGAAGAGCAGAAAGATGAGACCGGTGCTTGACGAGGGCGGGAGCAAATACATAATACCTTTTATAGTCGATCCAGAGAGCGACGACAGCTGGCGGCCAGACGCGTGAGCGGCCTGGAATTGCAGGAAAAGTATTTAAATCACAATAGTAACTTAAAGTAATTATCTGTATATCCCGGTTGTGCCGGATGGGTCACTCTTGTGATTCTGTGATGGCGCGTTTCGTATACAGATTACAGTTCGATGCCTTTTTGGCAGATGAGAGGAATGAGTGCGTGAATTACATTCATGTATGATGATATCGATGCACCAATTCCAGTTGATCCTGCTGGAGGTCACTGCTATTGGGATTCGAATGAGACATGCAAGTCAATCTGTCAGGTAATGGCGGATGGCGAACGGCTGAGGCAACACATAGATAACGTACCGTGATGCGGCGGATACCCTCGGGAAACTGAGGCTAATACGCCATAGCAATGTTTTCTGAAACGATTTCATTGTGAAAGGTTTATTGTTGATACCATGGTAAAGCGCATTACGATCGGTCTATGCCCGATTAGACTGTTGGTGAGGTAACGGCCCACCAAATCTCAGATCGGTAGGGGCCATGGAAGTGGTTTCCCCCAGAAGGGTACTGAGACAAGGACCCTAGCGCTACGGCGTGCAGCAGTCCCGAAAACTCCACAATGCGCGTAAGCGTGATGAGGGAATCCCAAGTGTTTCTTCCTGATGGAAGAAACTTTTGCCGTATTCTGAAATTGTACGGCGAATAAGAGCTGGGCAAATAGGTGCCAGCAGCCGCGGTAATACCTATGGCTCTAGTTGTGACCATTTTTATTGAGTCTAAAGCGTTCGTAGCTGGTTTGGATAGTTTGTGCTTAAATCGTCCAGTTTAACTGGATGGCATGGTACGAATACTTCCAGACTAGAGGTCGGGAGGAGTGCTGGGAACTTTTCAGGTAGGAGCAAAATCCTTTAATCT
>JAKAPM010000016.1 GCA_021807085.1 Nanobdellota archaeon
AGATAAGAAGATATTGTTATTTAAACTATTACGCATGATTCAGCGGTATGAAAAATAATTTCCCGTGGAGTGAAAAGCCCAGCAAGTTTACAGGTTTGACGGAAGAAAATCGTTTAAATAAGTTAATGAGTGTATTATAGATAAGTATGATAATGGGCTCGTAGCTTAACTCGGTATAGCAATTGGCTCTTAAAATTTTAAAGAAACCAATTGGTTGCGGGTTCAAATCCCGTCGAGCCCATATTTAAGATTATGAAATTCATGCACGTCGGGGACACTCACGTAGGCTCCGTCTATAAGAGCGAGCAAAGGAACGAGGATATAAAGGACATCTTCAAGCAGATAATAGACGGGGCAATCGAGAGAAAGGTCGATTTTATAGTGCATTCTGGGGACCTCTTCAATGAGGGGACCCCCCAGCTGTCTGCTTTGCTTTTCGTAACTGACCAGCTAAACAGGCTGAAACAGAGCGGGATAAAAATGTTTATAGTGCCTGGATCCCACGACGTTGGGATAGGAGAAGAGGACAGCATACTCGAACTTTTCGACAGGAACGGCCTGCTGGTCAATCTCAACTCCAGAAGATACATAAAAGACGGAGAAGGTGGTTTCATCCTGAACGGAGAAACGTATAGAAACGCTTTCGTATGTGGGGTCAAGGGAAAAAGAAGCAAGGTAGAGGACGAGATCTTCAAGCGGCTCAAGGTAAATGTGGACGAGGGCGCTTGGGTAAAGATATTCGTATTCCACCACACGATATCCTACCTGGGCGAAAAATTCAAGGACCTGGACACCGAGAGCCTGCCGAAAGGATTCGATTACTACGCCGCAGGGCACTGGCACGGAAATATGGACAGCATACATTATGACGGCGGCATAATACAGTATCCCGGTTCGTCCGAATACTGCGACGAGAAAGAGATAGTAGACAATCCAAACAGAGGATGCTACGTGGTCAGCTACGACAAAGAAGGGATAAACAGCGTAGACAGAGTCATACTGAAGACAAGGGACAAGGAGATATTCGAGGTAAGCGCGGATGGGAAGAGTGCGGCGGAGATAGAGAAGGAAGTGATGTCAAAACTGTCGAAAAACGAAGGAAAGCTGCTGGTTATCAGGATAGCGGGGCGCATGGACGGAAGAAAAGGAAACCTCGGCGTTGCCGGCATGAAAAACGGAGCCGGGGAACTGGGTTACTCGTACGTCAGCATAAACACGTCCAAACTGGTAGATGACAGGGAGAAGGAGGTCGTAATAGAGAGCAAAGAACTCGACGAGATAGAGAACGAATTCCTGGAAAAGAAGGAATATGCACCCTGGCAGATAAAGATGGCGAGATATCTTATAGACGCGGTAGGGGCGGGCGCAGAAACTGCCAAGATGAGAAATGAACTGGAGGAGATGTTCAACGAACATGATAATAAAAGAGATTGAGCTGGAGAACTTGAGGAGCCACAGGGAATCCAAGATAGACTTCGCTGAAGGCATAAACGTAATAACCGGGAACACTGGCAGCGGAAAATCTTCCATACTGATGGCGATTGAATACGCGCTGTTCGGGAAAATAGGCGAAGGAAGGGAAGAGGGAAGGCTGCTCCTCAGGAGGGGGGCCCAGAACGGGTCCATAGACCTGAATACCGAAGAGAAAGGCATGGAATATAGGATAGTCAGAGGACTGAAGAAAGTCAAAGATGCCGTAAGGAACGACGATTCGAGAAATAGGGTTGAGAGAGATGGACAGGTACTGGACCTGCAGAACAGGGCGGGAGACCTGAACACTTTCATAAACCGGCTGCTGAAGATAGAGTCGCCAGACCCGATAAAAACGTTCGAAGCGATAACGTACATAAAGCAGGACGAACTGAAAGAACTGATATTCGAGACTGGCAAAATAAAACAGGAATACATAGACCAGCTACTCCAACTGAACAAATACGCGGATGTCTACGACGGAATGAAGGAAATTATCGCAAAACTGGGGGAGGATATAGAACTGGACAAGAAAGAGGCTTCCATGACTGTAGACGAGGCGGAGATAATAAGGATAGAGACCAAGATAGACGGGCTTGCCGCGGTAGCGAAAGAACTGGAAAAACGCCTCGAGAGCGTAAAAAACGAAATAGGCAACACGGAAATCGAGAAAAAACAAGCTGACAGCGAAACTGAATTCTTCAGAAAATCGAAATCTGAGTACGATTCAGTAAATACGGAGATAGGTGCGAGAAACACACAGAAAAGAAGACTCGAGACCCAGATAGAAGAGCTAAACAGAAAGCTGGAAAAACTCGCGGGGGAAAACGCGGCCTACGACGAGGAAGAGGTGGAAAGGCTGAAAAATGAAAGAACGGACAAGGACAGACTGCTGGCGGAAAAAAACAAGATCCTTAAAGAAAAATATGGGAAGAAGGTAAGCGCAGAATCCGTCTACAACGGCGCAATGAACGATGCAAAGGCGACGGAGGGGGAGATATCTAGATTGAGGGGAGAGTTGGAAAAAAGAACTGCGGTGGCCCACACCATCAGGAAAAAGCTGGATAGCGCGTCCAAGCTAATGACGCGCGACGAGATAAGAGGCGTGACGGGACAGCTTCGGCAGACGATTGAGAGGCTGAAAAAAGACAAGGACGAATCGATAAGGAAGGGGACTTGCGCCCTATGCGGAAACAAGATAACTGACCTGAAGCACGCGGAAACCGAATACGCGTCCAGAATCTCTGACTGTGAGAAGCAGATGGATGAAATAAAAAAAGCGAACGTGACCGAAACGGGGGAATCGAAGGACGAACTACAGAGGGACCTAGACGCGAATGACCTTATCTCGGCGCAGCTGTCGGAGAGGCTTAAAGAGACTGAGTCCAAACTGAACGCGAGGGACGCGAACAAGCTCAAGCTGGAGCTTGATTCGGCTAGCGACGAATACGATGCCAATGAGCGCGAAGTAAATGCACTGTCGAAGGAGATAGCCGCACTGGATTTATCCATAAACAAGCTAGACGGTGTAAAGAAGGGCTTGGACGAGTACCGCAGGTACTCGGCACAAACACAGACCCTAAACGCTAACGCAGGGACGATAGACGAAGAATTGGAACCCCTCAACAGGAAACTTACGGAGATGAAATTCGACCCGAAAAACCTAAAAGCCAGTGAAGAAAGACAGGCGTCGCTTACCGAAGCCCTGAAAAACTTGGGGGCGGACAAATCTAGACTGGAAAGAGAGATGGAGCTGAGAAAGAGCGAAACGGAGGAGAACAAGGCCAAGCTCGAGGAGATGGAGAGTAAAATTCTGAAGAAAAAGGACCTTACCGCGAAGATACAGAGAGGAGAGCGGTTCCTGAACCTGCTTCTCAGGCTGAGGGAGGATATAAGGAGCATAAGGGAATACGTGAGGAACAGGTTCATAAACGACTTCAGGTCCCTGTTCCAGAGCAGGTTCTCGGAACTGAGAACCGAAAACGACTACGCTATAGACATAGACAACAACTACAACTTGTTGGTCGTGTCGAACGATGAAGTGCTTGACGCCAAGACGCTATCTGGGGGCGAGAAGACTTCGGTTGCGCTCGCCTACAGGCTGGCACTCTCGTCTGTGGCGTCGCTGCTAGGGGGTGTGGGCAAGAACGAGATGGTGATAATGGACGAACCGACATCCGGCCTGGATAAGGAAGACATAAACGCGTTGACAAACGCAATAACGAAAATAAACGACTTGCGGCAGATAATAATAGTTACGCACGAGGAAAACATGAAGAATATAGCTGACAACCTGATAACTATAAGGAAAGAAGGGGGAGAATCGCTGGTCCTCAAGGGCGGCGGATAGCGCTACTTTATTTTTACCCCGTATCCGTTGAAAGTTACGGTTTTTATACCGACGGATCCTGCCATGCGCAGGAGTCCACCGTCTTCGCTCATTATGTAGTAACCCCTTTTGGAAGCTTCCCGCACTATCGCATCATCCACGCCTATGTTCTTTAGGTCGGAATGAAGCTCATTCACGCCGAGAACACCGACGAACTTGGCTACGTCCCGCCTCCCTATCGTCTTCAGTTCATTAACGCACAGGTCTAGAATGTTCAGAGAGTAGGGTTCAGAAAGCGACTTGTCCAGTATCTTGTGTATATCCAGCTTCCTGTCGAATATGTATACAGCCACGTTTGTATCCAACAGTATCTTAATCATATATCGTCCCGGCTCCTGCCAGGACCCAGACGTTTTCCGCCTTGCGGGACACTATCGCCTTGTCACCCTTGTAGTAAGGGAGATAAGAGTCTCCAAGATTTATGGAAATCTTGTCGCCGGACACCGAAGTCACGGTCCCGAGTATCTTGGAAGCCAGAACGTTCAACAGGACTGTTTCGTTCATCTGGATCGGCCTCTTGAACTGGGTTTTCTCTTTTTCCTCCAGCGGGGTGTAGTTAAGCGATATCTTGTTCCTGAAAAGCGGGGGGTTGTCCTCCTTTACGATCAGTGATCCTGCCAAGCTGTCCCTTCTCGCCAGCGATGGATCTAGAGTCGTCTCTATGCCGACCATCAGTCCCCTGCCTGCTGACTTTTCCTTACCGAATTCACTCTGTATGTTCTTTATTTTGGTGCGCAACTGCTTCCACGTGTTTTTGACCAGGACGCCGGGGTATACCACGACTTCGTCGCCGGCAGCCACAGCCCCTCCGTTCAGCCCTCCACCAAGAACCCCTCCTTTCAGGTTCTTTATCTCCTCGCCTGGTTTGTTTATGTCAAAACTCCTCACGACCAGCATCTTTGCCGCCTCGTCGTGCGCATTCTCTACGGGAGAAAACGCACCGACGTGCTGCAGCAGCTCCGGGAGATTTATATTTTGGGCTGCGAAAACCGGGACGACCTCTACGTCTGCGAAACCGTTCTTAGCCAGAAAAGCCTTTATCTCGTTGTAGCTCTCCCTTGCGCGTTCTGGGCCGACCACATCTACTTTGGTCTGTGCCACGACAAGGTTCTTCACGCCTATTATCTTTAGTGCCTCAAGGTGTTCTTCCGTCTGCGGCTGCGGACACTTGTTGTTCGCGGCTATCACCAGTACGGCTCCGTCGACCAATGGTGCGCCGCTCAGCATTATCGTCATCAGCGTCTTGTGGCCTGGCGAATCGATTATCGATACTCTGTAGTATAGTTCAGAATTTCCGCCGCAGACCTCGCATTTTTCCTTCCTGCCGAAAGCCCCGCACTTCGCACATTTGTACAGAAGGAAGTGCGCGTACCCCAGCCTTATGGTTATGCCTCTTTTCCTCTCCTCGCTGTGCCTCAGCGTGGATTCGCTGGTTAGCGCCTTTACCAGAGTGGTCTTGCCGTCCGCAAAGCTACCCACAACATCTATGACTATGTCCCTAACCATTAGCAGTATTGCTCGAAAACAACTCGTCAAGCGGCCTGTCGCCGTACTTAGTTATCTTTATGTTTACCTGGGAAGTAGACTGGCTTATAGTGTTGCCGGACAGGCTCTTCCTCAACCTTGTGTGCGTCTTGTTGCCCAATCCTTTTCCGAAAAGCGCCTTCTTAAGCCCCATGCCGTCTATGCCACTGCTCATCGGAGTGCCGGTCATATAGCTCCCACCTGTTATCACCCCGCTGTAACCAGCGAGGTCCAGTATAGAAAGTTCGAACTCTTGCCCTATTCTCATTCCATAAACGCTGCCGGCCTTATCGTCAGCTAGTTCCCTCTGGTAGGATTTTCCTGTCTTCGAATCATTTATCACAACTTTCATTGCCATAGTTACACGAATTATTGTATTTATAAATAAGTTACATCTTATATATATTACTTTTTTATGGAAATGTTGTTTGTTGAGGCGCGCCTGAAGCGAAAGATGAGCGATGGGTTTATAGAGCGGATATCGGAAGCCCTGAAACCGTACAAAAAGATAAACCTCGTCTGCGCTATACAGTTCATAAACCAGATGAACCAGCTAAAGGAGGGATTACCAGACAAGGAATTTGTAGTAAAACAGTCCAAATACAGAGCTATGCACCCGGGTCAGATATTAGGGTGCGATGTGTACGCCGCTGACTGCGAAGACTGCGACGTAACGGTAGCGTTCGCACAGGGGTACTTTCACGTCCTAGGGATACCGATAAAATACGGCAAACCAGTCCTGGTGGTAGACCCGGAAGTAGAGGCTATAGACACGATAAGCGCCGAAATCGCGGACAAATACAGGAAGAGGACGCTACAAGCTATCGGCGTCGCCCTGGTCGCAAAGAATGTGATGTTCGTGGAATCCACCAAAGCAGGCCAGACTTACGGAGCCGCCCTCCTCAAGAGGGCCCTAAAGGAGAAAGGCAAGAAGGTGTACTCGGTGGTGGCAGACGAGATAAATTTCGACAGGCTTAACGAGTTCAGGAAGGTTGACGTTTTCGTGAGCACTGCATGCCAGAGGATAGCCATAGACGACATGGACAAGGTATCCAAGCCGATAGTAAATGCAGAGGACCTTGAACCGTACTTTCTAAAATGACTGCAGCCGGCGGTAACGTGCAGATATATTCTGATCTAGACGAATTCTACGCTTCCAACTATCCTGCTCCTGCCTACGACCCTGCTGGCGTCGGCCAAAACGTGCCTGCCGGGGACCATAGGAGACTTCCTGTTCAGCTTGGCCGTTATCCTGTCCAGGGAAGCGGACAGAGTCACGGTAAAATTGTTCCCGAGAAGCGCGCAGGACAGCGACCTGGTAAATGCGTTCTCCTTGTCGTAGAACTGCGAAAACTCTATCCTCGCGCCGAATTCGTCCGACACCTCGTTGCTGGAGGAGACACAGTAGTTGGCGGATAGGTCGTCCTCTGCGGCGTTGTTAAGGGCCAGCCCGACATGGTCGCCTTTTTTAGCTTCCTGAACGTCGACGTCCATCAGCTGTATACTCTTTACAGTCACCTGTTTCCCTGAAGGAAGCAAGTACATCCTATCCCCCTTCTTGATACTGCCAGATGCGACAAACCCTATAATGACGCTGCCTATACCTTTGACTGTAAAATGCTTGTCTATAGATACCGCCGAGGCCTCGCCCTGCGCTATGGCAGGCGGCTCTGGTCGGGCTGCGGAGTCCTTCAAATGCGGGAAGCTTCCAACCTTCTGCTTTGAAAAAAGCGACTTGAAGGAGTTCATGTCTGAGTAATCGGAGTACAGCACCGTCCCATTGCCTATACCGCTGTATTCTATCGCGAGTGCCAGCTCGGCGTCGAGGGCGGATATGGACTCGTTGACCACAAACACCGCACTGTCCGCTATCGATAGCGCCCGCAGGACCCCGACTATAGAATCGGGATAGTCGGTAGGATAGACCAGCAGCTCCCCGTTCTTCCCTACGGCTATCTGGAGGTTGTTGACGCTGTCCAGCTGTTTTGATACTAGTTTTTTCAGCAAATCCCCATCCGGCTGCTTCGACGAGAGTATTACGGTTACCACTAGATTAGACGTCAAATAAGGGTTAAATAGTAAACGGCTCCTTTGAATAGAGTATGAAAACGGAATACACTCTAAAATTCTACGAAGGACACGGGGGGATAGGGATAAGGTCTTTCGACGACGATGAAAACTCAAAACTCGACAGAGTGGTCACAAATTCGGACAAGAATGTATACGCATGGAAGATATCAGATGCTTTCTCCCAGGAAAATGCAGGCGCCCTGCTATCTAGATACAGCAGGACCGCAAGCACGGCCAGGGATATATACTTGAAGGAGTTCTATCCGAACATTAACAAAGGCAGGGAGTTCTACCAGGCGTGGCTGCTGGATTACGGCGACGATTCTATACAAGAGATGGTCGGTGGCCTCCCGGTTTCGTTCGAGTACGTATCCAACCTGGCCGCAAAGGAGATAGAGGACAGCAGGTTCGCATCAGCCATAGAAAAATCCAGCAGATACGTCCCATTCGACAAAAAGCTGCCGAACGGGCAATACATGTTCTACACCGACAAGGACATAATGGAATCGCGGTTCGGGGACGCGTACCTGAGTGTTATGAACGGCCTTTTCGATTCCTATTCGCGGCATATATCCGATATGTCCGGGCTCATAGAGGAGAAAAACCCTATAGAGGAGGTCAAGTTCTCGTTCTCCGGAAGGGTAATGACTATGCCGGAATTTACTTTATCGGGGGCTGATTACGGCTTGTCAGAGAAAGACTTGGTGAAGGCTTACAACAATTCTGTCAGGGCCAACGCCCTCGACCTCCTGAGGGACTATCTTCCGATGTCGACGCTAACGCACGTGGGGATAAGCGCCAATGCCAGAGTGTACGACGGGATACTGACGAAGATGTTTTCATCCCCTCTGGGCGAAGCCAGGTGGCTTGCAGAAAACGCGTACGGTGAGATATACAAGCTCGCTCCGTCCGTCATAAACGGAATAAAGAAGAAACATGGCGAGGAAGCGATAAAGTTTTTGATGGACAAACGCGATAAGATTAGTCTCGATGGCATTCTGGAGGACGAAAAGCCGCTGGAGACGTCGTCTCTGTCTCTGTTTGACTATCCAGGAAGAGGAAGTATGGATCCCGACGCCGCGGCGAGGAATTCCTTGCTCTCAGTTATATTGTACACAGGGTCGTATTCGCTCTCGTTGCAGGATTCGTCCGATGTCGCTGCCGGGATGAGTAAGGACAGACAAGATAAGGTTATATCTGATTACGTCGGGAATAGGACAAACAGGCGGCAAAGGCCGGGAAGGGCGTTCGAATCGCTGTACTACGTCTTCGACATAAAGAATAGAGTAGGTATATATAGAGACCTGCAGAGGCATAGAGTTGGGACACAGCAAAGGAAAATGTTCAGCACCGACCTTGGTTACAGCGTCAGGGAGCAGTTCGCGGAGATAGGCATAGACGAAGATTACCGGGAAAAGATGGGGGAGGTCACAGACCTGTTCAATTCGCTAAGAAAGACGCTGCCGTACCAGGCACAGTACGCTGTGACGTTCGGTTTCAACGTAAGGTGGTATATCAACATAAACGCGAGGGAATTGTTCCACATATGCGAACTAAGGACCACCCCGCAGGGACACCCAGACTACAGGAAGGTCGCACAGGATATGGCTAGAGTGGTGGAAAATGTGAATCCCAGCGTGACGAAACACATGTACTTCCTAAACAAGGAGAACAAGGAGCTGGGAAGGCTTGGTTCTGAGATAAGAATGGCCGTCAAGAAGAGCGCCCTAAATGGATGAACCGCCGCGTACAGCTTTCTAAAATTACAAATCCCGCTACAGATTAAAAATGGGGGTACGGGGGGTTCTTTACCCCCCGTTGATTGGAGGAAATTTGATAAATATGAAAAACGGAAGTAGGGGCTCTTCTCAGAGGAGCCCCTACCCCTACAATTCAGGTTTTATCTCAGTACCTCTATTCCGAGTTCCTGGCTTATTGCACCAGTAGTCTTGGAAAGGGTGTTTATCTCTTCCGGTCCCAGCAGGTATGGAGAGCTGACTCCGGTTATGATAGTCATAACCCTGAGCTTTCCGGTCAGCGATTCGTCGACCTTTGCACCCCATATCACGACTGCGTCTGGATCGAGCGACTGCGTCGCGAGCTCGCCTATCTGGTTGACTTCTGCAAGAGTCAGGTCAGGTCCACCGGAGATGTGTATCAGCGCACCGTGTGCTCCCTTGTAGCTTACGTCCAGAAGAGGGTTGTTAAGCGCCCTTCTGACGACCTCGTTCACCCTGGAGTCTGACGCGTCAGTCTCACCGATTCCGATGACGGACACGCCCCCTTTGTTCATTATCGCCTTTATATCGGCGAAGTCAAGGTGTACCAGTGCGGTTGCGTCCGATATCGTCTCGACAATTCCCTTTATCATCGTCGCAACTACTTCGTTTGCGACGTTGAAAGCCTGGTCTATGGGCAGATTGCCTGCCATGCTGACCAGACGGTTGTTGTCTATAACGATTACGGTGTCAGAGCTGTTCCTCAGCTGCTCGAGTCCAGATTCGGCAGCTTCGACGCGCTTCCTCTCGGTCTTGAAAGGCATGGTGACAGTGCTTATCACTATGGCACCCATCTCCTTCGCGAGTTTGGCGATTATTGGTGCCGCTCCGGTACCAGTCCCCCCGCCCAATCCGGCGCATACGAAGACCAGGTCGGCCCCTCTTAGCGCTTCCTTGAGTTCCCTAGAGGATTCTTCCGCTGCGAGCCTTCCCTTTTCAGGGAAACCTCCCGCGCCGAGTCCTTTGGTGAGTTCCTTTCCTATCAGTATCTTCTTGTCTGCGTTCCTGGCGTTGAGTTGGATCTGATCAGTGTTCGCGAGTATGACCTCGGCACCCTTCACACCCTTCTTGAACAACCAGTTGCCCATGTTGTTCCCTCCTCCGCCGACACCGATGACCTTTATCAAGGCCTGGTTGAACAGAGGCTCGTTTATCGACCCAGCGTTTTCCCTGCTGGCTTTCAATGCGCTTTCAACAAGCAAATCCATTACCATTTTTTCCCTCCTTTCAGACTCGGATACAAAGCGAAAGCTTTATATTCTCATCTTGTTTTATATTTTTAACAGAAACGAGTAAGTGAACCCAAAACTTACGCTAACGCTTTGAAAATTTGGATGCTTCCCCAAGCATCTAAATTTTACTTTTATTAATTCTTAATAATAATCCTAATCTTTCTCGATTTAAATGTATTATTGAACTAAAGTTATATAACTACAGTTCATATTCCGCGACGCTGTGACC
Source organism: Nanobdellota archaeon (assembly GCA_021807085.1). Lineage (GTDB taxonomy): Archaea > Nanobdellota > Nanobdellia > Parvarchaeales > Parvarchaeaceae > Parvarchaeum. The sequence continues at coordinate 10,693 of JAKAPM010000016.1, forward strand.
GCGAAACCACCCTCACCTATACGTCTCTGAAAAGATTAAAACTTGCGAATGCTAGAAAACGTTATGAAAACCGGCGGTGCATCCTTCGAATCGCTCTCGAGAGGAGATATTCTGCGCGTGCGCACCTTCGCCGGCGAAATGCACGGTGAATTCATAGAGTACAGAAAGGAGAGCGGACTGCTGGTACTGAAGCTCAAATCTGGATATGATATCGTCCTGCCTTCAAAGGAGATATCCGCAGTAAACGTTCTGGAAAGGGCGAAAAGGGAAGGCGGGAAAAAAGGGGAAATCAGCGAATCGACTGGGGGAAAGGGAGATATAACAATAATAACTACAGGCGGCACGATTTCGTCGAAGATAGACTACGAGACCGGGGGGGTGTCCCCCAGCGTGCCCCCTGACTACTACCTGCAGCTCGCCCCCGACATGAAGAGATATGGCAGCGTAGCTATAATGGGCCTGATGAAGATGCTGTCGGAGAATATGCAGCCGGCCGACTGGGTTAGGATAGCTAAAGCCGCCTATGACGCGGTCAAAGGGGGATCAAAAGGGATAATGGTGACGATGGGTACAGACACGATGCACTTCGCTTCCGCAGCGGTTTCGTTCATGCTGAACCCCCTATCAGTGCCGGTCGTCTTCACAGGCTCCCAGCGGAGCCCGGACAGAGGTTCTACGGACGCGAGCAGCAACCTTCTCCTGTCGGCGATAACCGCTTCCAAGTGGGACGGCGCAGAGTCGGTGATATGCATGCACGCTAACACCAACGATGATTACAATTTCGTGCTCAGGGGAAACAGGGCCAGGAAGATGCACACAGAGAGGAGGGATGCTTTCAGGCCCATAAACTCCTTGCCTCTGGCAAGAGTCTTCCCGGACGGAAGGATAGACAAGGTGTCGGATTACACAAGGAGATCGGGAGAATCCGTGCTCAACGCGAAGATTGATGACAGAGTCAAGATGCTCTTATCCTATCCATCTATGGGGGGAGATATAATAGACTATTATATCGATAAGAAGGCTAGGGGCATTGTGATAGCCGGCACCGGCTTCGGCAACCTCCCTTTGGAAGATAAGAGCGTCTACAAGGCACTGAAAAGGGCTGATGGCGCGGGAATCCCTGTCGTGATAACCTCGCAGACGGTCTACGGTTCCACAAACAGGTTCGTCTACAGCACGCTCAGGGAGCTCTCAAGGCTGGACAACGTCATCTACGTGGGCGACACCCTGACAGAGACGGCCTTCGTCAAGCTGATGTTCGTGCTGGGACAGGGCAAAAAGATGGAAGAGGTTAGGTCGCTCATGACAAAAAGTCTCGCGGGTGAGATGAGCGACAGGAGCCCCCTCGAAGGCTTCCTTATATGAAGATAAAGTGTGGTTTCGAATGGCATGTGCAGCTGGACACTGGCAAGCTTTTCTGCAGGTGCGAGCCGTCCATTCACGACGACACTGGTTTCAGGGAGATAGTGAGGACCCTGAAGCCCTCGTTCGGAGAGAGCGGTAAAGTGGACGTCAGCGCTGCGTTCGAGGGCGACAGATACAGAAGGATAACCTACAGGTTCTTCGAGGATACAGACTGCCTAGTCGACATAGACGAGGAGCCTCCTCACGACGTGGACAGCGACGCCCTAAGGACTGCGGTATACGTGTCCAGCGCCCTCGGGTCGCGCATACCTGAAAATCTCATATTCATGAGGAAGACGATAGTGGACGGCTCCAACCCGACTGGTTTCCAGCGCACCGCAGTCGTAGGATTGGGAGGGAGCTTCCTTTCCGGCGGCAGGAAGATACCGATATCGTCGATATCGTTGGAGGAGGACTCTGCCAGGAAGGTGTCCGAATCGGCTTCAGAGACGGTGTACAACCTGGACAGGCTGGGCATCCCGCTCGTAGAGATAGCCACAGACGTTCTCGAAACCGATGAGAGGGAGGCTAAGGAGATAGCGCTGGAATTTGGCAGGTTCACCAGGCTCTTCCCCGTCCGCAGGGGAATAGGCACGATAAGGCAGGACGTCAACCTGTCGGTTGAAGGCGGGAGCAGAGTGGAGCTGAAGGGGTTCCAAAACATCAGGGAGATGGACAAGGCCATAGCAAACGAAGCAGCGCGCCAGAACTCGCTCATAGCCATACAAAAGGAGAAGAGTTACCTGACCGACAACCTAGCGGGTCTGGAGGCGAAGAACATAAACGAAGTCTTCTCCGGTTATGAGGGGTCCAAACTGATAAAAAACGCTTTATCCGCCAACAAGACGATATCGGCCGCGAAGCTGGAAGGCTTTGCCAGCGTGCTCGGCGCCTATGTTTGCGAGAACAAGAGGTTTGGAGGAGAAATCAGCGATTACCTCAAGGTCAAGACCGGATATGGGATAATACACTCGGACGAGCTTCCAGCCTATGGCATAGACCAGGACAGGAAGGATGCGATATCGAAGAAGCTGGGCTGCGGGGACAAGGATGCGTTCTTCTTTTCGATACACGATGCCGGAAAGGAGGATAGCATAATGACAGCTGTGTCTGAGAGGATAAAAAACCTCCTTAACGGGGTGCCGTCAGAGGTGAGGCTGGTGCAGGACGACAACACGACCCGCTTTCTTCGCCCCGTTGGCGGGGAACACAGGATGTATGTTGAAACTGACCTCCCCATACTGAAGCTGGACGAAAAGACCATCAGCAGCGCAAAGGGGTATTCTGGGCTGACTGTCGACAGCGTAAAGAAGAAATACGGGATGACAGATGAATTCCTCGACAAGCTCATATCTGTCAATAGACTGCAGGAAGCGATAAGGGCGCACGAGAAACTCGGGCTGGGATTTAACACTATCGTCGGCGTGATGGTCGAAGATTACAGGTATACCAAAAGAAAGTTCGGATTCGGCGTGCCGGACAGCGACGTGGAATTCCTGCTAGAGGGCGTCGCCAAGAACAGGATAGCGAAGGATGCACCCAGGTTCATTATGGAGCTTATGGCGCTGGGCAAGGCAAGGACGGCTGCCGATGCTGTCGAGAAGTACGGACTCAAAAAAATGGGTAGGAAGGAGCTAGAATCGGCAGTGAGGAAGCTGGTTAAAGCTGCGAAGATAACCAGGCCGGACACTGTGATAACCAACCTGAGAGACAGGCTCGGACACTCCTTCGACGCAGGAGAGGCGTATGAGATCCTCTCGAAGGTCCTGAAAAATGGATAAAGTAACGCTCTCAGCCGCACTTGGAATGCTGAGAAGGACCGAGAAAGCAGACATAAGGAAGGAGCAGTACAGTACTGACGTCTCTACCGCAACAGATTTTCTCCTGCTGGTAGACAGCAAGAGCGGTTTCGATGGCAGGAACGTCGCCGACCTGGGGGGCGGCAATGGAATCTTGGGTATAGGTGCAGCGCTCCTCGGCGCCAGGAACGTCGACGTGTATGAGAACGACAAGAAGATGGCCGAGATAGCTAGAAGCAACCTAGCCAGCCTGTCCGTGGAC
>JAKAPM010000017.1 GCA_021807085.1 Nanobdellota archaeon
GATCTGGCGTAGATTCCTACTTAACCGGCTCTAGCGCGCTGAGCTCAAACATAGAAACGGAAACGAGCACCGGAACTACGATGGCGATACTGATAGGTATAATTATGGTTGTGATAGTCACGGGGCTGATATTCAAATCGCCTGTAGCAGCTTTCGTGCCGCTAGTAATATTCGGTATAGACCTGACGATAGCCTTTGGAATATTTTATATAATATACAACTCCATACTGCATACCACTATATCTTTCTTCGATCCAGCGCTGACCGCGATACTAATGCTCGGGATATCTACGGACTACCTTGTTTACATGCTGTACAGGTTCAAACAGGAACTAAGGTCCGACCACAGAAAGAGCATGAAAATCAGCGTGAGCGGGGCAGGGTCTGCGATAGCAGTCAGCGGCACAACCGTCGTGCTTGCGTACGTTATACTCTCCATGTTCAACTTCCCATTCTTGGGATCAACTGGGATTCTGAATTCGATAGGTGTGCTGATAGTCTTGGTGTCGGCCGTAACGCTTATGCCTGCGACCCTTGTGCTGTTCGGTAAGAAAATCTTCTATCCTAACATAAACGGCGGAGGAGGTGTAGAAAAGACATTCGACAGGATAGCGAGGCTTGATTACAACAACAGGTATTTGATAGTGGTTATCTTCTCAGCAATAGTCCTGCTATCTGCGTACCTTTTCGTAACATACAAGCCCGGTCTAAACTTTTTGGGGCTCCTGCCAGGTTCGCAGGCAAAGCAGGCTTTCTACGTCGCGAGTGAAAATTTCGGTTTCGACCCCCTGAGCCCAATAACGATAAACTCCAGTTCAACTGCACATGTCAATAACACTAAGTTGATGGCAGAGGTCAACAGCACGCATATACTTGACGGGATAGATTCCATAAACGGGGTCGCGTTCTCCACCCTATCCAAATCTAATGGGTCTTTCGTCATAGAAACATACCTGAAAAGTATGGGTTTCACCACCTCCGCTACGGATACGTACAGCGCCATAAACAGTTATCTATCGTCGGAAAACCTAGAATATAATATAAGCGGACTGCAAGTATTCCTCGGCAACACGGCGAACAGTATGAATAACTCAACCCCCCTACTCATATCCGTGCTAGGAGTGATGATTTTCTCAGTTCTGATAATACTCCTACTATCTCTGTATACTCCGCTCAGGCTAGTGCTTCTGATAGTGTCTAACCTGACGATAGCAAACGCTGCAACGATAATGATCTTCCACTACCTGTTCTCGCTGCCGTTTATATCCATAGCGCAGATATTTCTGATAAGCACGATAATGGGGGTGGGTGTAGACTACGATATATTTCTCGTAATGAGGGTGAGAGAATATGTCAAAGAAGGAAAAAGCAGTTTCGAAGCCGTAAGCAAGGGACTGGCAAAGAGCGGACCGGTGATAGTTGCTATAGGGGCTATATTCTCGATAGTCTTCCTCTCCCTAATAGCGACAGGTGTGCCTGTGATAGCAGAGATAGGTTTCATAGTCGCCGTGGCTATAATCGTCGACTCAATAATCTCCATACTCTTCATAGTGCCGTCCATAATGTTCATACTGCAAAGGTATAACTGGTGGCCTGGACCAAAGAGATATGTTGGCGCGCGGAAATCAAAAAAGGTTTAAATACGCGAAGTTGATTAGAATAAGATTATGGCAAAAAGCACTGCCCCAACGCTGAAAAAAAAGACTGGTGGATTCAAGGGAAAACTTAGAGACAAGAGGAAATACGAGAGTATTGGTCTGCAGGTACAGCTTCAGGTCGGCGATAAGAGAGTGAAATCAATTAGAACTTTAGGTGGAAACTTAAAGATAACTCCGTTGCAACTGAAGGAGGGCAACATGTTAGACGCCGATTCCAAAAAATTCACGAAGGTAGAGATAGTTAGGGTAGTGGAAAACAAATCAAACCGCTCCTACGCGAGAAGAAATATTATTACAAAAGGCGCCGTTGTTGAGACCAATGCGGGAAAAGCCGTAGTGGTGAACAGGCCCGGTCAGAGCGGCCAAGTTACCTTGCTGAAGCTGAAGCAGTAGACGGTTATTTCGTAAAACGGCTTAAATAAGCAACGATTTCATGTTATATTTGGGATATGAGTCTGCTGGACAAATTTGTAGGGATAATAAGAGGAGACAGGACTGTAAAATCAGTAAGAGAGAAAGGCCACGTACTGACGATAACGGAGAACACTGGCGACAGGAGTCTAAAGTTCAACGGTGTCACATATTCTAGGATAAGCAACTCAAACATATACACTGGCTCCTACTGGGATTATTTCTCACCATTGCCAGCACTGTTCGAGAAGCCTAGCATCTTGATGATAGGTCTTGGGGGAGGGACCATCGTATACCAGCTGAAAAAAATTTACGGGGACGATTTGGATATGAAAATAGTGGAAATAAGTGATAAAATGATCAAACTCGCATCTGAGTTCCTGGATTACAAATTCAAGTCGGGAGAGGTAATAGTCGGGGACGGAGCCGCCGCAGTGAGCGCAGAAAGGAAAAAGTATGACCTGATAATACTTGACGCATACGAAGAGACTTTCATACCTCCGGTCTTCCTAAAGGAAAAATTCGTTAGGGATAGTTTCAAAGCCCTTGAGGACGATGGCATCCTAGCGATAAACTACGCCCTCAGCGCCAAGAATATGGTCCACTACAACAAGTACCTGCACTTGCTCGGCAAACTTTTCAAAGTCTATAAGGTATCGGGTGGCAACCTGCTTGGCAACGTGATAATTATCTGCTCGAAAAAAATGGATAAGGACGCGATAAACTCCGGGATACACAGTAAGTACATCAACGATGGCGGGAACAGACACATCGTAGACGGTTATATGTACATGCGGTGAGAATAGGAAAGCCCTACACGTCTAGGACTACGGTCGCAACGAAGCGCGAACTCCTGTGCTTCACGGAGAATTTGTGCATTGACACCGCCTTCACGTCCACTATTAGGTTTTTCCCGAATTCTGACGCCTCGTTTCCGTAAGCGTCTGCCTCGAGCGTGAACCTACCCCTTTTCTTCGAGAGTTTCAGTTCAAACCTACCGAAGAGCAGTCCGTCCGAATCCTTGAGAAAGACAAGCTCTGACAGGAATCTGAAGAGCAATGACTCTAGGTCGCCGGAATTCGTATCAAATCTAACGTGCCTCTCAAAATTCCTCCAGGTCTTTCCCCGGACCTGTGCACTGAAAAGAGCGAGACCGGAATTGGTCAGCATCTCTTTTTCGGTTCTTCCGCTAGCCTCGAATGCTACATCAGCGCTTGTTATACTGTCCAAAAACTTGTATCCCATTATCCCTTTATGTTACCAACCGGCGTGAATCTTGCCACTCTTCTAGATATCCCGAGTCTGTCGACTGTTTCCACTACCTCGTCGACTGGTTTGTACGCCGCACCAGCCTCTTCGGCCAGACCGGCCAGTGAAGCGCTGTCCACATATATCTTCTTCTTAAGCATCTCTTCCTTTATCTTATTACCGTCGTACTCCTTCCTTGCACGACCCCTACTCATTGTCCTGCCGGCTCCGTGAACAGTAGAACAGAACGTGTCCCTTGCGCCAGAATCTCCCAACAGCAGAAAACTAGAAGTTTCCATACTTCCTCCTATAAGCACGGGAGAGCCCATCATCCTGTAAGCCTTTGGTATTTCTTTCCTCCCAGGATAATAGCTAGCGGTAGCGCCCTTCCTGTGGACCAAGAATTCCTTCTCAACACCGTCCACATCGTGCCTCTCGAGAGTCGCCCTGTTGTGCGCCACCTCGTAAACTGTGGATATCCCCAGCTTGTCCGGGTCGCCCCGGAAAACCCTTCCGAACACTTCACTGACCTTGCTGGCTATCAGCTGACGGTTGGCAAAGGAGATGTTTACTCCGCAGCCCATCGCCTTATAATAGTCCTGTCCGTCGTCTGAATAAAAGGGAGCGGAAGCCAGTTCCTTGTCGGTTACTTTTATTTTGTATTTTCCTTCCATGGAAGCAAGAAAAGTCTGGAGATAGTCTGTAGCTATTTGGTGCCCTCCCCCTCTCGAACCTGTATGGAACATGATGACCACCTGGTCCTCGAACAGACCGAGCCTCTTCGCGACAGAACCGTCGAATATGTCCCCTTCTTTGATGCGTTGTATCTCGAGATAGTGGTTTCCAGAACCGAGTGTACCTACTTGAGACCTGCCCCTAGCTATTGCCCTTTGCGAGATCTTGGAAGAATCTGCCCAGTCGGCTTTTCCGCCCAATTCTATGTGTTCTAGGTCCTTCTTGGTCCCATAACCGTTTTCTATAGCCCATATAGTACCGTTCTCAGCCATCTCCTTGAATTCCGAATCAGAGAGCTTGTGCTTGGAGGCGACACCGACGCCAGATGGAACCTCTTTGAATAGGCTTCCAACCAGTTCCTTTATCTTATCCCTTGCTTCGTTGTAGGTGAGGGAGGTTTTCATGAGTCTTACACCGCAGTTGATGTCGAAACCGATACCACCAGGTGATATTATCCCGCCATCGCTAACGTCGAAAGCCGCCACTCCGCCTATTGGAAAACCATAGCCGCTGTGACCGTCAGGCATGACGTAGGAATAGTCCTTTATTCCAGGAAGAGACGCTACGTTGGCGGCCTGATCGAACACCTGTACGTCCATCGTGTCGAATATCTGCTTAGAAGCCAAAACGCGGATGGGCACCCTCATACCCTTCCTGAAACCACGCCCTATCTCCCAGATATAATCTTCTAGCTGTTTTACGTATTTTTTCTCCATATAGCAAACGGTTTAATTCAGATATGGCACTTATAAAAGTATGGCTGAACTGCTTAATAAAAACTTCATGAGCGTGCACTACGGGGAGATAGCACTGAAGGGCGGAAACAGAAAAAGGTTTGAGAAGATTCTGATAGACAATATACGCAGGCAGACTGGTCTGAACCCGATAAAACTGGAGAATAGGCTAGTACTCGAGAACGCCGGGCAGGATGCAAAGGACGTCCTGAGACTGACTCCTGGCGTGGATTGGATAGGGAAGTCATTCGCAGTCGAGCGCAATCTTAACTTATTGAAGGAGAAAATCGACGAACTCAGAAAAAATTCTGATATAAAACTTGACGTTAACAGGATAGACAAAAACTATGAGAAGGACTCGCAATGGATATACGAGTTCTTATCAAAAGACAGGAAGAAAGGAGCGGCAAAAGTAAGAGTCGAGGTTTTCAAGGATTTCTTCGTTATAAGCCATGATATAGAAAGTTGCATAGGGGGTCTTCCAGTCGGTAGTGCTGGGAGAGTCATCTCTCTCTTCTCCGCCGGTATAGATTCCTCAGCGGTCCCATTCGAACTCATGAAAAGGGGTTGCTCTGTGGATCTCCTCCATGTCTACGCCATGCCGAACACTGATGAGATAATAAGGAGCAAAGTAGGAGACATAGTCAGGGAAATATCGAAGATCAACAAGGTAAGGCTGTACGCTGTGCCGTTCTCGGTGTTCGCGATAGAGACAGCGGATGTCGGACACGGATATGACTTGGTGCTGTTCAAACGATTCCTCCTGAAACTAGCCGAAAAACTGGCAGGTAGATACGGCTACAAAGCGATTGCGAGTGGAGACTCTTTGTCCCAAGTGGCATCGCAGACGCTGGACAACATAAAAGCAGTCGACCGCGACATAAGCGTACCAGTGTTCAGGCCATTCATAACCGCGAACAAAGAGGAGATAATAAAGAAGGCCAAGTTCTACAACACTTACGGTTATTCTATAAAGGAGTACAGGGACTGCTGTTCGATAGTCTCGAAGAAGCCAGCGACCCACGTTCGCACGGAAAAGCTGGAGCGTATCGAGGATGATATAGAGCTGGATTCCGTTGTCGAAAAAAGCATAAAGAGCATGTCAGTGTTTGATGTCTGGAACGGTTCACTTGATTTTGTTAAGCCTGAAATAGTTGTATAGATACGCCTGCGCGTATCCTGAATACCTGCCGAAGTAGCCTACCATCGCATCGCGCATGTTACGGTAAGTGTCTTTGCCCTTTATAAGATGGCTGTACTCTCTAGTAACAGCCCTTCTTATCCACACATCTATGGGAAAGCTGGATAGTTCATGCATTCCGTAGAGCCGGATGCAGTCGAGCACTTTTTCCCCCACCCCCTTTATTTTCAGCAGTTCTGCCTCTACGTCCTTTTTGCCTAGATTTGCTATGTCGCGTTCTACGAAAGCCCTTGCGGCAGAGAAGACGAACTCCTTCCTGAATCCCAGCTTGAATCTCTGCAGTGCCTCTTCACCGCCGTTGAATATCCTCTCGTAGCTGGGAAACTTGTAAAGTCTGAATCCATTTGTCTCCCCTTTATCCCCGTAAAACATCGACATGGCTTTTATCCTCCTGAGTATTAGGGGGACATTGGACTGTATGGATAGCACGAAACCGAGTGTCGCCGGCCACAAGCCGTCGTCGACTATGCGCACGCCTGTGGAGAAATTTATCGCTCTGTCTATAGTACTGTCTTTGTCTATCTCAGCATTTATATCGTCGATTCTGTCGTTGAGCCCTAGCATCTTAGAAATTTCGGCTGAAGTGACGTTTCCGAAAACTTCCAAGTTCTTCCCGTCGATCTGGCTGACAAGCACAGGCTTATCGACATAGGAAGTCCAGTAATTCCCGTCCCTGTCCCACACGAAAGTCTGTCCTAAGCTAAGGGTCTTCTCCAGAGAAAAGTTTGGCACTTTCAGCAGCATATAAGTAAAAACGTTCCTAGATAATTAATATTTATGCCGAGAGGGAGCGACGCGTACACGTCCAAAATGCCGTGCTGATGAGTGATAAGTATATAGCTTTAAAATTTCCATAGGGATAATATGCTGGGTTGGCAGAGCGGCAATGCGCCGGTCTTGAGAATAATCAAGCAAACCGGTTTCCGAAAGGATTCGTAGGTTCAAATCCTGCACCCAGCGTTTTTATACCGCAGCGCACACGGACGCGGGCTAGACGCGTCTCATCTCAGGCTTCTGATTATGGAGTCTTCACGCACCCTGCTGCCGTTCATTAAGACGCCGTCCCTTATGAGTTTGCGCCTCTTATTTTCACTAGTGCCTGCATCGTTCCTTTTTCCTATTGTATACCCGCCTATGGTTCCGTCTGAACGGACCACTTTATAACAGGGGTACTTTTCCGGATGTGAATTTTCCGACAGTATCTTGCCGACATACCGGGGATTCAGCCCGAGTTTTCCTGCTATCGCGCCGTAGGTCGTGACTTTTCCCCTGGATATGCTAACCAAAAGCCTGTAAACTTCGTAATAATGGTCATTCTCCACTCAGTAATAATGGATCTATGGTTCTTATAATCTCCTTCTCTGGAATTGTTTCTTCGAAACCGATTGAGACAAACCAATTGTTGATGATGGATATATCCCTAGACAGGTAGGAGAGTGTCATTTTGGAGAGCTTGAGGGCTTGCGAGAAATCTATAAGGAAAGGTTCGCCTTTCAGGTTGAGTATGTTGTAAGGACTTAGGTCCCCGTGGATCATGTGTCTTCTTCCCATAAGAACGATGTAATTGGATATTTTACCGTACCATGCTTTCGCGTCGAAATCCCTGTCCTGTATTGCAGGTCTGGCTGGAGAATCGTTCTCTCCGATGAATCCCATCACTATTATGTTCCTGTAGTTCCTGATAGGTTCCGGTACATTCACACCCATGCCGAACGCCCTCTGCTGAAAGTTGAACTCGTACCGCGTCCAGTCGTCTATCCTGTTGATATACCCTCTGCTGTGTGTGCCCCTGAGGCGGAGGTACGTGGGTATCTGCTTGAAAGCGCCTATGTGGTGCCTGTGCACCTTCACGGCGACGCTCCTGTCATGCTGGTCATGGCTGTAGAAAACGTAGGACTCTTTTCCAGTCCCGATAGGACCGAGAAGATCACTAATGTATCCACCGCTCTTGAGTTTTACGATGTTCCTGTACGTTTCTTCGTCGAAAACGTGCGCATAAACCTTACTTTTTGGCATAGGCTCTGCGCAGGGACTTCCCTACTGCGCTTATCAATCGTTTCTTGTCGGGGCTGTCCACTAGGGCGCTTTTTATCACATCGACTATCGAACTTGCAGGTATTATTCTCGCTTTACCTGGCTCTGACAGGACTAGGTCGTTTATGTTTGAAGCTGGTATTATGACCTCTTTTATTCCTGCGTTTATGGCAGCCTCCACTTTCGACGTAACGCCGCCGACCGGAAGGACCTCTCCCCATATAGATAGGGAACCGGTCATAGCAACTGACTGTTTTACGGGTATGTTGGTCAGCGCAGACAGTATTCCTACTGCAACGCTTATGCTTGCACTGTCACCCTCGACGCCGGAATAAGCCTGTAGGAACTGGATGTGGATATCGTAATCTGTCAGCGGCTGTTTCGAGTACAGCTTTATTATCGCCGAGACGTTCTTCACGGCCTCCTGTGCTATCTCCCCCAATTTACCAGTGGCTATTATCTCGCCTCCTCCTTTTCGCATGCTCTTGGTTATTATCGCCTCTATCGGCAACATAAGACCAGAATCTGAATTTTCTATAACTGCCAGCCCGTTCACCCTTCCCACCCTCGAGCTACTCACCTGGATTACGTCGTAATCCTTCTTCTCCTTTATGTACCTGGTAGCTATCTGCTGCTCGAAGGATGTGGCGTAAGCCTTGGCCCTGACCACGTCGTCTCTCGTCACGACGGTGTGTTTGTTCTCTACGGCCATATCACCGGCCACTCTGACCACTCCTCCCAACTCCCTAAGTTTGAGCGTCAGAGAATTCTTCCTGTCTGATTTTCTCCTCGCTTCGTTTACTATCTCAAGAACTGCGTCCTTGGAAAAGGGAGGTATTTTCTTGTCCTTGCTTACTTCCTGCGCCACGAATCTCGCTATCTTGTCTCTGTTCTCCTTGTTATCTACCATCGTCTCGTTCATGTAGACTTCGTATCCGTAACCCCTTATCCTGGACCTAAGTGCAGGACTCATGTTGGCTATAGAAGTCGGGTTTCCCGCACCGATAAGTATGAAATCGCACGGTACAGGGTTGGTCTTCACCATTGCACCAGCGCTCCTCTCGCTCCTGCCAGTTATGCTGAGTTTCTTGTCTTGCATTGCTGTTAGGAGCTGTATCTGGGTTTCCGGAGTGAGGTTGGCTATTTCGTCTATGAACAGTACACCACCGTTCGCCTTGTGTATGTCGCCGAGTACAACCCTCTCGTGCGCCGGCGTACCGAGACCGCCGGTCTGGAAAGGGTCGTGCTGTACGTCGCCGAGAAGTGCGCCTTCCCTCGCGCCGGTTGCATCGACGAATGGGGCGTGCTTCAAGCCGGAATTGTCCAGCAAGAGTTTTGGCGTCGGCACCGACGCTCTGTTGGTGGTCCTCCCTATCCTATACATTAACACTATGAAAATGAAGCCAAGCAGCATAGTTATTATGAATAATGTGCCGGATATCTGGTTTGCGGCCGCTATTATCGGGTCCTTCTGGGATGATACTAGTATGTTCACTATATAGGTAGCCACGAAGAAAGCCACTAGGAAACCGAGGAATATTATCATGTTGTTGCCGCCATTCAAAGCTGCCATGCTCTTCGCCTTGGCTTGTGCAACGATTCTCTTGCCTTCCCCGGCGGGAAGTATTCTGACTATAGGCTCGTTCTCGTCCTTAGGGTTCTGGAAGGAGAGCATGTCTACTAGCTTTTCGGATGGGAGGAGTTCGGACAGGGCTTGCCCGAGCATGCTCTTGCCCGTACCCGGCGTACCCACGAGAAGGACATTTCTCCTCTGTATCGCAGCCTTCTTTATTATCTCTACGGCGGGTTCCTGGCCTATCACCTGGTCGACTATCTTCGAAGGTATGCGGATATCATTCGTCGTCTTGAAGGATATACCGAACGTATTGTCCATAATTTATACCCGAATAGTATTCTATATATAGTTATAGTTTATATTTAATATCTTACTCTTCTTCAGGCTGTCCCTCTATCTCCGACTGGGACGCAACTATGCTGGAGATTATGAAGATGTCGCCTATCGCCCGTACCAGACTGTGCTGTATTATGGCGCCCTTCGCGCCTTTTATTATCTTCGAAAGGTTCGATGAAGGGCTGGCCCTTATCCTCCATCCGATCACTCTGTTGTCCTGGACTATCGCCTCATCTATCTCTCCGAAATAAGTGCCAGAATCAGTGTAAACTTTCAGACCGTATGTTCCCGTTATATTCTTGAGTCTCAGTGCCATAGTGTTGATTAACGCTGGACGTTTAAATAACTATCTATATTATTTCGCTTGTCAGACGAAAATTTTGAAATCTGTCGCGACCATAGTATCCTTGAACAGTTCGATAGGGTTGAGATCTATGTCTTTTATCTGCCTGTTTACCGTCATCAACTTGTCTAGCTTTATTATGTATCTTATCAGTTCCTGAAAAGTAGTGGAGTCGGTTGCGCTGGAAAGCACCTTGCCGACCTTGGAATTCACGAAATCGGATATGTCGTTGTCGGAAACTTGCGAGAGCATGAATGTGACCTCGCTTATCTGGTTTGCTAGCACGCCGCCCAGCCCTATGGCTATCATCGGACCGAACTGCGGGTCCCTGTGCGCACCCAGTAGAACTTCCGTTTTCTGCTCACTGATCTTGTTTATATCCTCGTACAGCTCGTATCTGAGGTTTTTCTTGCCTTCGGATGCCAGCCTATTCTGGAGGGAATAGAAAGCTTTGTTGAGGGAATCGAAATCACGTATGCCGACTATGACTCCGCCGAACCTGCTCTTGTGCGGTATATCGCCAGAATTCACCTTCAGCACGCACGGGTAACCTATCTTTGCGCTGACGGCTGAAAGGTCCTTCTGTTTTCTAACCGGCAGGCCGTTGGCGGACCTTATACCTATTGAATCGAACACTTTTTTAGCGTCTAGGCCGAAGAGGTTTTTAGTCACGCTGAGTTTCGCTATCTTTGTCTTGTCCCGCTTGTAAGTGGAGTAGGTCTGGGTCTTGTGCGTGTCGTAGAAGTACATTCCCCTCAACATCTCCACCGCCTCGTTGGGGTAGTTATATATTGGCATGTCCCTCTCTAGAAGGAAGTTCCTGGCTTTCTCTACGCGCGAACCGCCGAGAAAGACTGAGAGTATTACCGCGTCTGGGTGTCTCGCTTTCACCTCATATATCTCTCGTGCGGTTTCTAGCG
>JAKAPM010000006.1 GCA_021807085.1 Nanobdellota archaeon
ACATAACTAAGATAACTGCCACTGGAAACGGTGGAACCGCCTCATTTACCGGTAACTCCACATTTGACCCCAACCCCGAGATATCGCCAGATGGAACCTATACCTTTTCGTTGTCGAACATATGCCCCTCGGCAGGATCAAGGTTCTCCGTGTCATTCAGCATCAATTACACAGAACCCGGACAGACATTCCCGGGACCATACTTCTCTAGCGGTACAGCCTCAGGAACAGTTTCTTCCATAGCGATGCCTCCCTGCGTCGCCCTTTTTAGTACAAGTTCTATAATAAATATCATAAGCTCAAATCTGAACTTTCCGAATACCACTAGTGTTAGTTTTGTGGTATGGCTAAATGTTGGTAAAGAGACTTTTAACTCTGCAAATGCCCAATTTAGACCCGTCTCTTTAGGCAATTCAACAGTTTGTGGTTTTTCTTGCGGGGAATTAAGATTCAATAGTGCGTATATAACGGGGGGACTCTGGTCCATAGAGATGGTACACGGCGGCTCACAACCAAACGATTTTCTTCCAAACATCAGTACATGGTATCTAATAGTTGGCGTTTACAATGGCTCTTCTGATTCTGCATCACTATTTTATAACAATGGTATAAGTGCTGGTGGTGGGAATGCAGGGACTAGCAAAGGTAGTGATAGTGTATTTATAGGTTCAGCCGCGAACGGGCACGTCACAGACGTTTTGTTATCCGGCATCCAAGTATATAAAACTGCACTCAGTACCTCCCAGATAATCTCAATATATAATAGTGGCTTAATTTCGTATAAGGCGACTAATCCTATATTTGGTTGGTGGCCTTTGAATGGAACTGCAAAAGATTATAGCGGCAATGGCAATAACGGAGTGGCTAATAATGTAGTTTATACAACTAATTATCCCGCGCCTTAGTGCCAGTACCCAAATTTTGAGATGGGCAGTCTAGCGGAAAGGATATGTTCGATGAGCTTTGAAGAGGCTAATAAGTTGGGTATCATTAGATATGGAATCCAAATTAACCCACTTATTGAAAAACTCAGTTTATTTGAATAAACGTTAATTCCAACATCGTATAAAAGATTAGATGACCTCTTTTTGCCTATAAATAAACTTTTTTGGACTATAAACTGACTTTTTGTTTTATTATTAGGCTTGAATTCTTTTCGTAGAATTAGTCCCATTTCTGGTAGATAGCATTATCCTCCCATCCCCGTACTAGGCTTGCGCTGTAGGCAGCCCACGCTTTGGAGATAATCAACATACTCCGACGGTCAGCCGAGATACATGCTGAATTTCAGCATCTCTGCACCGCTGTACGAGAAGCCGTTCCCCGACAGCGTGTACGGCAGTAAGAGGGTAAAAGTGTAGTTTCCCCGCTCTGTAATGTTGAGCCGCTGCGGGTACGGCCATATGCCGCTGCCGCTGCTGCCGGAGGACACGGATATGGAGACTATCGCGTCGCACGCTGCGCCGGTCATGTACGTGGCGTTTATGACCGCGCCGTCATAGCGCGTCACGCCGTCAAAGGGTGAAAAACACCCGCCGGAATAGTGTATTGTGTAATTTGTGGGGTTTTCGAAGAGCACGGTGAACCTTACGAGGCTGCCGTTTGAATCGAACGACGGTGTAATATTCAGGAACTTGATAGGATAAGCCGACTGGGTGCCCGACATGCTTATCGAATAACTCCCCGCGGAAGCGTTTTCTGACGCGTATTCTACCGGACCCGTTAGTCCACCGCTGTAAAGAGCCAATTCCGCGATGAAAGTTGCCACGAGCAATGCGGATATTATCACTGCAAAAATAGCTGCGTTTTCCGTTTCGTTCTTCATATTTGATCTTTTTCCGCTGATTACTAGACGGAGCGGCCGTTTATAAAAATGAATCCGTGTATAATAATATTTATATCGATAGCATTCTCTTCGATATTATACTGCTGGTTTATAGTAAACTATTTATATAAGTTAAGACATAGGTTTATCATAAACAGGCTAATTATGGACACTCTGCCGGATGAGTTGATGGATTGCGTTTTCGATGTCATAAAAAAGAAGGACAAGACCTACGTAATCCTTAAGGACGATGACAAAAAGAGCGAGGAAAAGGTCAAGGAAGTTTTCAGTGGCAAGGACACTGAAGTGGTGGATTTATTCGAGCTCTTCCAGAACAGGATGCTCGGCGAACTGCTCGGGGGACTGAGCATATTCGACAGCGAACCAATCTTCAACAAACTCGGTTTTCAGGAAGTCACCGAGATATTTTACGATCTGACGAGACTCAACCAGAGCAGGAAGATGCTCTTCAACTACGCCCTGTTGGGGAGGAGGGGCAACGACGGTCTTCTGCAGTCGATAGGCGGCGGCAGACTGACGAAGAGTGCGATATACGTCCCTTCCGAGAACGAGGGCAAAGCGGAGCATTTCATAAAAGAATGGGGTGTCGGATACACAAAAAGAACGATATTCGTTTTTGAGGAGGTTTGAATATGAACGGCGATAATCCGGTTATAGAAGTCGTGCTTAAGGTCGCGGAGGCACAGCAGGACGCGATAGGTCTGAACACCGTTAGGATAGGCACCTCGTGGATGAAACAACTGGGGGTCAGGCCCGGCGATTTCGTAGAGCTGGAGGGTGGAAGGAAGACCATCGCCAAGGTCGAGAGGGCGTATCCCGGGGACCTGAACCTCAACATAGTCAGGATAGACGGGACCACTAGAAAGAACGCTAAGGCGGCGATAGGCGAGAACATAATAGTAAGAAAGGCCGACGTTTACGAAGCCGAAGTCGTCAATCTCTCCCCTCTCTCTAATTTCTCGATAAGGGGTGGGGAAGAGTTCGTCGGCAGGCTGCTCCTAGACAGGGGACTGACGAAGGGCGACATCATCACGCTCGGCAACAACGGGAAGAGTTCTTTCGGGTCGTTCTTCGGCGAGGACATACTCGGTATATTCGAGAACGGTTTTCCCGGCTTCCAGTTCGGCCTGGAACTCAGATTTATGGTCACTTCCACGTCGCCCAAAGGATACGTGGTGATAACTGAGAACACAGAAGTGAACATATCACAGGAACCGGTAAAGTTTTCGGAGGAGGCGCGCGTCAAGCACGTAAGCTACGAGGATGTCGGCGGGTTGGACGAGGAAGTGTCAAAGATAAGGGAAATCGTGGAGATTCCCCTCAAGCACCCGGAAATATTCATGAGACTCGGCATAACTCCTCCAAAAGGAGTGCTCCTGTACGGCCCACCAGGGACCGGTAAGACACTGCTCGCAAGGGCGGTTGCAGACGAAAGCGACGCGCATTTCATAACCATCAACGGTCCGGAGGTAATGAGCAAGTGGGTAGGGGACGCGGAGAAGAGGCTTAGGGAAATGTTCGACGAAGCGGAGAAGAATGCACCGACAATAATATTCATAGATGAGATAGATGCGATAGCCACGAAGCGCGAAGAGAGCATAGGGGAAGTCGAGCACAGAGTTGTCTCCCAGCTACTTACGCTGATGGACGGGCTGAAGAGCAGGGGTAAGGTCATAGTGATAGCCGCGACGAACCGGCCGAACGCAATAGACCCTGCGCTCAGGAGACCCGGCAGATTCGACAGGGAGATAATGTTCGGCGTGCCGAACGAGAAAGGTAGGCTTGAGATATGGAAGATACACACGAGAAACATGCCAATAGACAAGGACGTGGATTTGAGGTACCTGGCCGCGATAACCCACGGTTTCGTCGGTGCCGACATAGAGTCTCTGATAAAGGAAGCGGCCATGAATGTGATAAGAAGGAACATAAACGAGCTGAATGTCAAAGAGAACGAGAATATCCCCAAGGCCGCACTGGAGAAGCTAGTGGTCACTATGGACGATTTTAGGGAAGCCCTGAGATTCGTTAGACCGAGCGCGATGAGGGAAGTTATGGTCGAGAGACCCAGCGTAGGGTGGGACGATGTGGGGGGGCTCGAACAGGTAAAGGCCCAGCTGAAAGAGGCGATAGAGTGGCCCCTAAAGCACCCCGATTCCTTCAAGAAGGTGGGGATACTCCCGCCCAAAGGCATACTGCTGTACGGCCCCCCAGGGACTGGTAAGACTCTGCTGGCCAAGGCTGTTGCGAACGAGACAGAATCCAACTTCATAGCCATAAAGGGACCTGAAATATATAACAAATTCGTAGGAGAGAGCGAGAAGAGGCTGAGGGAGATATTCGACAAAGCGAGACAGGTCTCGCCTTCAATAATCTTCATAGACGAACTCGACAGCGTAGCGTCGTCCAGATCCACCTACGAGGGGAACAACGCATCCGAACAGGTGGTCAACCAGCTGCTGACGGAACTCGACGGTATAGAGCCGCTAAAGAACGTAGTGGTGATAGGCGCTACCAACAGGATTGACAAGATAGACCCAGCCATACTCAGGACAGGTAGGTTCGACAACATAGTCTTCGTTCCGCCCCCAACCGCAGAGAGCAGAAGGGCGATACTCAATGTGTATATAAAGCGCATGCCGGTAGAAGGCGGCAAGGACGAACTTCTCGAGTACCTGACAGGCAGGACAGAAGGATTCGTCGGCTCCGATCTGGAAAGGCTCACTAAGGAAGCGGGAATGAGTGCGCTCAGGAATAACATAGGTGCCGACAAAGTTTCCAAGGATGACTTCGATAGGGCGCTCGAGATAGTCAAGCCGAGTCTGACCCCGGAGGAAGCTAAGAAATACGAGGAGATGGCCAAGAAGGTATACACCAAGAAGGAGAAGGCCGGAGAACTCAACTACTTTGGTTAGCTGACATGGACTATGACGAGCTTTACCGGCGCATACTGGATGATGAGTTGGGGTGGGAGCACCTCATAACATCGATAATAAGGGAAGAAGGTATGGATCCAATGGACATCGACCTGATAAAGATAACCGACAAGTTCACTACCCTCGTGTCAAAGATAAACGTTGTGGACTTCCGTTTCGGCGGTAAGTTCATCTATACTGCTGCCATCCTCCTAAAGATGAAATCCGACAGGGTTGTCGAAGAAATGCTCTATAGGGACAGACAGAAGGAAGGAAGCAGGAAATCCACTTACGTGAAGTCCACACCGTTCGACATAGTGGTGAGCTCAAAGTTCCCCTTCATAAGGAAACGCAAGATGACTATCTCAGAGCTAATAAGCACCATAAGGGACGCTATGCGCGCCAGCATAAAGTCCACGATAAACTTCGAGCTGAAGCTCAAGGAAGTGAGGATAGAGGACAGGATAGTCTTCCTCTTGGAGAGGCTGTCTAAGCTCTTCTCCAGCAATGATTCCGTTCCTTTTTCGCAGCTCATCACAAAGAAAGGCCGGAAGGAGTTCGTATACACCTTTCTGCCGCTGTTGTTCCTGGCCAACATGGATAAGATAGACCTGGAGCAGCAGAACCCGTTCGAGGAGATATATGTCAAAAATAGGAGAATACGTTGAAGCGCTGATATTTTCGTACGGAGACGGCATACAGCTCGGCGAGCTCGCCAAAAAGACCAAGTCCGACGAGCTGATAATAAAGAAGGCAGTATCGTCTCTGAATAAAGTCTATCAGGAGAGAAAGAGCGCTTTCTACATAGTCAGCGAGGGCAATCTCTACCGTATGAGGCTCAGGCCCGACCTAGCGCACCTCGTCCAGGACAGGCTGCAGACCGACATGGGCAAGGGAGTTCTGATGACGCTCAGTATGATAGCGGTAAATAAGAAGATGAAACAGGCAGACCTTGTCAAGAGGAGGGGCAGCATAGTGTACCAACACCTCAAGGAACTGAAATCGAGGGGTTTCGTGAACGTAACGGAGGAGGACGGGCACAAGGTTGTAAAAATATCCCCATCGTTCTACGACTATTTCGACGTGGACGCCAAGGAGTTCAAGGACCTCACGGATAGCATAAAGGACGAGTTGTCAAAGGAACAAGGGCAGACCGTCGAGTACGTCGGCAACTAGAACACAACCGTCTTCTTGCTTATTTCCCGCGGTTTTTCCTCCTCTTTTGGAGGCTCTTCCGGTTTCTTCTTTGGTTCTTCCCGCCTGCTCTCTTTCTGAGCTGCTGACTGGTCGTTTGCCTTGACTTTCTCTATGGTCGCGGTTATGCTGTCGGCTATCGCGGTCATCTCCTCCTCCGACACGTTCTGATGGGCCCATGCGTAGCTGACGCTGTCGTCGTCGTATCTGGGTATCAGGTGGATTAGCGCGTGCGGAGTGACGTTTCCCTTTACCAGCTCCTTTGTGTATAGCATATCAACGTTGTTGGGGGCCTGTGCGAGCATTATTGAATATCCTATGGCGTCTGCAACTGCCATGAACTGCAGGAACTGGTTCTGTGGCATCTCGTACACGCTTCCGTAGTGCTGTTTCGGTATGACGAGGGTGTGGCCCTTTCCGGCGGGGTTTATGTCGAGAACGGCGGTGATTCCCTCGTCCTCATAGAGCACCTTGGCAGGCATCTGCTTGTTGGCTATGGAACAGAATACACACTTCTCCTCAGTCATTAAATAATGGAGGAAATCGTAGTATAAAAACAAAATAATACTCTACCAGAAAGCCTTTTAAATATGGTTTGTATATTATTCGCTATGAAAGCGAAAGGAACGACAAAATTCCGCGATGAGGAAAAACTGCTCGTCGACGCCGCACTGGGTCTGGTACTGTTTGCCTTCGGGTTGGTACTGGTCGTTCTGGGGGTATTGGGCATAATAAACAACGCACTGATATCCTCGGGAGCGAACACGGCCGGTTCTGGAGTGCGCGCGCTCTACCTGTACAACCTCTCAGAGGTCATAATAGGTGCAGTGGTTTTCATAGCCGGCATCGCAATGTTCAAGGTAAGAGTCTGAACGGTTATAACTTTTGTTTTTTTACTTTTTGTTTCAGTGAAAAAGAAAGTTTTAAATACTTTGTCTACTTAGTGAATAATTATAGCAAAAGGGGGTACTTACATGGCATTGACTTTCAGTGAAGATTATATAGCGAAGATAAGGAGGATGTTCGGGCTCAACCTGTACGAGGCGAAAGTCTGGCTTGCTCTCCTGTCGCAGGGTAAATCCACGTCTGGAAAACTAAGCGAGATAGCCAACGTTCCCAAGTCCAGGGCTTACGACATACTCGTTTCGCTGGAGAATGGGGGCTTCATAATAAGGGAGCTCGGCAGACCCATAAGCTACAAGGCGATACCCCCTAGCGAACTCATAGAAAAACTCGAAGAGAAGGCGAAGGAAGGACTCGACCAGAAGATGGATAAACTCAAGAAATTGAAGGATAGCGCCGTCGTGGGCGACCTGCAGAACCTTTACAGCAAGGGTGTGAAGTTCGTTGAGGAAGGAAGGGTTGCGAGTTCCTACCAGGGGCTGGATTCGATATACTTCAGAGTTAAAAAAAGCATAAAGGGCGCCAAGAACGAGATAGTCTTGATAACAACCGAGAAGTCGCTGGAGAAAAAGATAAACGCGCTAGGCAGGGCACTCAAGCAGGCAAAGGCCAGCAATGTGGTCGTGCACGTCTACGCGCCTGTTAAGGACGTCAACGAGACGGTAGCAGCGGAAATCAAACAGTTCGGCAGGCTCAACAAGACCGATATCGATATAGGTAGGTTCGTAATTGTCGACAGCAACGAGGTTTTTATTTTCACCGAGAACGAAGAAGAGACGCACCCAAGCAATGAGATAGTGCTGCACATAAGGGGTAAATACCTGCCCGAGAAGCTCAAGAAGCTGGTAATGGCCCACACAGTCAAGGAATGAACGTCCCGGCAACCAACTTATTTAAGGGCGTACATACTATCGTTCATTGGGAACTATGGCGGTTTTCTCCAGGGACGCGATTCTGAAACTCATAAAGGAGAAGAAACTCAAGATATCTCCCTTCAATAAGTCGCAGGTAGGCCCTGGCTCCGTCGACCTGACGCTTTCCAACGTTTTCAGGGTGTTCATCAAGACGAACTCGCTGCTCCAAATACACGACGATACTGATTACAAACCAATCACCAAGACCGTCAGGGTTGCCAAGGGGAGTTACCTTCTTATGCAGCCAGATGAACTAGTGCACGGAATAACCGTCGAGACCGTAAGCCTGCCGGAGAATGTATCTGCCAGAATAGAAGGGAGGTCAAGATTCGCGAGGATGGGGCTTCTGACCCATGTGAGCAGCGGGTTCATGCAGCCTGGTGCTTCCGGGAGGATAGTCCTAGAAATAGCGAATCTCTCGCCGTTCGCCCTAGCAATTCACCCAGGCACCAGAATATGCCAGATAATATTCGAAGACGTGAAAGGCTCCGCCAAGTACACGGGTAAATTCAAAGACCAGAAAAAACCTTGAGTATTTCACGCGCCCGGAACTGACAGAATAAGATTCGCCGGTGCCCCTTTGTCCGCTGCTTCCTCAAATCCTTGATGCCAGAGAGTTATTCCTGAATATTATGCCGAGAAGTATCAGCATATAGACGATTATCACTCCGACAATCACTATGTTTAACATTTTCCCCCTCCTTCTTATACTATATTATAGAATGCAACTTGAATAAATATTTTTCTGTCTATCTCAATCCCTTTTCAGCATAGTTCGGAACGTATACCTTTATTATATATAAGAGATGTCGGCCTTTCTGAATCCGTACATTACTACCCACCTTGCTTAGAACGGAACGTTCTTCCACGGGACTACTCTGTCGTTTTCTTCTGTCGAATATACGGACAGTGCCCTCATTATGTCAGTCTTGAAGATCCTCTTTCTAGCTTTCCTTGCACAAGCTGCACTCCCCTCCGGCACCACACCATGATAGAGGATATTTTCTATATAATCCTTTGTTGGATTACTTTAAAATTAAGTACTACTAATGTATAGTAAACTATTTATATACTCTCCTCTCTAATAACAGTATGTCGGATTACGATAGGAAGCTGGATGATATAGTAAGGAGCAAACTCAAGGAGGATTACACCAGTGACTACTTTTTCAAGCCCTATACAGGCGATGAAGCCGGGATACCGGACAAGTACACCATGCGGGATCAGTTCAAGCTGATGAAGCGGGTATATCACCTTGACCCGGATAGAATAGTCAAGCCGCTGGCGATGGTATCGGAGGGGAAGTCGCTCAGGGGTTTCATACTGGAAAAAATAGATGGAGAGACACTCAACGAAGCCCGTTTAAAGGAACATTTTTGTAATTACCGATACGACATAGCAGGTCAACTGGAAGAGACCGTGCAGAAAATGCACGAGAGGGGCTTCGTGCACGGGGACCTTCACTCAGGTAACGTTATGCTGACAAAATCAGGCATAAAACTCATAGACATGATCTATGTGCCGAAAAACCACAGGTCGTTTGCAAAGTACGCGAGATATGATGATGAGCACCTGTACACAATAAGACGTGTAGTTTCCTCCCATAAGAAAGGACAGTGACGCACCATAAATGTTCGAGTTTCTTTCCCAACATTTATAACTTTTGATATAGTTTACTTAAGATGAGAAACGGACAGGCACAGTCAGCTTTGGAGTACATGATGACGTACGGCTGGGCCATCCTCATAATCGTGATAGTGGCAGCCGTCCTCTATTCTATGGGTATATTTAATCCGTCGAGTTCGGCTTCTGCAACTGTGACCGGTTTTGCCGGTCTGGGGAGTGTACAGGCAAAATGTTTATTAAGCGGCACGTTGGCGATATCATTCGGCAACAATGAAGGCTCTCTGATAAATATAACGAGAATTAACAGTACCGATTCGTTCGGTTACCAAACATCTTCATATTTCTCTGTTTTGATAGCCCCAGACTCGAATGCAGTAGTGCTCCTGCCCAAAGGTTCCTGCTCAAATGCATCCTCTGATTCTGTGACGGTTTCGGTATCTTATACTATACCGGGGCAAACTTTTCCAGGACCATACTTCTCTAATGGAAATATAAAAACGACTTCTGTTCCAACCTCGAAATCGTTTGCACAAAACTATTATCTTGATTTAAGTGGGTCGCAAACGGGTTATGTACCACCGTGTATAAACGGCACATTTAATTATAATCTTAATGCTATCACAATCTCAGCTTGGGTTTACAATAACGGCCAGGGTCCGTACTGGCAGAACATAGCAGAGGTTTTCAATTCAACCGCTGGCAGTCTTTTAGATATAGGAGTAACATCTGCGGGAGGGTCTGCCGTAGTAAGATGGAATCCGCCCGCTGACGTTATCCAGCCATCTGGAGGTGCAGTGCCTATAGATACATGGACTTTAGTCACAGGAACGTGGAATGCGGCAACAAATAACCTAACAATTTATGTAGACGGGGTACAAAAAAGCAGCGCGACGGGAGACGGCACAGCATCTATAACAGCCCAAAAATTCAATATAGGGGGCGGATATGCTGGCATGGCAACATTCAACGGTTACCTCAGCGATATACAAGTATACAGCACTGCACTAACATCTTCTGAGATTAGTACCTTATACTCTGAAGGAGAATACGGCATGCCTATATCAAACGTGGGAATAATATCCTGGTGGCCATTAAGTGGGAATGCAAATGACTATAATAATAACAATAACGGAAAAGGTTATCTAATAGGCTGGGGCCCCTCGTAGCCATGGGAAAATCCCAGTCGGCCCTGGAATACATGATGACCTATGGATGGGCCATCCTCATAATAGTGATGGTCGCCGCTGTCCTGTATTCGATGGGCATATTCTCTCCTTCTTCATCAGTTTCAGCAACGATAACAGGCTTCACAGGTCTTGGAGTGACGCAGGCTGCCTGTGTCAACTCGGTAAACAATCAAATACTGGCGCTTTATGTCTCGAACACAGTGGGCTACACTGTCAATGTGACAAAGATAAACGTAACCGGCAGCAGCAACGGAATATCTCTATCGCAAAATGTAAGTTCTCTTCTAGGCGCAGGACAGTCCGGTATCTTCTATGTAAACAGTGCTTGTAACAAGTCTTCATCATCCTATTCCGGCTCGGTTACCATAACTTACACAGAACCAGGACAGGCTTTCTCTGGGCCGTTTTTCTCTAACGGAAGACTTTCTGGTATATCTACTAAAAATATTCCTAATTCTGTCGCAAGTTTTAACGGACAGGCATCAACAAATATAAGTGAAATACCTCATTCTACATTCCCATCTGGCAGCAACGCTCTTACAATTGTAGCTTGGGTAAAAACGACCCAAAGCACTACATACCCCTTCATTTTTAATTATGGCTTGTACGGCACATCGGAAGATAATGCAATGATAGGTATCTACAGCGGACAGGTATGCGCAGATTTCTGGAACCAACATCTATGTGCTAGTGGTACGGTAAGCGGCGGTGCATGGGACTTAATAGCTTTTTCTTATCCAGGTGGGTCTAACTCTGCGACAACATATGTAAATGAGACGGGGACACTGAATGCTGTGAATCCTGTACCAACAATTCAAACTGGTTCAGGGACGATAGCAGTAATAGGCTCTGGTACAAACAATTTCTATGACGGTTATATATCGGATGTGCAGCTGTATAACACCGCACTTTCTACAACACAAATGCAATCACTGTACGGTGAAGTGGTGGGCGGCGCTCCACTCTCCAACATCGGTCTTATTGCATGGTGGCCACTGGACGGCAACGCTAACGACTACAGCGGTAACAATAACAATGGCGTAGCCATGAATGTACAATGGGCGTCTCCTTAACTAGAAGCTAAAATGACGTTTATAGACATTTTCTATAAGAAACATGAAAAAGGAAGATTAGATGTAAACTTATCACCTAAATTTAGGTTATATCTATACATAAAGTATAAATACTTAGTCCATGATGCGGCGAACTCTATATTCTCTATAGGGAAACTATTTAAATAAGTTTCCCTCTGTATAATACTATGATAAATAGAGATATATTAATTAGATTGATACGTGATTTCCAAGAGAAGAAGTTGCCAGAAATCCTAAAAAGGGATATTTCTATAGATATCAATACGCGATTGAAGCGCGTTATAACGTTGGTAGGTCCAAGGCGCAGCGGCAAGAGTTTTCTTATGTTTCAGCTGATAGAAGAATTGTTAGCAAATAAAACAGAAAAAAACAGGATTCTGTTCATCAATTTTGAAAATGATCTACTTGTTGGGTGTGACGCGGTTGATCTGAGGAACTTGCTTGATTTATTTTATGAGATGACTCCAGATAACAAAAATAACAAGGTATTCCTATTTTTCGATGAAATCCAAAATGTCTCTGGGTGGGAAAGGTTCGTCAGGACCATAATAGACAGCGAGAATGCGCAGGTAATAATAAGCGGTTCATCCTCAAAATTGTTATCCAAGGAAGTTGCAACTTCTTTGAGAGGCAGGGCATTGGTATATTATGTTTATCCATTCAGTTTTTACGAGTTTATAACCGCAAAGAATTTTAAACCTCCAAAATACCTATCCTCATCAGAAAAAGCGAGGATGCTGAATCTTCTCGGGCAGTATTTAAAAGGAAGTTATCCGGAAGCCGTTTTGTTCGAAGAGCAAAGGGATAAAATATTAAGTGACATACTTGATGTCGTCGTTTATAAAGACGTGATAGAGCGCTTCGGCGTAAAGAATCAAAAGCTATTGAGGCTATTACTGAAGGCGCTAATAAACTCGAAATACGTTTCCGTACACAAGTTTTATAATTTTATAAAAAGCATCGGCATAAAAGCAAGCAAAAACACGCTGTATACCTATCTTAGCTATCTCTTAGACTCTATGGTGGTTTTCACTCTACACAAATATTCCAAATCGTATAAAGAGCTGGAGCAGACCGTTGCAAAAACCTATTTTTCAGACAGCGGAATGCTCTATGTAAACGGAATAGATGATATTGGTAGAGTGATGGAAAACGCGGTTTTTTTGCAATTATTGCGTATGGGAGTAACACTGGATAGAGAGCTATTTTACTTTTCTGATGTAAGCAGCGAGATAGACTTTTGCATTAAACATGGGAGAGCCGTAACGCAGCTTATCCAGGTATGTTACGACACATCAAATTTAGAAACAAAAGACAGGGAATTAAAAGCTCTATTGTCCTCTTCTAAGAAGTTGACATGCAACAATCTCCTAGTCATAACCTGGGATTACGAAGCTGAGGAAAAGATAAAAGGTAAGAAGATAAAATTCATTCCGCTGTGGAAATGGCTTCTTAATATTTAAATTCGCGTAGCCGATATAACCTCTATGCAAAGGAAAAGCAGCAAGAATAAGTCGCCTCTGTGCCCAGACACGCGCACAACTAAACTGCTATCTCTTCATTCAAACCATTCGCAATCAGCATTAGAGTACATGATGACCTACGGCTGGGCTATCCTAATTATCGTAATCGTTGCAGGTGTTCTATATTCTATGGGAATATTCTCCCCTTCTTCATCAGTTTCAGCAACGATAACAGGCTTCAGCGGATTAGGTTCTCCAACCGCATTGTGCATGTCCAATGGAGGATTGCGTTTACAACTTGGAAATAACATTGGTAGCACAATAAATATCACAATGATAAATGTTACGTCTAATGGAGTGACCCAGAAAGTGCGCCCGAACGAAACTATCGCTCCAGACGGGACTTACATTTTCTACATTCCTAATGTATGCGGAACCTCTGCGGGCGCTAAGTACTCATTTACATCCATGGTAACATACATGGAACCCGGTCAGACTTTCGGAGGACCTTACTATACGAGTGGGACCGCATCCGGAACAGTTTCTTCAACGATTATACCGTATTGGGCAGTAGAGCATACGAATAATAGTGCTAATAATTTTGGTTCGGCAGCAATTCCCATAAATGCTAGCACTACTTCATTTACTATCTCCCTTTTTGCTAAAATTGAAAGTAATAGCCCCAATAACGATTTTGCTTTTTCGCTTCCATTAGGTTGCTCCCAGGGGCTTTACTATTCCAATACTGTGGGTATTTCGTGGACTTGCACAAATAAATATGGTGCGCAGGATTGCACAGACATAGTTAATGCGCCAGCAGGTATGGGATATGAGTATACTTCACCGTATTCTTGGACGTTTTATACGATAATCTACAATGCTGGTTCCAAAACGTTTTCTGTTTATGTAAATGATAACCAAGTTTCTAGCGTGACTCTTAACAGCACAACCTGGTTAGAAAACCAGTTTCCTGGTGGGATAGCGGTGTTTCAAAGTGAAAGTAGTAGTTATTCATTAAGTGAAGTGTCGGATATACAAGTCTACAACGAGTCGTTAACGCCTTCCCAAATTTCCGAGATATACAAAAATTCTACGTTCCAACCTATCTTTGGGAAAAATTTAATAGTGTGGATTCCTATGAACGGAACTGCAAAAGATTACAGCGGACATAACCTCGGTATCGGCACTAATAAGGTCGTGTTCACTACACAGCACAGCTGAACAAACTCGGGTATGCCCTGTAATCTTAATATACTAGAATATCCACACACGTGTTCCCCCTGTGTAATCGTGATATAAATAAAAAGACCGGCCAATTAGTTAAAATATGAGCCGCTTATATATTACGGACAGAAAATTTCTAGCTGGCAAAAGAGCCCAGTCGGCCCTGGAGTACATGATGACCTATGGTTGGGCTATCTTAATCATAGTCATAGTAGCAGCAGTATTATATTCAATGGGCATCTTCAGCCCATCCAGCAGCGTATCAACAACGATAACAGGCTTCAGCGGATTAGGCTCGGTGACAGCGCAGTGCTATGCCAACGGGGTCCTAAGAATACAGCTGGGTAATTCCATAGGAAACACCATAAACATAACAAAGATAACGGCAACAAATACCAAAACAGGAGCATCGTCCTCGTTCTCGGGAAACTCCACAGTAGACCCAAATCCAGAGATATCACCAGACGGTGCCTACATCTTTTCCATTCCAAACGTATGCTTATCGGCAGGATCCAGATTCTCGATGTCCGTGGGCGTTAATTACACAGAACCCGGGCAGATATTCCCAGGACCATACTATTCTAGTGGGTTTGTTTTCGGGACAGTTTCTTCCGCGGAATTACCACCTTTCGTAGCTAGTTATTCTGATGGGGCGAATAGCGAAACAATAGGGGGTTATTCTGCTCCATCACAGCTAACAATCTCCTTTTGGACGTTTATGCCCAGTCTCGTACCCGTTGAGAGCAACGCCTGGGAAGGAATCATCGGCAATTCTGGAGGTGTTACGGGATGCTGTGAATGGAGGATAGGGCCCGTCAACAGTGATGGAAAGTTGCTTTTCGATACGGGATGGCATGATGACATGGGAACAAGCGAAAAATTCCCTACTGGGGTTTGGAATAACGTGATAATGACGGTTGAAAATTCGGGACTCGCAACTGTATATTCCCTCCTATTGAACAATGCCAACATAAGTTACGGAAACGCATCTGGAAGCACCATTACAGCCGTGTCGAACATCTATTTTGGCAGCGCTCCCGGTACGGGTTACTACAACGGCCTAATAACAAACGTGCAAATCTATTCAACAGCACTATCCAGTGCACAAGCAACACAGCTTTACTCTGAAGGCATAATGGGGAAGCCGTTGAATGGCCCAACTCTCATAGGCTGGTGGCCGCTAAACGCTACTATAAAAGGATGGTTCAAGGACTATTCGGGTGGTTTGAATAACGCGTCTGAAGTGCTGACAACAAGCAATTACCAGGCCCCATAATAGATGGGGGTGCTTCGGGTGCAGGTGAAACTTTAGCTGTGTTTTGAAACGCCGTTTTTCGGACAGACGCTATTCAGGATGCACTTGCTGCACAGCGGCATGGTTGAGTGGCATATCTTGTGGCCGTGGGCTTTCATCACATAGGCAATATCTTTCCAGTGCTTTTTCTCGACGATTGCCATAAGGTCCTGCTCAATCTTTTCCGGTTTGTCGCTGTCGGTCAGGCCTATCCTGTAGGACAGCTTTATTACCCAGGTGTCCACAGGTATCCCTTCCACGATACCATAGGCATTTATCAGTATGGTGTTGGCAGTCTTTCTGCCTATGCCGGGCAGATCTATAAGCTCATTCATTTTATCAGGGACCCTTCCATTGTATTTTTCGGAGATCACGTTGCACGTCTTTATTATGTTTTTTACCTTGTTATCCGCGAACGTGACCTTTTTTGCGTAAGACAGCAATTCCGGTTCCTTTGCTCCGGCATAGTCCTTTGCTGTCTTGTATCTTCTGAAAAGCTCTGGAGTGACCGAGTTTACTACTACATCTCTAGTCTGTGCAGACAATATGGCAGCTACTACAAGATCTATGGGTGTCTTGAACTCTAAGTAGTATTTCGTGTTAGGATACTCTTTCTCCAGAGTGCCTATGGCTTCTTCGGATTTTTTCTTGCCTAGAAGTTGCGGGTGCGCCATTGAATTTTAATAGCCTTTGCGCATTAATAGCTTGGTCGGGGTCTTCCTGCACTTAAAGATTATCGTCGGTCCTATCCTCCTGACCAGTTTTCTCCTGTAGCCAGAGCCCCAGACTTTGTCGTCCGGGTCAAATGGCTCTTCAATCCTCTCCACAGCGAAGCCGTTCCTGACCAATGCGTTCACCACATCGCTCACCCTGCGTCTGTACATCACGAAAGTATGCCTGCTGCCCTCAGGCCACTTCTCTTCCTCCTCCAGTTTTCCGGTCCTGTAGTAGCTGTCTTCTATCTCCATCGTCTCCGGATCTATCAGGAGGTAGAACGGGTGATCTATGGAGAAAACCAACAACCCTCGTGTCTTCAAAACCCTGCTCGCCCCCCTCAAGACTCTGTCAAGATCCCTTGCGTATTGCAGCGCAAAAACAGACACCACGATGTCGAAGCTGCCGTTTCTGAAACTATCCGACGGATGCTCCAAGTCTGAGAACGATTTTTTGATGAATTCTACCGCGACGTTGTTTTTTTTGGCCAATTTTCTCGCGTGTCCAAGCTGTTTTTCGGAGATGTCTATCCCAACACACTTCGCTCCCCTTTTCGCGAGGGCTATCGACGTCTGACCGCCACCGCAGCCGAGCTCCAGTATCTTCATGCCCCTCACGTCGCCCAGCAGCCTGAGTTTCCTCTCCGTCGAGCCGAACGGCCCGTAACGGACCGTTTTCAGGTCGTCACTCCCTATCTCCTCCTGGTAATAGCTCGACACTTCATCCCACCATTCTTCTATACTTTCGTGGTTCATACAAGATACTCTCTCCAGTGCGTTAAATATTGCCCTGTACGCAAGATTTAAATCCGCTGATATTTTAATGTAGTTATGGAAGTCAGCGAGGGCGACCAGTTTCCCAATTTTCTACTTGATAATGAGAACGGCGAGACGATATCCCTCGAGACGCTGAGGGGAAAGAATACTGTTGTGTACTTCTATCCGAAGGACAATACTCCCGGCTGCACGACTGAAGCGTGCAATTTCAGAGATAATATCGACAAATTCGTTGCGATGGGCGTTCCAGTATACGGTGTGAGCGTAGACAGCGCCGAATCGCACAAGAAATTCAAGAACAAGTACAACCTTCCCTTCATGCTTCTGAGCGACTCTAAGAAGGAACTGGTGGGCAAGCTGGGTATAAAATCGCTTACAGGCGTCGCGTCGCGCGTAACATTTGTGCTGGACAGGGATGGTAAGATACTGAAGATATACCCCAAAGTCAGTCCCGACAGCCATGCTGAGGAACTGCTTTATTATCTCAACTCCCTGAAATAGGTAACACTTATGGAAATATGTGTAGGTCCAGCCGAGGTCGTTTGAGATGGCATTCGACGTAGTGTACACGGCGATATTTGCGATACTCGCGGCAGGAGGTGTATTCTCCAGCGTCATTTCGTTTCTTACTATCTTCGCCATAGTCAAGCACAGGAAAGACAACGCGCCGCTCCTCTCATTCTTTCTCAACAAAGACAGCGCCACGAAAGAACTTCTGATATTCAGATATCCCGGCACGTTCCTATTCTTCACAGGTCTTTTCACCCTCGTGCAGAAGCTGACGTCGTTTTATCCCTCGCTAACAGCTATCAGCGGCGCCACATTTCTACTTGCGTATCTGTCTGGCCTTGTATCCCTATTCATGATAACAGTGATAACCTGGCGCTGGTTCGTCAGATTCAAGAGGTTCCTATGATATTCGACTTGTACTACGGCATGATAACCTTCATAGAGGGGATAATAATCATGTCAGGAGTATTTGCGATAGCTAGGAAGCTAAGGAGGAACCAGATAGTGTTTCTTACCTCGTTCTACAACAAGAGGATAAAGAAATACGCTTTCCTGATGTTCTTTATAGCGGTGTTTATCCTGGCCGTCAATTACGCTATAACGACGATTGTCTCCCTTTCGAATTCCAATACTCTAGTGTGGGAGTACGGCAACGTTGCGGTTTTCGGCGCACTCGCCGCTTTCTTCGTGATAATGTCGCTGTAAGAACGCGTTGCAGACCTCAGTCCAGCTGGTTGAATACTCTGTTGTCTTCCTGGCCGTTCTGCGTGCCCCTATCTGCCGTGAAGACTTTGTAGCTCTTTGGTTTCATGACCGAAACTATGTAGTCGAAGGCCAGTCCTGGGTTGCTACCCCCCCCACAAGAATATATATCGACAGTGGCGTACCTGCTCTCCGGCCAAGTATGTAGGGATATGTGGCTCTCCTCTATCAGAGCAATCATCGATACCCCTCCGAGATCCGGTGAATTCTGTACGTTGAACTGCTTCTCCATTATCTCTATTATATGGAGGTTGCCTATCCTAGCCGCCTCTATAACGGTGTCTCTAATCATCTTTATATCTTTGAGAATTTTCTCGTCAATGTCGTAGAGGTTTCCGAAAACGTGTTTTCCGATGACAGCTACGAGGTTTTTTTCGTAGACTTTCGCCGAACGACTCCTTCTCTTCATTGATATTTTATTGATGAACTCCATTTAAATATTTATCTAAACTCCTAATTCGTGTTTACCCAGATCGTGCTAGATTTCTGGCAGCTTGAACTGCTCCTTTCCCTTGAATATCTCTATTTCAGAGAGGAGATCCTTCGCAGTTTCCTTGTTATCCTCTACCCTGACGTCCTTTTCCCCCTCCATGAATTCTTCAATGGTTCCGTCTGTGCCGTTCACAGTCATCTTGAAGCCGTCCTTGTAGACCGCCTTTCTGAGCTTTTCGTAGGTTTTCCTGACGTATTCCTCTCTGTCTTTGTATCCTCCTGGCAAGACTATCACTGCGCCGTACGCCTCCGAGAACGTGGCCTCCGAATACAGTGCGGAATCGTCGCCTCCCTGCATCACGTCGTCTATGAGTTTTGGTATGTATACTAAGTTCTGGTAGCCCCTCTTATTTTCGAACTTTTTTCCTCCAGGATATTTGACGATGAGAGGTATCCTGCTCAGCTCGTCGTAAAGGTACGTGCTGTGCAGCATATACCCGTGCTCATTTATCGCCTGCCCGTGGTCCGAAGTCACTATTATCATCGTGTTGTCGAATTTTCCGGCTTTCTTCATGGTAGATATAAGCCTGCCTATCTGCCCGTCAAGGTATTCCATTTCCGCTATGTACTCTCTTCTTATGTTCTCCATCGATTTTCGGCTCATCTTTCTTATACCGGTGACGTTGTCCCATACTTCCTTAGAATTGTAGTTTCTGTACGGTTCGTGCACTTCGAGGAAATTTATGAATCTGAAGAACTTCGACTCCCAGTTGCCGTTCGCAAGTATCTTGTTGGTGAGTTCCGCACCCTTGTCCAATGGGAAGTTTATAACGTCGCTTATTAGTTTCTCCCTCTTCCTGAACTTGGCGAATTCCGCTATCTTGCCGAACTTTCCCTGTTTCAGGAGCTTTATCGCTATGTCCCTAGGACTGGCGCCCAGCCGCCTCGCCTCCTGAAAAGTTTTGTCTTCCTTGCTGACCGGAAAAGGGTCTAGCGTGAAGAACATGTTGAAGCCCGTGTCGAACGCAGTCTGCGGCGACACCATCGGATTGTTTGATATCCCAAGCGTATTATACCCTTGTTTTGACAGTTTTTCCGGCAGCCTCTCTTTCTGCAAATCCAAGTTGAATCTGGTCAGGTCCAAAAGCTTGTCCTTCTCGGTCTCGTGGACCCCGTGCTCGTTAAGGTACATACCTGTGAACATAGACACGTGCGAAGGGAAGGTCCACGGGGACGGCGCTATCGCGTCGTTGTACACTACCGAGTCCTCAGTAAGTTTGGCCAGGTTCGGCGTCCTGGCTTCCCCGCCGTATATCTGCATTATATCCTTTCTCAGGCTATCACAGACTATCAGCATTATGTCTGGTTCCATTATCTAAATGAATCTGACGCCGTTATTTAACACTATCTGCAGTACCAAGCAGCGTTCTGTAGATATCCACAACGGCTGCTCTGTTTCCGTCCCACGAGAACTCTTTCTTCACTTTTTCACTCTTGTCAGAGTATTCTTTCCTGAGTTCCTTGTAATCCAGTTTGTCTATCTCGTCCAGATTCTCTATCTCCCTTGCGTATTTTTTTACCTCTTTCGGGATAGTCGCGTCTTTGTAAACGAACGACGGCACTCCGCATGCGACTGTCTCCAGCAGTGGCAGGCCGAAACCCTCGTACGAAGTCGGGTATACGAAGTACCTGAAGGAGTTTATAGTCTTGACAAGGTCCCCCTCGGGTATCTTGTCCTTGAATAGCACCTCTCCAAATTTTTCGTATTTTTTCTTTAGCGCGAGATAATCCCCAGTGCCGCCGTATACCACCAGATGCAGCTTGCTGCTGATGGTGGACGCTATAAAGTCCTCTATAAGTTTGTCCACCCTCTTGCGCCTGTCGAAACCGCCGAAGTATCCTATGTCTTCGCCCACTTTAACTTCTTTTAGGGGCTTGAATTTCTCCTCAACTCCGAGCGTGCTCACCCCTATCTTCTTATTATCTACGCCAAGTTTTTCCTTTAGTTCGTCCATCGTCTGAGTGCTGTTGGCCAGTATATAATCTGCCCTGTCTATCGCGAACCTAAACTGTTTCCTGAACGCCGCACCGCGCGCAGCACCGTACACTCCTCCGACTTTCATAGTGCCAAAGACAGCCAGGTCGTGCACAGTCAAGACTATCTTCCTTCCTTCCAGTGATTTCGTCTTGAACATTATCTCCGGTTGGGTGAAATGGACGAGTTCGCCAAGTTCCCCTCTCCTACTTTCCAGCAGCTTCTTCCTTCTATAACTCTTGTTGAGTATCTTGTCGATGAGTGTTTTGTTCCGCAGTTTTTCCGAGAAATTTATCACGTTTTTTATTTCTTTTATCTTTGATACCTCGAAACTGTACCGGGGTATGCCCCCCATACTAGGATCCAAGCTCTCTGTAACAAGTGTCACATCCATAATGATTGATGCATCCATAGGCTAATATACGTTTGTCGGTATTATTGTCATATGGCGAACATGAAGGTGGAAGTGATAGTCTTCAGGCTGGATCCTGCCGTTGAGATACTCCTCCTCCACAGGCCCGCCTCCCGCGGCGGGATATGGCAGCCTGTAACGGGGAAAGTGGAAAAAGGGGAGACAGTGCTCGAGGGGGCGCTGAGGGAACTCAAAGAGGAGACGGGAATAGACGAGGAGCACATCATGAGAATAATCGATAACGTGTATTCTTTCGATTTCACGGACGGAAATGTGGAAAACAAAGAGGAGGTTTTCGGTGTGGAGGTCGACGCTGACACAGTTGTCGACATATCCAAAAATATCTACGTCGAGCACGACAGGTTCGAATGGATGGCCCCGGAAAAGGCAGAGTCTGCAATGTTCTGGTCTACGAATGTCTCCGCTCTGAAGAAACTAATAGAAAAAATCCGATAGCGCCGTGCCCCCTATCTGAAATTATTTATAACATTACCTTTCATATAAAGGCATGATTAGGGATAGGGGCGGGCTGTTTACAGTTTCCCACAAGCTAAACGAGAATACACGCACGGCCATCGGCGAGCTGGAAGGTATACTCTCAGTCATAGCGTCCGAAGAGCTGGGGAAAACATTCCTATTCCCAGAAGGGCTCTCCACGTCCT
The DNA here is from genome assembly GCA_021807085.1 of Nanobdellota archaeon. Lineage (GTDB taxonomy): Archaea > Nanobdellota > Nanobdellia > Parvarchaeales > Parvarchaeaceae > Parvarchaeum. Next base: position 21,964 of record JAKAPM010000006.1, read on the forward strand.
TCAGGAACATGGTATACACCAAGGTCAAGCTCCTGAAGGAAGCGGGTGCATTCCCGCTCGCAGCGGGCGAATACGCGGTGAGGCACGGCATTAGTTCCATGGAACTAGACAACGATTCGTCGCACGTTTTCTACTCCAGATACGTGCATGCCGAGAGGCACTCCACCGGAGGCGGTGTTTTACGGCTCGGCCTGATGGACGGAAACAAGATAAGGTGCTATGCCGAGATAGATTACAGGCGAAAAGAAGTCCTGTTTGACACCAATTTCATAAACTACGGGGACCGTGAAATGGCGAAGGACTTGGTTGTAGTCTCCAGCATTATGTACGCCGGCAGGCATATTATCTAACCTTTGTATTTCGCGTATATTTATATGTGAATCGGTCCTGAATATTAAATTGCAATAGGAGTTATTATGAGTAAGAAAAAAATCGAAGAATTGATGGCTGTCGTGAGGAGGGTGGGGTCTAACGACGAGAGCCTGGTCCTAACAAGGATTCTATCAGAAACGCAGGTAATCTGGCCGACTACGGGCTGGTCTTGGTTGATAGGGTGGTAAACGACAACTACCCTTCCGGTAACATTGCAGGTAAACTGCTCTACAATAGCCTGTATCACGACGGTGCTTTCGATGGATATTTCAGGAGACAATATGCGCTTGTTGGGAGGATACACTCCATTATACCCAAAAACTCGCAAAAACCGTTTGCTATGCTTGTGAACTCCGACGACAAATGCGTCGGTTACCTCGTGGATCAGATAAAGGGAGAGACGCTGGGGGCGTATCTAGAGGCAGGAGTCATCAGGGACGCCATAGAAGTCTCGGCAAGGACCTTGCAGGTCTCAAAGATAGAGGACCTTCTGAGCGAGAGCGATCTTTACAGCGTGCTTGCGAGGAAGAAACCATCCTATCTGGCGAGAGTGTCGGAGAAGCTGAAAGAGTACAGTGCGGCCTCCAAGATGTATGGGGAGAGAGCAGATATGCTCGCGCTGGTGGGCGATAAGCTGGACGAGATAGCAGACAGTCTCAAGTCAAAGGATATTTACCATAACAACATAAGCAAGGAAAATATAGTCATAAACGTGGACGATTCTGTCATTCCAACCGTCTACCTGGTGAATCCAATGAACAGCGAGGATGCGGGTTACGCAGGAGTGGCCAGAACCGACAACAAGGATGCATCCGATATTGCAGCTGTAAGGGCGCTGCTGGAAAAGAAGATAAAACGTGAAAGGGCACTGGCCAAAAAATACTCGAACAGATTCGACCGTCTTATCTGATTCTCCAGACCGGCTTGTTCGTTCTAGGGAAATTCCCAGTCGCTCTCCTTTTTGACTTCACCGGTCGCAGCTTCTACCTCTATCCTCCTTTCCACAGACGCTACTAGTTCTCTTACATGTACGGCTACGTCTGCGTTGACGGATATGTCGTCTATGTCTGAGCGTACCAGAAAATCGACCACCTCGTCGTACTTTGACGGCGCCTGTCCACATATCGACACTGTCTTTCCGTCCCTGTGCGCAGTTTTTATCAGATGTCTTATCATTCTCGTGACAGCCAGGTCGCGTTCATCGAACCTGCTGCTCATAAGCGCATTGTCCCTGTCGGCCCCTAGCACCAGCATCGTCAGATCGTTCGAACCTATCGAGTAGCCGTCTATGAATCTGTTGAATTTGTCAGCTAGTATTATGTTGCTAGGTATCTCAGCCATCAGGAACACTTTGAGGTCTTCTCCGCGTTCCAGGCCGTTCTCCTTCATTATACCGAGTACCTTCTTCAGCTCGTCAACCGTCCTGGTGAACGGAATCATGACCCAGAGGTTCTTCAGGCCCATATCTTCCCTAACCTTTTTCACGGCTTTAAGTTCCAATACAAACGCGTCTTTGTATCTTGTATCATAATATCGCGAAGCGCCCCTCCATCCGAGAAGCGGCGCCTGTTCCTTCGGTTCAAATTCTTCACCCCCCTTCAGGTCTGCGTATTCGTCCGTCTTGAAATCGCTGAATCTCATTATCACCGGCCTAGGGTTGAATGCCGAGCACACTCTCTTCATGCCGTCAGCAAGGGTATCTACTATATAACTCCCTTTCCCTTTTTTTATCAGGGAAAGGGGGTGTTCCCCTATCTGCGCCCACAGGAATTCTTCCCTCATCAGCCCGACGCCGTCCACTGGCAGTGCAGCCACTTTCTCGGCCAAATCCGGTTCTCCTAAGTTCACCATTATTTTTGTGCCTGTTATTATCTCCCCTGTCCCTGTGCCAGTCTCCTGTTTTTTCTCCTCATTTGAAACTTCGAATTCGCCTTCGTAGACTATACCGTTTTTCGCGTCGACCGTGACCATAGCTCCATTTTGTATGGCCTCCGTGGCCTTCTTGTCCATCGAACCGGTGCCTACGACGCACGGTACTCCCATCTCTCTAGATACTATGGCAGCGTGGCATGTCATACCCCCTTCATCGGTGACTATCGCCTTCGCTTTTTTCATCGCAGGTACCCAGTCCGGTGCGGTCATCTTGGTCACCAAGACCTCACCTTCCTTGAAAGAATCTATCTCTTTCTCGCTGTTGAGTATGTGCGCCGTTCCGGACGCTATTCCCGGAGACGCCGACAGCCCTTTTACCAGTACTTTCATCTTGCTCAGGTCTTGCGCTTTTGTCTGTGCAGCTTCCTTTGTTTTCATGTTCGCCCACACCGTTTCGCTTCTTGCCTGTACCACAAATAGCTTGTGATTCCTGCTGTCTTGCGCCCATTCCATATCCATAGGTCTGCCATAATGCTTTTCTATCTCAAGGCCGTAGGAAGCAAGCTCCACGACTTGCTCATCGGTAAGGCACTGCGCTCCAGCCTTGTCATCGGGTACGGATAATTCTTTCGCCCCCCCAGATTCTTCCCTCAGAAGCATCTTATTCTTAGTCCGGGAAATTATCTTCTTTGTTATTTTACCAGTCTTCTTGTCTACGTAGTAAGTGTCCGGAGTAACCGTTCCTTGCACCACGAATTCGCCCAGACCATAGCTGGCTTCCACCATAATCACCGAGTCATCGCCGTTCGACACGTCGAGCGTGAACATGACTCCCGCTGTTTCCGAGAAAACCTGTCTCTGCACGGCGGCAGATAAGGAGATGTGCACCTTTGCGAAACCCTTTTTTATCCTGTAGTAGATGGCGCGGGCGGTGAAAAGGCTGGCGTAACACTCTTTTATCTTCTCTAGCACATTATCAGTTCCGCTCACGTTGAGGTACGTTTCCTGCTGCCCTGCGAAGCTGGCGTCTGGGAGGTCTTCTGATGTCGCAGAGGAACGTACAGCCACGAACTCCTGGCCTTCCCGTTCCACGAGTTTCTTGTAGTCTTCGGATATTTTCCTGACTAGCCCGTCCTGCAGCTTCGCGCCGATTATCAGTTCCTTTATCTTCTTGCTGGCAGTGGCCAGCTGCTGGCTGTCCTCCTCGTCGATTCCCTCGAGGACTCCGTTTATCTTGTCTTCGAGGTCGTTTGTCCTTATGAACTCGTCGAATGCGTACGCGGTGGTCGAAAACCCGTTTGGTACCGGCACTTTCATTGAGGAGACCATCTCGCCGAGGTTCGCGGATTTTCCGCCTACCAGGGCAACGTCGTCCTTGCTTATTTCATTGAACCAAAGAACCAATTCCTTTTTTCTTTCCATTACTATACAACCATTTTTTAGTATATTAAGATTTTTTATGGCACCCTGGCTTTTTTGGAAAAACTTATAAACTATGGAAACATAACACTGTTATAATGGATTTCGAAAGGATTCCGCGGAGGTGTTTTTATGTCGAACTACGATGAGCAGTACGAAGTGAAGGGATTGAAATACAAGCAGTTGAACGGTTTCTCCGAAAAACAGATAAGCTTCCACCACGATATACACTATGCTGGATACGTGAAAAAGAGGAACGAGGTGCACAGCAAGCTGAAGACTGTCGACAAATCCACCTCTAACGCCAACTACAGCGAGTTCAGGGCGCTCAAAAAGGAAGAGACCTTCAACGCCAGCGGACAGCTTCTGCACGAGAGCTACTTCGGTACATTCGGTGGAGATGGTAAGTACACGGACGACATGGACGTGATAAAGAAGATAAACGAGGATTTCGGCAGTTTTGATGACTTCAAACAGGACATGTTGGCGACTGCCAAAGCCGCACGGGGATGGGCCATACTCGCCATAGACCCTACCGACGGGAAGTTGAGAAACTTCCTTTCCGATATGCACAACGATGGCGCAGTATGGGGCGCGATACCACTTATAACACTCGACGTTTACGAGCACGCCTTCTACGTGGATTACGGACCGGACAAAGGCAAGTATCTCGAGCCATTTTTCGCAAATCTAGACTGGAACGTAATAAACGACAGGTATAAAAAATTCAAGGACGTTTACTAAGCATAACAACAGCTTAGCATGTGCATGGGAAAAACCACTTTCGATCGGAATAGAATATTGCCTGCGGACGGAAAAAGGCTATCGTGGGACATATCGTTGTTGGGAAAGCGCGAGGCTCAAGTGGCGTCCGCCGGTGACAGAATAAAGAACAGACTCGAGTTCCTGCTCTCTGACACCGACATAGGTATCGAGATCCAGACTGGAGAATTTAGCGACAAATACTCCTATTCAATAAAATTCGAAGCGGGTATATCACAGTACGAAGTGAAGGATGTGGTTTCTGCGACCGCAGCCAGGTACGGCCTGGGGACCTACATGAAATCCAAATTCGTAGAAGAAAACGAATCGCACTTCTGAAGCGTGCGCCGGCAGCCGTCATTCATGTCTCTTCATTATGCTGCCGTACCTGCTCCACAAGTCATTGGACTGGTCGTAGTCGAGTACTTGGAAATCCCCGTAACTCCTTATGAGGTTGCCGTAGAACCTGTTCAGTTCCGGCAATGTATCTTTGTAGTCTATCAGTTTTTTCTCCAATAGTATCTCGAACATATCTGGAGTTGAGAGTTCGAAGTGTTTTTTCAGCAGCTTCGTTATCATGGAGAACGGCTGCAGTTTCTTTATCCTAGTGCGCACAAGTTTGTCCACATCACTCCCCTTTTTTTTCATCAGTAATTTCGACATTTTTACGACAGTATTTCGCCTCTTCGCAAGCCTAAGTTTTTCGCAGGCAGCTAGAACAGTCATAGGGTCACAACGCTGTTTTTTCCAGTCCGTCTTGATCGTCTTCACGCTCGCAGAGCCGCCGTGGCTTTCGAGTATCCTGAGCACGCCACGGATATCTTCCAAGCCGACTTCCACTGGAAATTTCCTGCTCATATAACTATTAAGAATTTCATTTATAAAAGGTTAAAGTCGAGCACTGCCGGAATAATAAAGGAGTCGATGGCTGTGGACAAGAAACTTTACGTCAAGATGATTCTGCCAGTGGTGGTACTCTCCATCCTGGCAGGTGCAGCCGTGATATACGCTTTCGGCGGTGGAATATACTCGGTTGGCGTCGCACTCACAGTTGAGATGGCCATTTACATTTTCTTGTCCTATTTCTTCTTCAGGAATGGTCTCCTGTAATAGTTTTGGCCACGGGCTCTGGTAAACTTAAATACACCGGCCGGCTTAAACGTTTTGGAGGTGGGTGTAATGTCAGAAATAGCAAAGATAACCGAACTGGTATGCACTTCGAAGGTCGGTTTCGAGGATGCGATACGCAAGGGCGCGGAAAAGCTCTCTCAGAAGGAAAAGGATGTCCGCGGTATGAAAGTAAAGAACGTCTCCGTTAGGTTGGAGAACGGAAAGGTTACGGAATGGCGGGTGAATCTGAAGGTTTCCTCCGAGCTCTGAATCATCTGTGGAAAAAATAAAGATAGTTGGTATAGTGGGCAGTCTTAGGAAGGGTTCGTATAATAGGATGCTGATGGACGCAGCAATCGAAGTGAAACCAGAAGATTGCGTGATAGAGGTTGCCGACATATCCCAGATACCTCTGTACAACCAAGATAACGAATCCGAAGTTCCGCAGCCGGTAGTGGTGCTGAAGGAAAAGATAAAATCCGCCGATGCCATCTTGGTAGCCACGCCAGAGTACAATTATTCCATCCCAGGAGTTCTGAAGAATGCGATAGACTGGGCTTCTAGGCCGTACGACCTGGATGTTTTCAGCGGAAAGGCAGTGGGGCTGATGAGTGCGTCGATAGGACAGATGGGCGGCGGCAGGGCGCAGTACCATCTCAGGCAGTCGTTTGTGTTTCTCAACGCTTTCACAATAAACAAGCCGGAAGTCATGGTGAGCTTCGCGCCGGAAAAATTCGACGGGGAGGGGAGGCTCAAGGACGATAAGACTAAGGAAGTGGTAAGGAAAATGCTGGTCAATCTGATAGAGCTTGCGAGGATACTCAAACAGAGCGGTAAAGTCTTCGAGAAAATCTGAGATTCTAAAGCTTTTTATTCCACTACTTTTTAACAAATCTATGGCTTGGCATCTTTTCAAAAAGAAGTTCAAGTGCGGTATATGCGGTGCGGTCTTCGACACGAAGGATAATCTCGATGCGCACTCTAAGACCCATGAGGTGTCCGTGACTGGAAACCAGCAGCAGAACGCTGCCTCGACTCAAGGACAGAGCGCGAACCTTTTCCAGTGCGAGACCTGCGGCCAGCAGTTCTCGACCAGGGAAGAGCTTGACGCCCATATTAAGACGCACGGAACACAGTGACCCGCCCTGTATTTGGGCAGGGAAGGGATTGCACCGGTGCATGCCGGAATTAAAGACTTAAATACTAGTTCTTTTCATATATTATACTTTATTAGTATGATAACTTTATACAAGTTATTGACTGATGACGCGATTCTGAGTGGCAACAAAGACAATCTAATGTACATCCCACTGAACGGCGACCATCTTTACCTGGAGGAGAGCAAGACTGAACTAGGGAAGTATTCGCTGAGGGTGTCGATATCGGACAATAGAAGGATTTATTCCTCAGATATATATTCTCGTCTGGCGGATGTCGCAGGTCTTAAGTTCATCAGGGAACCCGACGCCAACGGCGTAGTCGCGCAGCACATAATAATCGACAAGTACAGCGGAACGGAATACATGCGCTTCCTGACGGTTTCTGAGGAAGGCACAGGTAAAGAGTATATAAGCAGCGTAACGTTCAACGACAAATCGAAGATCCTGACCCATCTTGCAGGAGTAGTCAAAGTTCTCTGATATACAAGTAACGGCGTTTTTCAGTGTCTTCTAGGGTAGCGGTTGCGTCTTGCACCGAATCTTCCGTGTCCGAACCTGTTCCCGCTTCTGCCGCCGAAGGTTCTACCACCGTGGAATCTTCTTCTGAAACCCCCCTCTGGCGCCTCCCTGGTATCGTATGAATACTGTATATTCTCCCCCTCGATTTTGTATTTTTTCGTGTTTAGCTCTATCTGCTGGAGTTTTATCTTAGCCATGTTCTCTATCTCCCAGATTATGTACCTGTCGCGCGGTATCAGTATGCTGAAAGCCCTTCCGTTCGCACCCATTCTCGCGGATCTACCGACTCTGTGCACGTATACCGCCGGATCCTCGCTGACGTCGAAATTTATGACGTCGGATATCCCGCTTATGTCCAGTCCCCTAGCCGCTACATTCGTGGCTATCAGGAACTTCGTCCCCTTCCTGAAATCAGACAGTGAATACTCCCTCTTTGATTGGCTTAATCCGCCGTGCATGATGACTGCGTCGAAACCGTTGCGTTTAAGGAACCTGTATATTACATCCGCACCTATCTGTGTATGCGTGAATATTATTGCCTTGTCCGGCTTGTACTCGTCTATGTACGCCAGCAGCGCAGCGAATTTGTCCCCCTTCTCGACTATCGCATAATAGTGCGTTATTGTGTTCACCACTATTTCCTCCTCCCCCCCTATGCTGAGGCGTTCCGGTGAGTTCATGTGTCTGTTCGCTATCTTGACTATTGCGTCGGGCATAGTGGCAGAGAAGAGCATAGTCTGCCTGTTCCCTCGGGTCTTTGATATTATATATTCTATGTCTTCTATGAACCCCATATCAAACATTATGTCCGCCTCGTCCAGTACGAGGAACCTTATCGCGTCAAGATGCAGTTCGCCGCGCTTGAATATGTCTATGAGCCTGCCGGGGGTTCCGACTATTATGTTCGCCCCTTTCCTGAGCTCGTATATTTGTCTCTCTATAGATGCGCCCCCGTATACCGTTACTACAGACAGCCCTGCGTCCGCAGCTAGCCGCTTCGCAACGTCCGTTACCTGCAGCGCCAGCTCCCGGGTCGGCGCTATAACTATTGCAGATGACAAGTCTTTTTTCTCTATCTTCTGTATTATCGGTATGAGAAATGCGCCAGTCTTTCCTGTTCCTGTCTTGGCTCTGACCACCGTGTCCTTGCCGGACATTATCACTGGTATGGCTTTATCCTGCACTTCCGTGGGTTTTTCAAACCCTATTTTCTTGAGCGCCGACAGCAAAGTCGGCTTCAGGCCCATCTTTTCGAATTCTGTCATGTTCTATTCAACACAAGAACGGTATATAATGTGAATACCTATGTGTATGTGTATCATATGCTCATCTGTTCTATATATACCTTAGTATGCGGCGTTTATTGCTCCAGATATGCTATTATGTCAGTACGCTTCGCCAGCGTCTTATCGTAATCGAAGACCCATCTGATTTTTCCATTACACACCGCATATTCTTATATAACCAACAGGCGTAAATATATAATGACTGGTCACACCCTACAAGCAGCCAACCTGTCCAAGGAATACGGGCATTTCACTGCACTGTCCAAGCTAAACCTTAAGCTGGAAGGTTCCAAGTGCATCGGTTTCCTAGGTCCTAACGGGGCTGGAAAGACCACCACACTGAAGATATTCACTGATATGATAAGACCCACTTCTGGAGAAGCGTTCATAAACGGAATAAACGTCCACTTCGACAAGAAAAAGGCACTTGCTTCTGTAGGCACACTCATAGAGACCCCTGAGATATACGGTTCTCTCACGGCTAGGGAAGCGCTGAGCATGATAGCCGAGATAAAAGGAATCCCCAAATCTGTCGTAAAAAAAAGCATACTCAAGGTTATAGAGCGCGTCAAGATGAAGGAGTGGCTCGACAAGAAAATAAAAAACATGTCGAAAGGTATGAAGCAGAGGATAAATATCGCCGCTGCCATACTCGGCAATCCCGACGTCATCATCCTCGACGAACCGACTTCCGGTCTGGATCCTAGGGGGATGAGCGAGGTCAGGAGCATAATAAAGGACTTGAAGAGAGAGAACAGGCTAATATTTATGAGTTCGCACCTTCTGAGCGAGGTATCGGAAATATGCGACGAGGTTGCGATGATAGACCACGGGAAACTGCTGGCGTACGGCCCTATAGGTGAGGTGGTATCCAAGTTCTCCCACGACGGCGCGGGTGAGGTAGAAGTCAGCGTGCTCCGTCCGGTAGGGGCTGCAGTACTCAAGAGGATACGCGGCATAGGCGGCGTGGGAAGCGTAAAGCGGGTCGATGGCAGAACGTTCACAGTCAGGACGTCTGGCGGGATCAAGGAACAGGAAGCCCTATTGTCGAGGCTGGTAAAGATGAAGATAGGCGTCATAGGTTTCAAGCCATCGTCTTCGGCGCTGGAAGAGACCTATCTTAGTGTCTTCAAGGAGACGGTGTAAATATGGCAAAGAATCCGGAGTTTGGCAATAGAAACACGGTTCCCAACAGCTTTTCCCAGACGTTCACGATGCTGAAGTACTCCTTCTTAGAATACATAAGATCGAGGAGGTTCTTCGTTCTGCTCATAATAGCCGTCGCGGTGGGCGCAATACTAACAGGGGTGATGGGGTACTTCAGGCCGCAGGGTTCCTTTGCTTCGCCTCTAGCTTTCTACAGCGATTGGTGGGGTGAGAGCGGTACTTTCATGATAATCCTGTCTGCTATATTCTTCGGCGGAGATGCGATATCCGGAGAATTCCAGAACAAGACTGGGTATTTTATAGTAGGAAATCCCATACGCAGGTCCGCAATATACGTTGGTAAATGGCTCGCAGCCCTTACAGCTTCGCTGGCAATCTTAGCAGTATTCGCGCTCATGACCATAGGGAACGGCGTGTACTATTTCGGGGCGTCGGGACTCCCCTACCAGTTCGTAGAATCCCTGCTCTTCTCCGTCTTGTATATGGTTTCCGCTCTTGGTCTCACATTCTTCTTCAGCGCGATGTTCAAGAGCAGCACAGTGGCGATCCTGACGACAGTCATACTTCTGCTGTTCGTGTTCTCTTTGGTTCAGACGCTGGTCGCTGGCCTTGCACACGTGCAGCCGTGGTTCATAATAACCTACGGCGCGCAGATAATAGGAAACGTCCTGATGAACCCGTACCCGTCGCCAGTCACAACACGCGGCTTTACTTCCGCGTCAGGCGGGGGAACCGGCGGTCTGGCGCTCACCACGTACAACGCCACCATACCACAAGGTATAACTATCCTGCTGGTATACTTCGCGGTCACGATAATAGCAGGGCTCGTAATGTTCGAGAGAAAGGAATTCACCTGACGGCCAGATAATTCCAGGAAGTACTCCGTAAGCGCAATAAGGCCAGAAACTGACCCGTACTACGCGTGTGGCGATTCACTCCGTGTATGGCATCCTTTTCGCCTTCGCTTCGGACTTTTCCTTAATCTTGGTGAGGTACTTGAGAGTCTTTTCGAATGTCTTGTTTGCCGTCTTCCTGTCCTTCTTATCGAATACCAGGCTGTCTTCCGTAGATGCCAGCAGCATGACTTTGTTTTTCGGCGTTATGTAGATCTTGCTCGCGTCGAACGCCCATGAAGGCAGGTTGGTGTACTCTCCCCTTTCCTCGAGAGCGCTTCTTATCTGCCTCAGCTGGTCCATCACGTAGCCGGCGAACGCGCCCCTTGCGTGGTAGTCGGCTGTCGTTCTGCCGCCAAAGACACTATCAAGAGTCTCCCTGATCGGCAAACTGCCGTAGGTATTCAGTATGTAACCTCTTACGTAATCCTTGTCAATGCGCTTGTCCTTAACCAAGACCACCGGTTCCGGCGTGTTGTCCGGAAGTATTGCGTGCAGCCTCTTCAGGTCGCTGTATTCTCTCTTCATATCTCTCATCGACGGGAAAGTAAGCATCTGGTCCATACCTATCAAACCCATGCTCGACATGTAGCTGGACACGTATGCGCTGAACGCGGCGTCGTCCGCCATCCTGTAACCTTCTTTTCTTATCTTCGTACGGTCCGGAAGGTCCGATACGTCGATTACGTCCAACTTGCGTTTGATTATGGCGTCTAGCTTTTCTTTATCATTCCTTTCCATCTTCCATCTTCTTCTTACTCTTTTTTGCCGTAATGGAATTCCATCTAACTAGTAACCCCCCAATGCCCACTTTACAGACGTACGAAAGCGCCTTTGCCTGAGAGGTCACCTTCTCCGCTATCGGTCCGTAGTGGTCGACGTAGGAACCGTGACCCAGTCCGACCTGGAAAGCGTACCAGTTCGCTATGTTCGCCGGGTTCGCGGATACGTTTCCCATCAGCAAGTTTACCGGGTAATAGAAGAAGCTGTTGGCAGCCCACGCTATCAGGCTGAGGCCAACCAGTGATTTCAGAGACCTAGAGGTCTTGTTGAACAGCATTGGTATAAATCCAGCCAGCGAGAGCGCCCCAAATCTCAACAGCCCGTAGAGTGGATCAGCGCCGAGCGGAGCTGCGCTGCCGCCGATGTGCAATCCGTCCAGGTAAGACATCACTGTCGCGCCGTATCCTATCGCGAAAGCGTAAGTGGCCAGCCTGCCCATGTTGTAGTGTCGCATCTTGGGGAAAGTCTCATCGCCGAACTCTTTCGGCAGCCTTATGTCGCTTCTTACCGCTGAGTTGTAAGCATCCAGCAGAACGTCGAAGGTCTTCTTCGGTCTTATACTAGTTCCGTACTTCTGTGCCATCTCTGATTCGTATACGTTTTCTTCTCTCCCACCGCCAGTTATAAGCTTCTCAAGACTTTCTTCGTCGCGGGCCTTTATCGCGCTGACTGTCACGTCCGTTAGCAGTTCCTTCCCGTTTTCGTTCTTTCTGACGTTGCTTATTTTTATCCTGTAGTAACGGTCGTCGTTCTGGTAGTTTCCCACCACTATATTCATGTCCTTGTTTGCATTTTCTAATCTCTGATTGTTGTAATCTTCCGCGTCCCTTCCCTCAAATTCTATAGTTTTCGTGTAGGAGAAACCGTAATCCCTAGCCCTTTTCAGGAATCTGTCTATACCCCCATATATTTTCGAGATATCGCTGGATTCCAAATCCTTTACTACCTTCTCCAAATAGCTCGACCGAGAATTGGCCGTTTCCATATTATACTATGGAGATAACCTATATAAAAGCTTTTACTTTTACTATTTTATAATAGGAAATATCAACTGTTTATATCCTAAAGCGGCTTGCTTTTCAGGCGGAACATTACAATTAGAGCGTCAGCTCTTCGTTTATCAGGTCAAGGAAGGCGCCAACAGTCCACGCCTGCACGCGGCATGGCTTCACCGTCAGCCCCTTCTCATCCATCATCCTCCCCTTTCGCGACATACCTATATATTCCAGCGGATATTTTTTCTCTATCACGTAATCCAGTATTCTTTTTCTGAGTTCGCTGTACTCGTCCGCGTAACCCCTAGTCTGCAGGCCCTTGGCTATGAACCAGTTGTCGTTGAACCACACAGAACCCTTCTGGTATTCCTTTTCGTCGAAATACGGGTCGCCTGCGGCAGTGGTCCTTATCCCGTATTTTGTCAGCATGCTGTCTCCGAACAGACTTTTCACGACCTTGTCCGCCATCGTATTGTTTATTATCCCGCTGTAAAGGAGGTGGCCCTGGCTGCTGGTCAGCGACGTTATCCTCTTGCCGTCCTTCAGCGACAGCGCGGGCGAATACGCGCCAATCTCCTCCATCCACATCCTCCCGTCTGTGCTCTCGTGGAGTTTTTTCAGCAGACCTTTCAGTATGCCTGTATTATATCCTGTGTCGAACCTCTTCGCAATCTCCATGAACCCTTCCAGTGCCCTGTAAGTGTAAGACTGCACCTCCACTGCCGCTATGTCGCCGTCCAGCCCGTCGTACACCCCCCAGCAGCCGTCTTTCCAGCACATCGATGCCAGTTGCCTGCCGTACATATCGCGGTTGTACACGAGAAGCCCGTCTTTCAACCCGTATCTCACAATCCAGTCCACCGCTGACACAATGTTGTGCAGTATCTCGCCGATCAGGTCCCTATCATGCGTCGCCTTGTAGTATTCTTCCGCCCCTATGACAAAAAGAGGAGTGCTGTCTATGGAGTAGAAATACGCGACGTCCGGCTTCGGGAATTTTTGCTTCCTGCTGATCTCGTCGTTCTTTGTTCCCCACTTCCTCGAATAGAGTTCGTGCAATATCTTCCCCGGCTCTTCGCCAGTTACGCTGTCAATCGCCCTTCCCTGGTTTTTTGCCAGGATTCTGAGGGTGTTGCCGAGTATGTTCGGAGAAACATTCAGTGTCTCCAGTGCCGAGATTAGGGAATCTCTCCCGAACAGCTCTTTGAACCTCGGTATTCCCGCTAGAAGGAATCCCTCTCTGGCCGAGAGTTTCCGCAGTAATCTTTCATAATAGGCTTTCCTCTCTCGCAGAATCTTACGGGACTGCATAACATGCTTAGGTTTTCCCCATATTAATTTTTTTCAAAAATTCTGTATTTTAGCGAAAATAAAGATTTATATATGAATATTTTTTATGGTTAGTATGCAAAGGACAAGTAGTGGTTACGCAGCGTCCGTAATTGTTACCGCAATAGTGGTTGCGATAATTTTCTTCTTCATAGGTTACTATTCCCATTCCCCTACAACTACGCCGGGCACAACCACAATAACCTTCTACGAGAGTCTGGCCCCAGCCGAGCAGGCTTATTTCACCAATGTCCTGATACCTGAGTTCGAGGCGCAGTATCCCAACATAAGCGTTCAATTCGTGAACCTCCCTAGCGGACAGCCTCCGTCGACTATAGCCACCCTTGTTCAGGCGAACAAAGTGGGCGCATCGATAGTTGGTCTAGACAACCTGGCAGTGGGAGAGGACCTGTTCCCTGGATATCTCATGAACCTTTCGTCAATAGTCTCAAACATGATGCCTAGCACGCTGATATCCAGTGCAGCGAACATGGTCAGCTACGAGAAGCAGGTCTTCAACGGAGTCTATTTCATACCTTTCAGATCCAACATCCCTCTTGTCTTTTACAACAAGACTGCGTTCACCAACGCAGGCATAACCACACCTCCGGCAACGGACACGCAGTTGTTAACCGATGCACAGACCATATACACCAAGACTGGCGTTAAGGCAGTTATGTTCCAGGGCGCAGCCAACACGGGCGGACACAGCGGTGCAAGCACCGGTACAGAGCTGTATCAGTGGATGGTACAGGACGGCGGCAATCCTTTCGTATTCAACGACACTGGAGATATACAAGCATTCGAATTCCTGTACAATCTCAGCGCGTACTTCACGCCTGGTTACACGGGAGGTTACTGGGGCAGCTACAAAGGTCTCGCTACAGGCGTTTACGACTATCTGGACTACCAGTGGCCTTACGTATACGGAATACTCACGAATGGCACGTATAACATGAACAACAACAACCTAGGCGTCTACGGCGGGCCATCGGGAACCAGCAACGACAACCACTTGCTAGGCGGCGACGTACTGGTGATACCTAAGGGCGCTACCGACATACCTGCTCTCGAGACGTTCGCGAAGTTCCTACTCAGCCCGACAGCACAGAAGCAGACACTGGTCCAACTTTCATGGGTCGCGATAAACTCGCAGGCGTATCAGAACCTGCCTTCCAACACCTCAGTAGTGGGAGCGGCACTCAACCAGTCGATAAGCGGCGGAGTATTTCTGAGGGACCCTACCCCGTGGATTAGTCAGTGGAATGTGTACGCCAGCGACGCCTTCACACAGATAATAGTGGACCACGCGTCGTACAGCCAGATACCCTCGATACTGAGCAGCTACAACGCGCAGATGTACAGTTACATAGCGTCGAACTACAACTCGAGCGTTGCAAACAAGTACGAGGCAGGCTACTACAAACCGATTTCGATTTGATGCCCCTGTCCCTGAATATCCTTTTTTTATTCCGCATTATTTTTTTCCCGCAACATTTTTGCGCGTAAAATACTAACTTATTAATACAAATATTGCCTATACTTGAAATGCCTCTTGTAAAGGAAAAATATATCCCTCTTTTCTTCATCGTCCCCGCCCTCGCGTACGAAGCATACTTTTCGTTTTATCCCACCTTCAGCGCCGTGTACGGGAGTTTTCTGACCGCCAGCGGAAAATTCTCAACAGTCAACTACAAGGAACTTGTGGGTCTCGGAGTGTACCACGCGATAACCAACACCGTAGTCGTGACGATAGGCGCCCTCGCGCTCCAGTTTCTTCTCGGTTTCGCGATAGCCAGCATCCTCATAAGGAGCTTCAGGGGAAGGAACACGTTCTCCGCCCTCTTGATGATCCCGTTCGCAACAGCCACCGTCGTCGCGGCTTACATATTCTCTAACGTCTTCTCGCCGGTGGGGGGATATGCGAACAGCCTGCTGTCGTTCTTCGGTATGGCATCCGTGAACTGGAACGGGGCAGGCAGCAGTTTTATAATAAACGTGCTGCAGCTGGTTGTCTCCGACAGCTGGAAGAACACTCCTATAGTGGCACTGATTCTCTTGGCGGGGATGACCGCAATACCAAAGGACCTGTACGATGCTGCGGCGGTCGACGGCGCCGGCTGGTTCTCTAGGCTGATACACATAACCATCCCGAATCTCATAGGTTTCATAGTGATAGCCTTGGTGATAAGGGGAGTAAGCGAATTTAACATATTCGCCATAGCGCTGCTGATTTTTCCGCACAAGCTTCTGACGACACTAGTGTACGGGCTGTTCTCACTCGCCGCCAAACCCTACCTGTCTTTCGCGGGAGCTAGCGTGCTGCTGGCATTCATACTCGTCTTTGTGGCGATAGTACTGGTGTTGAGGAAGGTGTTCGCCGCCAAGGAGGCTTACTGATGATGAAGAAAAAATCGATGGACTACTTGGTATACGTAGCCGTCATAGTTATAAGCGTGCTCTTCATGTACCCTATATTCATCCTCTTCATGATAGCCTTCGTGCCGGCCAAATACACCGTGCAGTCCGCGTATCCCTCCCTGTACCCAAGAGGCTTCACGCTGCAGTACTTCGAGCAGGCGTTCTCAATAAACCTGTTCGGACCGCTCCTGAAGAGCCTCGAGGTTGCGTTCATGGTAGGGGGGATAGCTATAGCGATAGGCATACCTGCGGCCTACGGGCTGAGTAAACTGAAGCCGAGCTGGGCGGGTGGCATAGCTACGCTTCTATTCCTATCAAATATGATGCCGTCGATAACAATAGCAATCCCGATAGCCGTCGAATTCCTGGAACTAGGCCTTTACGACACGGCGATAAGCCTCGCGCTGGCGCAGGAACTGGTCGTCCTGCCCCTCTCTATATTCATACTGCTCGGTGCGTTCCAGGCTCTGCCAAAAGACCTCGAAGCGCAGGCGAGGGTGGACGGCGCTGGGCTTTTGAGGACGATATATACGGTGCTGACCCCTCTTGCAAAGGCCGGCGTAGCGGCAACGTTCCTTATAGCGTGGATGATGTCGTGGGACGAATTCACGTTCGCGATATTCCTGTCGCCGATACATCCGACCCTTCCGATAATAATCTACGAGAATATAACTAGGGGGAATATACTCGCGACATCCGCCTTCGCGCTGATAGTGACCCTTCCCGTCATAGTGCTTGCGGTAGTACTGTCCAAATACCTCAAAGGTGAATATCTCGCGGGGGGCCTAAACGGGTGAAGCCAAAGTATTTATGAAATGGGGTGGATAAACTTTTATGTCCGAATACAAACTGGAACTGGTTAACGTCTCGAAGAGATACGGCAAGAAGGTGGTGTTCAACAACCTGAGCGTGCAGGTCAAGAACGCAGAGTTCTTCGTCATACTGGGCCCTTCCGGTACCGGAAAGTCGACTCTCCTGAAGGCGATAACCGGCACGATACCACCGGACAGCGGCAGGGTCATCCTCGACGGCAACGATATAACCGACATACCTATAAACAAGAGGAATATAGCTATGATGTTCCAGAACTACGCCCTCTACCCGAACATGACCGTCTACCAGAATATATCCTTTCCCCTGAGGATGCACCACCGCGACCCTACCGACATAGACAGGAGGGTCAGGAAGGTTGCGAGAATGCTGAAAATATCTGATATAATAGACTCAAACGTCACGCAGATAAGCGGCGGACAGAAGCAGAGGGTGGCGCTGGCCAGAGCGATAGTGAGGAACCCCGCGATATTCCTGCTCGACGAACCCCTGTCAAACTTGGACGCCAGAATCAGATACACCGCCAGGGAAGAACTGAAAAACATACAGAGGATGCTCAACCGTACTTTCGTACAGGTAACCCACGACCAGAGCGAGGCGAGGGTCCTCGCGGACAGGATAGCCGTACTAAACGAAGGTAAGTTCGAACAGGTCGGCACCTTCGACGAGATATATAATTATCCTGTCAACACCTGGGTCGGCGACTTCGTCGGTACCTTTCCCATGAATTTCATAGACCTTCCTAAGAGCAAAGGCAAACAGATGGGCTTCAGGCCGGAATGGACAGCGATAGCGAAAGGGAAGGGAATCAAGGCGACTGTGGTATCAACGGAGAACATAGGCGACACTGTATTCCTATTCTGTTCCGTATCCGGCTCAGCAAAACCAGTTGTCATAAAGGGCTCCCGTTTCTACAAGAACGGCGACAGGGTAAATTTCGTGATAAAGCGCTACAACACCTACGACAGGGGGAAGCTCGTCAGAAACGAGAAGCGCCGTGTCTGAAGAACCGGTCCCCGTCCGGGCTGCACCGTATATTCTCCCTTTCTGCGAAAACAGTAAGTTAGAAATAGGAGGAAAAATATAAGTAATAATATCATATGTCGCTGACGTTCAAAGATTCCAAAAAATGGGGCATGATAAGCAACCAGCTTACAGCTTCTCTGGTGGGCTCCGACGGGAACGTCCTTTGGATGTGCATGCCGCGGTTCGACTCCGACCCAATCATCGCCTACATGCTGGACGAGGACAACGGCGGAAAATTCTCCATAATGCCGAAGGAAGAGTACACGTCGGAGCAGAAATACGCCGCCCCGAACATACTGAGCACAGTATTCAGGACAGCCAAAGGCACGTGCACGGTGACGGATTTCCTACCACCTGGAAAGACAATGTTGGTTAGAGACGTAAGATCCGACATAGAACTCGAGTTGCAGATGCAGCCGA
This sequence comes from Nanobdellota archaeon, assembly GCA_021807085.1. Taxonomy (GTDB): domain Archaea; phylum Nanobdellota; class Nanobdellia; order Parvarchaeales; family Parvarchaeaceae; genus Parvarchaeum. The sequence continues at coordinate 40,329 of JAKAPM010000006.1, forward strand.
CCTTCAGTTTCGGCAACTCTGGGATAAATTACTCTGAGAACGAGGGATTCGGCGTATTCGACAATGCGTCAGGCGACGACAGAGTAGTAACAAAGATAGAGATGAACGTCGCCGAGAGGAACGGAAACGTTTACACCCTGTCTCCAGGGAACGGGCACGTCGCAATGGCTTACTACGTATCAAGAGAGGTATTCAATTTTCCGGCCGAGAGGGAGATGTTCCAGGCGATATCAAAAATACTGGAACCGACGATAGAATACTGGAATTCAAAGATAAAACTAGACATAGACGGAATAAAGTCCTCTGGAGTGCCGGAACTGGACCGTGTGTTCAATGCGTCGATACAGGTCGTACTGGGCTTGGTTTATTCCCCTTCTGGTGGGATAATAGCGGCCCCAACTACCTCCCTGCCAGAGGATCCTGGCGGTGTAAGGAACTGGGATTACAGGTTTGTATGGGTGAGGGACTGTTCAATAATGGCGTCTTCTCTGTGCGACGTCGAGTTCGTCGTCGAGGGGAGGAGAGCACTGGAGTTCCTTTTCGGACTGGTCGACTTCTCCGGAAAACCGTTCTACAACCTCTACAAGGTCAACGGAAGCAGGATATACGGGGAAAAATACATGAATAACCTCAGCGGCTTCATGGGCTCGAAACCTATAAAGGCCGGAAACAGGGCGTCCAACCAGATACAACTCGATATAGAAGGCGAGTTCATGGACGCTGTGTACCATTATTTTGGGAAGACAAAGGATACCGAGTTCATAAAGGCTCATGCCAAGGCGATAGAATACATAGGTGACTGGCTTTCAGACAACTGGCAGCTGACTGATTCGAGTATTTGGGAGAAGACCGACGACAAGGAGTACACGTATTCGAAAGTGATGATGTGGGTCGCACTCGACAGGGCGGGCAAGCTTCTGTCCGTCGTCGGGGAAAAGGACAAATGGGTAGGAGCCAGGGCGCTGATTAAGAGTTGGGTGATGTCGAACTGCGTTAAGAACGGCCACTTCGTGGTCGAACCCAACAGCCAAAGAGTCGACGCGACTCCGCTGCTTTTTCCCCTGTACGGCTTCATGGACGTGAATGACCCCGTCTTCGTGAATACTCTGTCGCTTATAGAGAAGACTCTGGTGAAAAACGATTTCGTCTTCAGGTACGTTTCGGATTCCCTCGGTAAGAGCCTCCACGCGTTCAGCCTGTGCTCCTCGTGGCTCTCCTCCGTCTATTCTAAGATGGGAAACAAAAAACGTGCGAAGGATATCCTTATCAATCTTGCAAGACTAAGCGGCCCTCTCGGTCTTATAGGGGAGGACATCGACGTCGGGGAGATGACGTTCACAGGCAACTTTCCGCAGGGCTTCTCGCACGCTGGGTTCATACAGGCCTTCCTTGAGCTCCAGTCGTGAGGATTTAGCACGGTGTACCTGCATTCAAATTAGCGCATGAAGAGAAGTTATTTATATACATAATCAGTGCTCCTACTATGAAGAGTCTGTACAGGGTGGGAATAGCGCTCGCGGTCATAGTAACTGTAGTAGTCGTACTGTTCGTAGTCTCATATAAACTAGGTTCTTCTCCGACTACAAGCACATCTCCGTACGGAAACGTGCTCCTGAGCCTTACGGATCCGGCTAACGTACCAGCAGGCACCCAGAGCCTGGTAATAAACTACAACAGTCTTTCTGTCCATACAAGCGGCGCAAACGGCAGCGGATGGACCTACCTGAACGCCAGCGGCTCTGACATCAATCTGCTTTCGCTGCAGAACTCTAGCGTAGTTCTAGACAGTTTCTCTCTTCCCAATGGCACTTCAATAAATATGATAAGGTTCAACGTTTCGAAGGCGGTGATAACCATAAACAATACGCAGTACCTGGTCACTCTTCCCAGTAACCAGATAACCGCGCACATCAACGGTTCACAGGTCGTCAACGGTACCGTGCGCGTGCTGCTGGACTTAGCTCCTACAGTGATTACAATCGTAACCGCCAATTCGACGGTATTCATAATGGTACCGTCCGTCAAAGCGGTGATAGTGCCCAAACCCGTCTCCGTCATAAGGACCCGTGGCGCTGTAGTCAACCTAAGCGAGAGGGAGAGAGTGGATCTTGCGGACATAACGCCCAACATAACCATAACTTCGGCCTCCCTGTCAACCCTTAACAACCTCACCAGCCTGCAGATTACAGTCAAGGACAACTCCAACGCGAGCGTGCTGCTGAGGCATGTCAGCCTTTTCGGAAATGAGTCCGTAAGCATCCCTAGGATCAACGTGACTAACATACGTGAAATAGGTCACGGTGAGATCAACGTCACTGAGAGGGGTAACGTTACGAGCGCACCGATTCTGCGTGCCAATGTCACCACAAGCGCTATACTGAAAACTTACGACGACGTCGTGCCTACTGACG
>JAKAPM010000007.1 GCA_021807085.1 Nanobdellota archaeon
ACATAACTAAGATAACTGCCACTGGAAACGGTGGAACCGCCTCATTTACCGGTAACTCCACATTTGACCCCAACCCCGAGATATCGCCAGATGGAACCTATACCTTTTCGTTGTCGAACATATGCCCATCGGCAGGATCAAGGTTCTCCGTGTCATTCAGCATCAATTACACAGAACCCAGCCAGGTTTTCTCCGGGTCTTACATTTCAACAGGAATCGTATCAGGCACAGTCTCATCGACTAACTCGTCTGCCGCAGTCGGTTATTTTTACGGCGGTTCCCAAGCCTTTAATATCCAGAACCCCCCCTCGTTTGGGACCGCGTATCTTACGGTTTCCGCCTGGTTTTACGAAACCGCCTATTTCGGCGCGGGGAGGGAAAAAATCTCTGGAAATAACTATGGGGGGGCGAGCGCTTTTTATTTAGACCTTCTCAACGGTAACTCCGCAGAATTTTATGTCTGTTCGGGCGGGACATCATGGTACACTACTGGCGCTAGTGGTTCGGTAAATCAAAACAAGTGGACTTTTGTTACAGGAGTATACAACGGGACGTACCTTTTAGTTTATTTAGACGGTACGCTGGTCGGGCAGCTTAAACAAGCGGTAACATTCAGCCAGCCCTACGGTTATCTGTCGATAAGTAACCCCTCCACCAACAGCCCGTTTTACGGCTATATAACAAATGAACAGATCTACAATACATACCTGTCACAAAGCCAAATAATGCAGATGTATAATGAAGGGCCCGATAATCAGCCCATACTACAAGCAAATCTTGTAGACTGGTGGCCACTTAACATGAGCAATAGTACTGGATGGACGAAAGATTTTGCCACAAACACATACAACGCCCAGGAACGGAACGGCGCCATACTAACAAGCAATTACCCCGCGCCCTGATATAGTTTGGTTGCAGGCCTATTTCTTGCCGGCGAAAGCTGTGTAGCCACATCTTCCGCAGCTCAGCCTGTTGTTGTGCTTCGCGAGGAAAACTCCAGAACCGCACTTCGGACAGGTCTGTCTGAGCCTTTCCAGTCCGTCTTTGTCTGTCTTGTAGAATTTCCAGACTCCGTATTTTTCATTTTTTTTCTTCGCCATGCTCACCAATCGAATTCTTCTTCAGTATCGCCTTTTGCAGCACCTTCTTAGCGGTGTTCTCGTTGCTGTACAGGTGCGCTATGCCCTTTGCCTCGTTTTTTCCGTAGACGTTCTTCAGAGTGTATACGATCAAAACCCCTTCGCTGTACCTCTCTGCCAGCTTGTCCTTCACGTCTTCCAGCTTGACGGTCTCGCCCTTCTCCTTTTTTATCCTGAAGGTTATCACTTTCCTGTCCAGGTACTTGTTGGCTTCGACCTTCTCGTCGGTTATCTCCATTCAATCCACCGCCAGGGCGTACTTGCCCGGTTTTCCTATGCCGAGTTTCTTCGCTGCCTCAGATTTTTTCGAATCCGATATTATGATTTCACCCTTCCATTTGGACGAGAGGTTGTCGCTGCCGCAGGCCGGGCATTTCTTCCCCTCTGTAAGATAGTTGCAAACCCTGCACGCCTTTTCAGCCATATCACTCCTTGCCCTTCTTCTCCACTTTTTTCTTCGCGCCTATCTTCCCAAGTCCGGGAGCACGCATGGTCAGACCGACCTTCATTATTCCCCTCGTGCTTATTGCGATTATGCTGGCAAGTACAGTGTCCCCCGTCTTGACGGATACCCTGCTTTTTCTTCCCACGAGCTGGTTCTTGGAGAAATCCACGAAATCATCCATGGTCTGCGATATGTGCACAAGCCCGTCGACCGGCCCTATGTTGACCATCGCGCCTATCTCGCTTATGTTGGAAACCTGTCCCTTTACCGTCTCGTGCAGCACCGGCACGTACGCAAGCATCTTGAAAACGGTGTCGTAGTATACCGACGCGTCGTTGGCTATTATTATGCCCTCCTTGACGCTCTCTATGTTTACGAGCCCTAAAAGCAGCATCTTGTCCTCGATTATCTTCCCTATGTAGTTCTGCCTTATCTCTTCGCGTATGGCTTCGGTCTTGTCCTCTTTCATCTTCATCGGTTCGACCCTTACCTTGTCTCTTATCGTAACCACTTCGTACATATTTGCCTCTGGTTTGCGTTTGCTACACGGCCCGGCGTGCTGGTCAGGCCGTCATATCTCTATAAAATAGTTACAAGCATTTATATACGTTCCGCTGTTCTCCTTTTTCCTCTGCAAGACTATTAATATGTCCCTCCTGCAACTATATACGTTATGTGTGGTAAGCGGTTGGGCAGTGTTCTCGTGGTCGGCGCCGGCGCTTTGGGAAGCAGGGTGATACCGAGACTCGCTGAGGCCGAGATTGACAGAATAGGAATAGTCGACGGCGACATAGTGACTGACAGGAACAAGGCCAGCCAGCCGGCGTACTCGCTAGCTGACACTTCCAAGGTAACGTACAAATCCGATTTCCTAGCCAGCAGTCTCTCCTCGGAGCACCCTGGAAAGAGGTTCGACAGCTACCCGTTTTACATCGGCACCGGCCGCGCGGAATCCTTGACTGGCGAATACGACATAGTCGTGGATCTCACCGACAACCTTCAGACTCGGTTGGTGCTGAACAGCGTGTGCGTAAAACTATCCAAACCGGCGGTCTTCGCGTCGATAGACGAGCGGGAAGGATTCTTCTACGTTTACTCGGACGGTTCGGCGTGCTATAACTGCATACACAGAAAAGCAGTAGGCCGCATAAATGAAGGGTGCGACAGCTCTTCCGTTCTCCCTGCCGACGGTTTTGTGGAGGAAGTAGTCTCCGGCGTGCTTGAACCCACCCCCGGCAGCCTCCGTTACTCATCTTTCGCAAACTACTCGCACCTTGTGGTGGAGATAATGAAAGACGAGAGCTGCGAGGTATGCTCCGCGCACGATTATTCCCGCACCGGGCTATCCAGGTTCATACAGCTGTGCGGATCGGGTGTAAAGGTCTCCCTCCAGAGAGAACTCAATCTGAAAGAGATTCGGGGCAGGCTCGAAGGCTATTCCCTCGACTGGGACGATGATTACTTGTTGGCCAGCAGGGACGGAAAATCCGTACTCATCTCGCCGAGAGGCGACATGCTTTTCACAGGCTACGACAAGACCGGCGCAGAGACACTACTCGATTCGCTTGTTTCTGCGTCTCCTGGCTGATAGTTTTCTTATCTCGATAACCATGAGCGCCGCGCTGAGCACCAAAAGCGCAGACGCGGTCGCTATCACCGCGAAATACTCCTCCTCGAGCACACCAAACGCGCTCCCACCCATTCCTAGCGACATCGGGATGTTCGCGTTTTCCACGTAGTACAGCGCGTTCAGCTGGTTGGCCGTCATAATCAGCAGGACCACGCCGGTCGCCAGACCAACGAGGGAGATGAGGAAAAGCAGCTTTCTATTTATACGCCTTTTTTGCATTCCCCGCTGCATAACTATTTATTTAAATACTAGTCAGTTATTAATATGTATGTTTAATTTAATCGCTTTCGCTGCGAACCTGACAAATGTGACCAGTCAGCTCACAAGTAGGTCCCCTTCCGTTTCTCTCCTATATTCCACTGTAGAATCGTTCCTGTTCCCGTTCCTTCTGGTGTTCGCCATAGTCTACGGCATACTGCAGAGGAGCCAGATATTCAATGGTAAGAGCGACATAGACGCCATAATAGCGTTTGTCCTGGGTATAATATTTGCGACAACCAACTACACGCTCAACCTCACTTTCCTAATACTTCCAATAGTCGGCATAATAGCCGTCGTGATATTCCTCCTGCTGGTTCTGGGCTCCATGGTCTACGGAAACACCTCTGACCTGCTAAAGGCGAAGGGCGCGAGGAAGATAATCGTGTTGATAGCCTTCGTAGTGTCGATAGGCTTGGTGATATGGATTTTCTTGAGTGCGAATTTGGGTTTCGCCGGCGTGTCGAGCGCGGCTGTTTCCAACGGTCTCCAGACCTACGCACCGTACATAGTGCTTCTGGTCTTTCTGATAGGAGTAGGCTATTACCTATCGAAATGATTCACTTTAGAGTAAAAATATAGGTGTAAAGATTTAAATACTAGAATTATCAATATTATCTACATGGTAGTCGGAACGGTAGGGTCGTTTTACACACAGATTAGCGATGCGCTCAGACTGATAACTCCCGCCAACGTCACGGATCCGATAGAGTTCTGGCTGGCGTTTCTTCTCGTCCTTTCAATCATAAATACCGTCCTGAAGAGGGTTGAAATATTCTCCGACACTGAAGGAAAGAATAACAGGGCCACAAGGGGCCTTGTCGGCATGATAATCTCCTATTTCGCAGTAACAGCGGTATGGGTCAGCCCCGTACTCATGTATATGTCCTCCACACTAGCAGTTACAGCCGTGATACTTGTAGCGATACTGATAGTAGCCCAGCTCGCCGGCCTGAAAATGGATGACAGGAGCTCCAAAGCCCTGTTCGGCGTGGCGCTGGTGATACTGTTCTTGGGAGGAGGTCTGTTTTCCTACCTATCGGTGCCTTCCAGTTCCGGTACTACGAGCGAACTGTCGGTCATGTTCTCGACACTGGTCACTCAGGACCTTGCCTATCTGATTCTGGGTGTGGTAGTGATAGGCGTGCTTGCCTATGCTTTCTCCGGGTCCGGGGGTTCGGGCAGTGGCAAGAAATAGCGTTTCAGGGTGTAACTTTGTATGGTAGTAACATTGGGTAACGTCGGTCTGTATGATTTGGTGGTCTTCCTGCTGATATTCTCAGTCTCGTACGGTTTCATGCGCAGGTTCAAGTTTTTCGATTCGTCTGATATTCCGGCACTTATAGCGCTGGCGATATCCCTGGTGGCCCTTACTTCGTCTTTCTTCGTGTCGTTCATAGCCACGTTCATGCCATACGTGCTGTTCATACTCGTGTTCATATTCCTGATAATACTGCTGCTGAGCGTTGCGCTCGTGCCACAGGAAAGCATAACCAGCTATCTCAGGAAGAGCACTGTCGTGCCTGGCTTAGTGGTAATGATGATGTTCATTTTTGGCCTGATAGCTTTCGGGACGGTCAGCAGCCAACAGACCGGCGCTTCAGGGAGCTACAGCGTATCTGCGACCAACACAACGGTAACGAGCACGTTCCCGACCGACCTGACCGGCCAGTACATAATCTCGATATTCACAAACACGACATTCCTGTCGATGATACTTACGCTTCTAGCCATGACTCTGGCGGTTTTTGCGATGACCAGAGAAAAAGCCCACTGATTTTCAGACCAGTCTGTAGTAATCTCTGAAATCGCTGCCGTATACGTGCAGGTTCTCGGCACGGAATTCCCACACAGTGCCGGTGTCTGGCAGCTCACTCATGACTCGTTTGACTCTGCATATCGTAAAGTGTGGTACGAACGCCTTCCTATCTCCTAAACCGAGAAGGTCCGCGATTTCGTCGTGCACTTCCCCCAGATCCGCGTTGACCTGAAGGAACAGCACCTTCGGAGTATGCATGTCTGGAAAGGCATCCAGGCCCCCTATTCTGACGCTCTTGTCGAGCCTGCGAGTCCCTGCGAATTTGGTAAGGAGGCCGATGTCGAATTTCCTGTTTCCGATGAAGAAGACTGTTATGTGCAGGTTTTCCCTGCGTACGAAATTACCCTCAACGTGCTTTTCCAGTTCGTGCTGATATGCGATTATGCTGTCCTTCACTTCGTCTGGAACGTCTATTGCGACGAAAACCCTTCTGACCGCTCTCTCCCCGCCGATGTCCACGGTGATGTTCACGCCTACTTGGCTATTTCTATGGAGTCTATCTGGCCGTCTCCGTCTATGTCGTAGCCCCTGACGACCGCGCCCCATGCATCCTCAGAACCGTAATTTCGAAGCGTTATGCCGGCGAACCTCGTTGCTCCCAGTACCGATGCGAAAGTACCGTGGTTTCTTATGCCAGCTATCACTATTATGTCCTTGCTCTTGTCGAACGGGTTCCTTATCTTCGTAACGAGTCCCTCGTACTCGCGTATGTGTAGGCCCGTCTTATCCTTGAGCCCCCAACCCTCTTCCTTTATGAATTTTATCGGCATATAGCTGTTTATGTCCCTGGTTATCAGGTTGGTCACAGGTCCGCCTATGACTAGCAGGTTCTCCTTGAAAAGGTTCCTCGATATCACCTCTGTGTCCAGTACAATCGGGAAGTTAGTAGGCAGTTCCACGTACTGCCCCAGGAACATCGACATGTAGAGCGCGTAGTGCGTGTCCCTGGCTATAGACTTGTACTCCCCGTGTGGATCTGGAGATCCAACGCATATGTACCCGTTGAATTTCCCCCCGTCTATGAACTTGCTGTAGAATTTCCTCGTAGCTTCATCCATCTCTTTCTCCCTGAGATTGAGCTTTATGTTAGCGTCCTCTATCTCGAAAGAAAACGAATTTGCCGTTCTTTTGTACACCAGTTCCTTCGTCCTTTTCCCGCTGCTGGCCGCCATTTCGTCTATTATCCTGGCTTTCTTGAGCTTTTCCAGCTGCAACGCCGCGGCCTTTTTGTTGGTCTTGAGCATTTTGGCGATGGCGTCGAGGGCAGCTGGTTTTTTCGAGAGGCGCCGTAGCATGTTTACGGTGTTTTCGTTTGCCAGTGCCTTGAGATGGCTTATCTCGTCGACTATCCTTGTATCGTTTACGAAATAACCTCTGTCATCTTTCTTTAGTATGTATGTTTTCATGACGTCGACCCAAATATCTTTTAGTCTTTGTTTTTCTATTAATACTTATCATTCATATCTAATAAGATTTTATATTTTTGCAGCTGGGCGCATTGAAGCTTTAAATATTAGATGGTTTCTTAGTAAATTTTATATCTTTATGTGTGGAATAATCGCCTACAACGGGAGTGACAACGCCGTACCTTATCTTGTCGATGGTATAAAAAACCTTGAATACCGTGGATACGACAGCGCAGGGTGCGTGCTTTTGGACGGCTCGGGCAACCTGCTTATAAGGAAGAGCGAGGGAAAAGTCGGCGATGTCATAAAGAACTACGCGATAGACAAATACACCTCTCCGAAGGGGATATTTCACACCCGCTGGGCGACAAGAGGAGAAGTAAACACCAGGAACGCCCACCCCATCTCCGACTGCACCGGGAAGATAGCGGTGGCACACAACGGGATAATAGAGAATTACGACGAGATAAAAAATAGCCTGAGCGACCACAAATTCACGACAGACACAGACACAGAGATAATAGCTCATTTTCTTGAAGACAGGATGAATGGCGGTTTGACCATGAAGGATGCAGTAGCGGAGCTGGCGCACGAAATGAAGGGTTACTCATCATTCGTCGCTATAGACAGGGATTCAGATGATATAGTCGCGCTTAAGAACGGTTCCCCTCTGGTTGTCGGGCTGGCCAGCAACGGCACTTTCGTTGCCAGCGACGTTCCTTCTTTCATAAAATACACTAACAGAGTGGTCTATTTGTTCGACGGTGATGTCGTCAGCATAGGCAAAAGCGGGTACAGGATCGACAACCTCTCTGATTCTGACAAGAAGCACGAAGTCAAGACAGTGAAAATAAAATATGATGAATCCACAAAAGGCGATTTTCCGCATTTCATGCTGAAAGAGATAATGGAGCAACCGGCTGTCGTGGGCAGGATAGAGGAGTCCGGCATCGAGAGCATCGAGAGGGCGGCAGAACTGGTGAAAGCGTCCGGCAGAGTGTATCTTATAGGCGCCGGCACGTCTTTTAATGCATGCATGATAGCGGCCAACCTGTTCAGGAGCCTTGGTATGGATGCCACCGCTATAGAGGGACAGAACATATCCAACTATGCTGGTGTGATATCCGACAAGGACCTTTTCATACTGATATCCCAGAGTGGTGAAACAATGGACGTCATACAAGCGCTCGATTTGATAAAGGCCAACAAGAAAATAGGTATACTGAACGTAGAGGGCTCGACACTCTCAAACAGCGTCGACGTAGTCGTATACATCGGCGCTGGCCACGAGAACGCCGTGGCTGCGACAAAAACGTTCACAGCATCCGTAGTGTACGCGATGCTGATAGGCATGTACGCCGCCGGAAAAGTAGAGGAAGCTAGGAACGACCTAGGGTTGCTGAAACTCGCACTATACAACACGCTCGTACCATCCGTCATCGGGGCGGTGGATGCGACGGCCAGTCTCATAAAGGACAAGGTAAACCTGTTCTACCTGGGAAGGGGCGCGGATTACGTAACCGCACTGGAAGGCGCTCTCAAGATGAAAGAGGTGTCGTATATACACGCGGAAGGCATAGACTCTTCTACATTCAAACACGGGCCGCTCGCACTAATATCGAAGGATATCTACTCCATAGCGCTCGTATCCGATGCGGACAGAGACGCCGTAATGCACAACCTATCGGAAATAAAGGCGAGGGGCGGAAGAATAATAGGAATATCCAACCATAATTCCGAACTGTTCGATTTCTACCTAAAATCCCAGCCGGCTGGAATATTCGATTTCGTGCCGAAGGTCGTGATAAGCCAACTTCTAGCGTACAAAGTGTCTGTGCTGAAAGGCATAAATCCTGACAGGCCCAGAAATCTAGCGAAGGCGGTAACTGTAAAGTGAGGTGGGTGCGATGAAGATACTAGCTGCTTCGGACATACACGGAGACAAAGCCGCAGTCAAACTTCTTGCGAGCAGGGCGAAGAAGGAGGCGGCGGATCTCGTTATACTGGCCGGCGACCTGTCGATATTCGGCAACGGGCTGGAAGGACTGCTCAAGCCGTTCAAGGACGTCAACAAGAAAGTCGCAATAATACCCGGCAACCACGACAGCGAGGCCGACATTTTCATGCTCAAGAAGAGATATCCCGAGGTAATATACGACCTTCATAACTATGCATTCAAGATAGGCGACATAGGTTTTTTTGGCTGTGGGCTAGCCAACATAGGGCCAAACGAGATATCTGAGCGCGAGATAAGGGACAAGATAGCGCATTCCTTCTCTTACGTTAAGGACGTCAAGAAGAGGGTGATGGTGGTTCATGCCCCCCCGTACAAGACGAAGCTCGACAGGATAGCCCCCAAAACCAACGTGGGCAGCGTTGCCGTAAGGGAAGCCATAGAACGGTTCAAACCGGACAGGTGCATATGCGGCCACATACATGAGACCTTCGGACTGGAGGATGCTTTGGGCGATACGAAAGTCTTCAATGTCGGTCCAAAGGGAAAAATAATAGAGATTTAATTGGGGGGAATATAACATACTGCGCGTTTCCGGGCAGCCTATTTCTAAACCCCGTCAGTATATTTTTAACATCTTCCTGACCTTTGCGGAAATTTATCCAAGGGTCCATCCAGAGCCCGCCAGTTTTTACGACGTAATGACCGTACGGATATCTCTTCGATCTTTTTAAAATACAATCGACAATTTAGAGTATCTCACGCTAAAGCTAAATATATAAGTTGTCCATTAATCTAATGGGCCCATAGTCTAGCCTGGATAGGACTGATGGCTTCGAATGCCTCAGATGGAAGCAACCATCTGACCTGGGTTCAAATCCCAGTGGGCCCTCATTATGCTGGGATAATGCTATCTAAGAGAGATGGCACTAATTTTATGAGAGTAATTCAAGTCCAGTAATAAAACAAAAAAGTTGCTTTTTAGTACTCTTAGAAACTAATTTTGTTTCTCATAATCTATGAAATAGCGACAAAAAGAAATTAAAAACGACATTACGTTTTGGCCTTTCTCGTCTACCTGCTGCAGCGATTATAGTACTGTCTGCAATTATAAGGAACTTTTTACATATTGTTTTACGCACGTCTAAGTCTAAATTTTCATTTATATCCCAAGCATCATGAGCAAATTGAATCGCTAATTTAACTGTCTTAATTTCATTTTCAGTTAAATTAACATTTTTCAATCTGCTTTCAAAATTATATGATTTTATTATGTCGTCTATTCCTTCTTCCATACTTTTATAGTTCTAAGATTTTCCATTTGCTCAAATCATTTGAATTGTATTGGTAAATCTTTTCATCATCTCAGCTTAAAAATGCCATTTTATTATTTATTGGTAGATTAAGGACTAGTACCTTCTTGTTTTCAGCCTTAAAATCCCATCGTTGCTTATTTTGGATTTTTTGCATATGTAAACTATCTCCTGTCCTATGAAAACCGGTACGGGAAACCTTTTATTTACTTTGGGGATTTGCAGTCCGAGGGAAATCCTTTTTTCTATTTTAAAGCCGTTGTGGCTAAAAAGCAGCGTGAGATTTCTCGGAGGAATCACTGAGATATGCTCTTTTGCAGTCGGCAATCTCGTCGGAAAAAAGAGATTCGTAAACAGAGTAAACGGAGAAAAGGGGTTTGGAACTGTTATTATCAGCAGACCGCTTGAATTAAGCACGCGATGACATTCTCTGAGAAAGGCGCTTGGATTTTCAAGATGCGCTAGAACGCAGCCGACTGTAATACTGTCGAAACTGCCTGATTTGAATTTCATGTTCTGCGCATCCATTACAAAAACTTTTTTGTAGTTTTTAGGTTTTTTGCTTTTCTTTATGTCAATGCCTACAACATTGTTTAAGAAAGCATTGCCCCCTCCTACACCAACATCGAGAACTTTTCCTCTTGCGAATTTGGCTATTCTTTTATTTCTATTTACCCAGAACATATATTCAGCCGTTTATTGCCTTCTTCTTTAATTCTTCCAATTGCTGCGAAAGAAGTATTGTTTGTCCGGAAAATATCTTTATCCTCCGATCCATTTCTGTCATTCTGCCTGCAATCCCACTCTCCTTTATTACTTCCTTAAAAAGTGCTTCTATCTTTTCGGTTTCCACTACCATATATAATCTCTCATATTGTATAATAAGAGAAGTTTTTTCCGAATATAAATAGATTTTGAAATGCTTGCAAGGATGAAATCAAAGGACATCGTTACCGATGAAATTAAATTATTGAACTGGTAGCGCATGGAAGAATGCAATTCACCCTCGAAACATATAAATTATCTTCCACAGATTTTTAGTTCACGTTGACGAGGGTTGTGCGTCTAAACACTTTAACACCTTAGTGCCATTTCTTTGAGATAGCATATCTCCCCTCATTATGCTAATGTTTTAATAGAAAGTTGTCTCTATACTGGCTATGCGTGAAAGACTCGACGGGCGTATGCTGGGGTTGGAATTAAACGATATGCTGCGCGTTATGCTCAAGGAGAGTGCTAAAGGGCTGGATGCGGTGCTTTTTTACACAGACCGCGACTCGAAAAAGGGCCCGGGCGCGCAGATAAACACCAGAGAGTACTCCCTGCCGAAGGTCCTGAGGAACACGGAGACTGCGCTCAAATGGTACGTCAACCAGTGCGACAGGTTGTCCCTGCGCACCGAGAAGGGAGAGTCATACAGAAAATACCTGGTGCGCCCGTACATGGGCTACAGACCGATGGAATTGCTTTTCTCGCTTCTGGAAGACGTGGAAATTTACCTAGACAGTAAGCTGCAGGACCCGACCCTTAGCAGAGAAAAGGCAACGCACTCGCAGAAGATGCTGGATACCGTCCACAAGATATACGATACGCTCGAAGAAACGGATTTCTGCACCGACACGGATGAATCCGTAAGCTACTGGCGTGAGTGATAAAGGTTACCTCAGCGCGAAGAATATATAAATACTTGTAGGTGTAATCCATTCCTATGGCTTCGCTAACCGGTAAATCGATACGCAAGCTCTTCCTGCACGACAAGCCGTTTATGCTTCTGCAGGCCATAAACGACAGCAACGGCCGCGTATACGCAGCAATGGTCTCAAAGAAGATAGACTGCAGTTATGCGTATATAGTTAAGCTGATAAAACTCATGAACAGCCTAGGACTGTTGATCGTGGATGATAGCAATCACAAGAAAACTGTAATGATAACGCAAAAGGGCAAGAAGTTGCTGAAACTGATTTCTGAAATAAAATAATCACTTGTTTCTGTCTATAGCGTCTGCGTACTCAATTATCCTGTTGAATATTTTGTCTACTATGTACGGTTTTATGAAAGTTTTGAGTATCTCGTTGATTGGAAGGTTCTCCTTTATCCTGTACCCGTTGTCCCTCTTTTCTACGAGACCAACGCTTATCAGTTTCCTTATATCGCGCAGCACGTTGGCGTAGACTATCTTCACGTTCCTCCTGTACAGCTCCTTCACTACGGCGTAGCTGTCCAGGCTTTTCTGCTTCTTCTCCCTTGCCTTTATCAGTATATCGAGTATGTAGACTATCGCTATTCTGCTCTCCCCAGGGCTAACGACCCCCAAAGATATGCACAGCCTTCTTAGGTTCGTAATATAATCCGATGTAGGCTTTTCGAATTCCTTGAGTGATATCTCGGCGAGCGGCCGGTCCTTGTACAGCCTCTCCCTTATCTTTTTGCTGTCCTTTTTTGGCTTCTCCATGTACTGGATGCTCCTACTGTTTCTGTTCGTTCTGCAGCTTGTTGCTGAGCGACACTACTTCATCCTTTGTTGCGAACAGCGATAATCCTCCCTCTATCTTGTTGTACTTAACATCCAGTTCGTTTAGCCTCTTGGAGAATTCGTTCAGTTTGTTGTTGAGATCCACTATCTTGTTCATGCTGGAATTTATCTGGTTGAACATCACCTCCACCTTAGATGTCTGCGTGTTCACCCTGTTCTCGCTGTCCTCCACTGTCTTCGATACCGACTGAACGTTGTCGAAAAGCTTGCCCGCGTTCTTGACGACAGATAGTTCGGATATCCTGCTAGACAGGTCCGATATCGCCTTGTTTAGCGTATTCGTCCTGTCGGATATCTTCTCAACTTCCTTTCCTATTATCTCTATGTTGTCCGCGTTCTTTCTGGTCTCTATGGCTACACTCTCTGGATTGTAAGTGGTTATGGTGGCGAGCTGGCCTCTTGCCATGTTTATGAACTCTGCGACATGTTTCTGCGTGCCAGATATCCCCTCCTGTATGTTGTTGAACTCGTTGCCTATCGTCTCCAGTTTCAGGTTTAGGCCGTTCACTTCGACGGTGAGGGCGTTTACAGTGTTGGTCACCTTCTCGAATTTGCTGTCGTTGTCCACTTTGCTCTTCTTGAGATCATTTATCTCGTCTGTGAGGGAATTCACGCCCGGCAGGCCTGCGTAGACCGTCTCAGAGAGCTTATTCAGTTTCTCTGCGATCTCGTTCTGTGACGCGTTCAGGGTCGTTACGCTGCTACGCAGGTTTTCGGACAGCAGTTTGTACTGGTTGTCAGCGACCACGGCGACCTGCTCCAGCCTCTTCACGTTCTCCGAATAAGTCTGCGTCTTCGCATTGACCGCTTTCGATACAGAGTTGAAATTTTCCAGTGCCTTGTTCATGTTCGCGGACATGTCGCTTATGTTGTTCCTGAGGCTCTCCGTTGCTTCGTTTAGCTTATTTATCCTGGCCGACGTGTCAGAATACGTATCGTTCGCCTTTTTTACGGCGGCATTGAAACCGTTTACCGTGCTCTCCATCGTGGCAGAAACGGTGTTCAGGTCGGTCGTCAGTTTGTTCAGCTTGTTGCTGAAGGCTTCCTTGTTTGAATCGGCGACTATCTTCTTGTCCAGTGTTACCAGCTGTTCGTTTAGGAAGTTTATCTTGTTGTATATGTCGGACACTATCATGCTTATGGAGCTGTTGAATTTGTCTACGTTCTCTATATAGACCTCATAGTCCTTCGGCATCTCTATCTTTTGTGCCCCATCCATATCTAATATTAAACTTTTTGATATTTAAATATTGGTTATACCGCCGTAGCTGTCAGTTCGTTTTTTATACTGCAGGCGTCGCATACCGTACCTGATGACGGTGAGCCGCATTGCGCGCACTTACCTATGCTCCTGCCGAAGTATTTCTTCCGGTACTTGGCTTTCATTGACATCATCCTGCTGACCATGTGCGCTTTGGAGCCAGCTCTGGATGATTCCAGTTCTTTTATCTTCCTAGACACAACGCCCCTAAAGCCAAACCCTGCGTAGAAGCACGGCGTGTGAACGGCATTGATTCCTTTTATGACCGAGAAGAGCATCGTCTCCTTCTCACTCACGAACATGAACGGTTTTACTCTCGGTACAAACCCTTCCGTCTTTACTACACCAGACACAGGCCCTAGCCTGAGGAGCTTGTCGATGTCATTCTGCAGAAGGTTCATCAGGACACTCTCTGCTTCATCATCAAGGTTGTGCGCGGTGGCTACTTTGTCTGCGTTCACGTCGGCAGCAGCATAGTTGATGAGATATCTCCTCAGCGTACCGCAAGTTGCGCACGGTATTCCCCGTTTGATCCTGGTTATCTTATCCATAGTCTTTCCGAAGAAATCCTTGTACGAATATATTTTGTATTCCACTCCGAAGCTGGCGCAATATTCCTTCATAGTCTCTATGGTCCTGTCCCTGTATCCTTCTATGCCTTCGTCTATTGTTATAGATACCAGCTTGTTCCTGTCGGAAAAATGTTTGGATAGTATGTACAGTAGCGATAGCGAGTCCTTGCCCCCCGAGTTTGCGACCGCTACGGTCTCGCCGTCCCTGAAAAGGCCGTATTTTTTGATTGTGTCGAGTACTCTCTTCTCAAAGTTTTCCTCGAAATGCGCTACGCAGTACGCTCCCACAGCGGAGGATATTATCGCGTTTTCGTCGCAGACCTGGCATTTCATCATCCGCCGGAGAAGACTTCCAGCAACGTCAACTCTTCCCCTTCCTCCAGTTTCCTGTCTTTTGTGTATATCTCCCCCTTGTCGTTTATCAGTATCACAGAATCGTCGTTTGTAGCAAGCTTTCTTATCAGCTCGTCGGCGCTGCCGCCGTCCAACTCTACGGTTTTTTCGCCGAAATTTATATTTTTGACCTTTATACTTACCATGTTCAAGCCTTTATGTTGTGCATGCTCCTTAGGTCTTTTTCGACCTCCCCCAGTCCCTTCGGAATCTCAATGTCTATTTCGCTCTTGAGTGAAAGTTTCTTCTCCTTCTTTGCGTTCCATACGTTCTTGTCGAATTCCATTATCGCCGCACCAAGACTCATGTATTTTTCGTCGCCCTCCTCCAATTTTTCCTGTTCTATCACCTGCGAGTGCACCGACTCGTCCGAGTAGTTCTTTAGCCATATTATCTCGGATACGGATGGGGTTATCGGCGCCAGAAGCTTTACGATGCTCTTCAGAACGTAATTCAGGGTGTACAGTGCAGCTGTTTTTTCGTCCGCGGAGAAACCGTCGCCGTAAGCCCTTCCCTTGACCAGCTCTATGTAATGTGGTGCGAAGACGTTCCATACAAATTCCCTCATCTTGTTCGATGCCGTGAACAGGTTGTATCTGCTGTAACTGTCCCTGCAGTCGTTGACCACCTTCTTGGTTTCGGCTATTATCCATCTGTCAGAATCCTCTAGTTTCTTCGGCTCGCTCCCCATCTCAATGTTTCCAAAGCTGTTCACGAGCCTTGCGACGTTCCACAGCTTCGTCAGGAACTTATTGGCCGCTATAACCTTCATCTCCGAATACAGGAAGTTGCTGCCAGGCGACGCCTCCGACGCCGCCCAGAATCTGAAGGCGTCAGCGCTGTATTCGTCGATAAGGGGCATAGGGTCCACTCCGTTTCCCTTGCTCTTTGCCATCTTCTCGCCGTGTTCGTCCAGGCCAACACCGTCCACGTACACGTCTCTCCACGGCAGCTTGCCGGTCAGTTGGTAGCAGCGCACTATGCTGTAGTTCAGCCATGTTCTTATTATGTCAACACCTTGTATCCTTAGGCTTGTAGGGTAGGTCCTGCCGCTGAATTTCTCGTCTTTTCTGTATTTTGTCACGAAAAGCGCGGATACACTCGAGTCCATCCACGTGTCGAAAGTCCTTACGTCCCCCACGAAGCTGCTCTTGCTGCACTTCTTGCACACCGGGTTGCCAGGCGGGTTCTCCTTCCACGGCCTGTAGTATTCACCCGGCACCGGCACGTAAGGCTCGCCGCATTCCTTGCAGTACCAGACAGGTATCTCCGTTCCGTAGTACCTCCTTCTGGAAATCGGCCAGTCCGTGGAGACTTTTAGCCAATCTGTCAATATCTGTTTGTGCTGCTTGGTTACGAAATTAAGATCGTCTATCAGCTTGTTCAGTTCGTCTTTTAGGTCGATTGTTTTGAGGTAGTACTCTTCCATTGGAATTATTTCTATAGGGGTTTTGCTGCGGTCGCACATCGGGGTGCGGTGCGCTACGTTTTCACTCTTCTCCAGCAGACCCTTTTCTTTGAGGATTCCGACCATTTTTTTCCTTGCTTCTTCGACCAGCAACCCTTCGATGTCCTTGCCAGCGTCTTTGTTCATCTTTCCGTCCGTGCCTATAAGTATGGTCTCTTCCAGTCCAAGCTCCCTGAACAGCATCACGTCGTTGTAGTCACCGTAGGAGCAAACCATCACGACTCCACTGCCGAATTCAGGTTTTGCTGACGGGTGCGCGACCACCTTCACACTGGCGCCGTACAAAGGAGTCACTGCCTCTTTGCCTATGAAGGGGGTATACCTATCATCGTCAGGATTCACTATCAGTGCCTTGCATGCTCCGAGGAGCTCCGGTCTAGTCGTCGCAACGGTTATGGTGTCGCCGCCAATCTTGAATTTTATGTATACAAGCCTGGTCTTCAATTCCTTGTATTCTATCTCGGCATCCGCTATGGTGGTCCCGCAGTCTACGCAGTAATTGCTGGGCCGGTGTCCCTTGTACACCCTTCCTTTGTTCCACTGCTCTATGAAAGTGGCCTGCGTGAGGGCCCGGTACTCCGGCGAATCCGTCCTGTAAATATTGTCGAAATCCGCAGAATACCCTATTGTCTTGAGTATGTCAATCATCTCAGTTTCCAGCTCGTCCAACGACTGCCTGCACAGCTCAATGAATTCCTCGCGCGGAGTGTCCCTCATGCTTACGCCGTGCTTTTTCTCCGTATACTTCTCTACCGGAAGGCCATTCCTATCCATTCCCACCGGAAACAAAACTTCTTTTCCGAGCATGCGTTCCACCCTGGCCATAATATCTATCTTTGAATAGTGGGCTACCGCTCCGAGATGCCACGGTCTGCCCGAAGGGTACGGCGGAGGGGTGTCTATTGTAAAAATTTCCTTCTTTGAATTTACGTCGAACTTTCCCAGGCGCAGGTTCTCCGAACTCTTTTGGATTGCTTCCTCTATCCCCCTATTCCATCTGTTCTGGGAAAAGATATCAGCTGGTAAACCGTCAAAAATCCCGTCTACGGCCATCTTATGTTAACGTCCAGCGCCCTTTTATTTTTATCTCGGCTTCAGTTGAACGATATCTCCTGCCCGTCTAGGAGCATGTGCGAACTCTTGTTCAGCTCGTACCCAAGCTCTTTCCCTATGTCTATCGTCCCGCTGAGCTTCTCCATACCGCCGTGCGATGGTATTATGTGCTCTGGCTTGAGCATCTTTAAGAAGGTCTTTATGTCGTTCCTGGATGCGTGTCCTGATACATGCACGTTGTCGGCTATGTTGACATTGTAGCTCTCCAGCGCGCTCTGGAGCATGCTCCTGTTGGCTATGTTTAGGGGCGTCGGTATGGTCCTGGACGAGAAGATTACGGCGTCTTCGCTCGACAGCTTGTAAGCATATTGTCCTGTTACGAGTTTGTCAAGAAAAGCTCCCCTCTCTCCCTGGTGTCCAGTGCAGAGTATAACATATTTTCCAGGTCTATCCTTCGCGTATTTGAGAAGGCCGTTCACCTGTTCTCTCCTAGTAGCTACCTCTGGTATTAGGTTCTTGTCTATTATGTTATTGTTTACCGCGGCCTTTATGTACATGTCCATGCTCCTTCCGAACACCATCACGTTCCTGTTGAGCTTCCTGCTTATTTCGACTATATTCTTGATCCTGGCTATGTGCGAGGAGAATGTGCTTATAAATATAGTCTTGTTGCTCAGCGTCCTTTTTATTACGTCTTCCAGCATCGTTCTTACAACACTCTCCGAGAACGTGTACCCTTCCTGGTCCGAATTGGTCGAGTCGAGTATAATCGTCTTTATGCCGTCCTTGCTGAGCTGCGTAAGCCTCTCGTAGTCCGGTTTTCTCCCGAGCGTAGGGTTGTCGTCCAGCTTCCAGTCGTTCGTGTACAGGACCACGCCGTATTTTGTGTGTATCGCCGCAACCGCGCTGTTAGGGATGGAATGCGTTATGTTCACTAGTTCCACAGTTACGTTGTCCGATACCCTATATTTTGTGCCCGTGTTCAGGCTGAGGAACCTAGCCGGCCTGAGTTTCAAGTTTCTCATGAGGTGCTCCAGCACCTTTATCGTGAACGGGGTAGCTATAATAGGGCACTTGTATTTCTGGCTGAGGAAAGGCACCGCCCATACATGATCCAGGTGCCCGTGCGTTAGCACTATCGCCTTGACTCTCCCTTCTTCCTTCTCGAAGAAATCCCTATCATCCGGTATGACCGCGTTCTCAATCAGGGCCGCCGTGTCGTTTATGGAGATGTAATTCTTATCCCCCTCGAAATTCACTAGTTTTTCTATGTCGGCGCCCATGTCTGTTATAACGATGTCTCCGTCGACGTCTATGGCAGTCATGCTCTTTCCTATTTTGTTGTATCCGCCGAATGCTCTTATTTTTATCATATTCCTTCTATAAACTCACCTACTGTTTTGTAACCCCCTCTTTTCGAGAGTAGCTCTATTCTGTCGACCACGCCACTTCCGTACTGCATGGCCTTCTTCTTCCTTTTTACTATGAATTCGCTCAATCCCAGCTCTTGGCCCAGGGCTCTGAGTAAACTCTTATCGAAATTCTTTGTCAATTCATTAAGGTCTAATCCCAATGCGTAATCTATAACGTTCTCCTCTAAGTAAGGATAGTATAATTTTGCATTTAAAACTTTCCCTACGGTGTTCAATCTGAGTAGGTCGGTAGCGTTCATATACGCTAGACGCCTGTCCCTGAAGTCCGCGAGCGCCTCTCTGGGCATCTTGCGGTGGCGGTAGAACCCGAAGAAGAGTTCGTCGCTGCCTATCCCGCTTATCACTGTGCGTCTGCCCTTATCTCTGAGGGCCTTAACGGCCGCGTACTCCGTCGCACCCATTATCAGATTGTAGGAGTATAGACCAGCGCGTTTGAGTTCGGCCATTGACTTCATAAGCGATTCGTCATCCATCTCCGCGACAAGCACGTCCTTCCCGAGGTCCCTGGCAAGAACTCCAGCCGCAGCTACATCCTCGCTGTCCCCGAAGCCCGCGACACAGAGTTCTGTGTCCCTCCTCACGGAATCGGCCAGCACTGCAAGCACGGATGAATCTATCCCGCCGGATACCATTACAGCATCCGCCCTTGTTTTTCTGACGGCTCCCATGAGCACTTGCCTCAAATCGGAGATGTACCCTCCTTCCTTGTTATCTTTCCGCCTTATAGATATCGAATCACTGAGTTCGACCCTTGAGGAACCCGGCAGAATCAGTTCACTGTCGTCGAATGGGATGGTTTCGGATTCAGAATTCAGCCTGTCTGTTATTATTGTTCTTTTCCTATCGTCTTTCATACGTCTTTATTGTCAGCCTGTCGCCTATGTTTATCTTGGAGTCGTTGTATACAGGGAGTTCCAGCACATGTCTGGCCCGAGCCGGACCGTAATACATCTTCCATCTTTTAGCTCTTACCTTGTGAAGTACCTTGAAATCTCCGTCGAGCCAGACTATTTTTAGCTCGAATCTTACGAAGTTCATATGTATATCCTTGACATCCGGAAGGAACGCTCCTGCCCCAGGAGTGGGGGTAAACATTAGACCGACTAGCTTTCTCGAGAAAGTACCGCAATATTTGACCCTCTTGGCTATTATCCTGTCTCCCTTGTATACATCACAAAAATTCATATCCTATATTATCTCTTTTGTAAGAAAGTCCTCTATATTTATACGTTCCAGTCGCTCCTTTTCCTCTTTGTTGGCCATGTTGAGTGCCAGCATGTAGAGTATCAGGCCTATGCTGTTGCCGCTCTTGTTGTTTCCAGGTATGATCAGGTCTATGAAAGAGGTGCTGTTGTCAGTGTTGGATATGCCTATTACCGGCACATTTATCTTCTTTGCGTCATTTACCGCCCTCCTGTCTGATTTGGGGTCGGTCACTATCACGACTTTCGGCTCGAAAAAGTTCTTGTAGCTTATGTTGGTGAGGGAACCAGCCAGGTACCTCCCGAAATTGACGCTGAAGTTCATGAGTTTCGAAAAGTTGTAGACGCCGTAGTACGCGCTGTCGAGGGTGCATACTAGAAGTATGTCCTTCCTTGAATAACCTTCGAGCATCTTGGCGGCCAATTTTATCCTCTCGTCTATAACCTTTATGTTCAGTATGGTGAACTTGTTTGGTATCCTCTTGAACACGAATCTGTCGAACGCCTTGTTGTTGGCCTTCGAGCCTATCCTAGTACCGTAAGTTTTGTACGCCTCTATTTTGTCCAATTTCTTAAATACCATGTTCGATTTCTATCAGCCTGTTTATCTTCTCCACTCTTTCTCCTCTATTGATTCCAACTTTTAAATACTTTGCGCCCAATCCCACCGCAAGATCCGATATTATCGGCACGCACGTTTCCTCCGATCTGTGTGATACTACTTTCGTTATATTAAAGCTATCCGCGAGGTCGGAATACGCGCCCACGAGCTTAAGCAGCGCCACTTGGTTCGGTTTTATCAACGTTGAGTTTATGTTATCGTGCACTTTTTCGAGCCTCTCCGGCGTGGTCGCTGTTAGGTCGTCCCCTACTACCAATCCGTCGGTTTTTCCCATTATCTCGCCGTAATCTTCGGGGAGAGTCTGGTCCACAGGGTCCTCTATGTAATAAAGGTCGAACTCGTTGGCCAGCTTTACCGTAAGGTCAATCTGCTCGCCCTTTTCGAGCGTCTTCTTGCCGTATATCGGTCTCCTGTAGGTATATCTGCCGTCTTTGTAAAACGTGGATGCCGCGAAATCTACACCCATCCTTATGTCGGACCCCGTTTCTTTTATCACGTTTTCCACGGCTTTGCGGACGGTCTTTAGAGACTCGTAATTATCGAGTCCGCTGACGAATCCACCTTCTGGGTCTACACCCCCTATAAAGCTGGACGTCGTCTTCTCCAAGAGGTCCTTTACCTCCTTGTACACTTTTATCGTGTCGTTTATGCTCGACGTGGAGCTGTCTGACAGGGTGGCGACGAGTATTTCCTGGATATCCATCCCGAGTCCCGAGGCATGCAGACCTCCTCCTATCATCTTGCAGACCGGTATTACCGTCTCCTTCTTTCCGAAGAGCTGGTAAGGAGACTTGTGGAGGCTGTTGCTGAGTGCGTACAGCAGGGCGTAGGAAAGCGACAGCGACGGTCCGCCGATGAAATTTTTTGGCATGCTGTCCTCTATCGCGTATATGTCCTGGAGAGCCTCTATCTTTCTGTTCTTCAATCCCTTTAGGAAGGAAGCGAACGACTGCAGTTCCTTGTCTATACTCTCCCCGAACTGGTTTACCTCGTACATGCTGTTGCTCTCGCCGGCTGGTGAAGAGCCCCTGAATACACCGTTCTCGGTTTCGATTTCCACCTCCGCGGTTGAGTTTGAGTTTGCGTTCAGTATCTTCAGGACTGTTGCATCTCTTATCTTCATATCCTAATCAGTAGCCGAAATTATTTAAGCTTTGGAGACGCAGCGGACGGCCGTGTAGCTACATTTATTAATAACCCGTTTGTTAGTTAGATATGGTGAAAAATCGGCAAATCTACGTAGTAATAGGCACGGCCGTTCTGCTCGTCGCTCTATTTGTATCTGCGCCATACTTCTCGAACGCACCAGCAGCGAATCTCGCGCAGGCCACAGTATGTCAGCCGGTTAATTTCTCGGTGTCCTCACCGAACAATGTGGCGGCACCTATCGGTACCAACACTTTCATAAACCTGATAGTCAACAACACTGGCAAGTCCACTTATACGTTATCGCTGTCGGCAGCGAAGAGTGCCGGCGCACCCTTCACCCTGCAGACAGCCAAGGCAATCGTGCAGAGTCCGGGTCAGAACAATTACACCCAAATCGGTGTGTACTCTCCGACAATCCTTGGAAACTATTCGGTGTCTGTGAATGTAACCGCACAGTACGCGAATTGCGCCGTTAAATCCCGGCTTTTGACAGTAGGAATCCGCGTTGTCAACGGGACGGCGGCTAAAAACGGTTCCGTTTGACGATGGAAAGTAAGGTGATAGCCGACAAATCGCTCGGCGATATAACCGCCGAGGATACGCGCGTGAGGTTCGTTGGCAAAGTCGAGAAAATAGACGACATAGGGATGTTCGATGTGTCCGAGGGGGACAAAAAAGTGACTTGTCTTCCCCCCGTTTCCGTCAAGCCTAACATAGGTAAAGGGGACTTCGTGCTCGTTACAGGGCGGGTCGCACTTGGGGATTCAAAGGAAGATTTTGAGGTAAGAACTGATTCCGTGCGCAAAATAAGCGGCGAAGAGCGCGATAATTACAACAAGTATTTAAAGATTAGGAGCGAACTATTAAATAATGGAAGTTGAGTTCAAAGACGTCGAATTCTTCAAAAGAATGATGGACGTCATAGGCAACTTAATGTCCGATGTTTCGCTGGATTTCGACCAAGAAGGCTTCACCATAAAGGCAATGGATCCGGCCAACATAGCGATGATACTCTTCGAGGGTACGAAAACCCTGTTCTCCGCCTTCAATGTGGAAAAAGAGACGAAACTATCCGTATCGCTCGACGACCTCAACAGCATACTGAAGATGATGAAAAAAGAGGATAAAGCCAAGTTCAAGGACTCGAAAAACAAGCTCGAGATAGACATAAAGGGCAAGTCCAGGCTTCACTTCTCCATACCTTTGATAGACGAGAATTATACCGCACAGAAAGTGCCACAGCTCAACTTCACTGCCGAAGCGTCCCTAGTGAGCTCTGCTCTGAAAGAATCCATAAAAGCCGCCAGCCTGGTGGATGACTCGATATATTTCACAGTGGATGGCACGCGGCTCATGCTGAGTTCGAGAAGCGAGGAGAAGGATTTCTCCCAAGAGATATCTATGAACGAGAACAAGGAGCTGCTGAACATAAAAGCCGACGGAATGACCAGGGCGAAATACTCGATAGACTATCTGACCAAGTTCCTTAACGTCGCGGACCAAGACAGGCCTGTCAAGGTGCTGTTCTCAAACAATTATCCTCTGCGGCTGGACTACGAGCTTATAAACAAGGACGCGGTCCTATCTTTCATACTCGCAAACAGGCTCGAATAATCTCAGAGTATCCCTTTGAACGACAAAAGCTCGCTCTCGTAGACTGGAAGGTTTGACAACAGCTCGTTAAGACTGTTTATGTCTACTGCCAGTATCTTTCCAACCCCCTCTTTGTGATTTATGAGCGAACTAGTCCTGTACTTCGTCACGAGCAGCGCTACGTTGTTCTTCCACGCGAACGAGGCGTTGGTCTCGACGTAGTTTTTCATCCTCGCAACTTGTTCTATCATGAAATTCTCTTCCTTCGACGGTGGTATGTAGAAGTGGTCCTTGCAGTCGACGAAGAATGCGCGAACTCTGTTGAACGCTATCAAGTCTATCTGGTACCTCCGGGTGGTCTTGAAGTTGACGTTCCTCATTATATCGTATCCTAACTCCTCGAAGATATCACCCGTCCTTTCCTCAAATTCACGCCATTCTGGCCGTTCCTGCATATTTTTATATTGTGCGGTAACTATTATTAAATACATCACGCACCGGTAGTCCAGTGGTAAGACACTACCCTGCCACGGTGGAGACCCGGGTCCGAATCCCGGCCGGTGCATTTGTATTATTTAAGTAAAAACTATGTTACTGTCATATGCCTGAATCCCAGCGGCGCGATTAATTCGCCTCTTGACTTGTCTAGTTGCCGGCGTGAGCAGTTCGTTTGTTTCGGGCACCGTG
Source organism: Nanobdellota archaeon (assembly GCA_021807085.1). Classification (GTDB taxonomy): domain Archaea; phylum Nanobdellota; class Nanobdellia; order Parvarchaeales; family Parvarchaeaceae; genus Parvarchaeum. The sequence continues at coordinate 23,931 of JAKAPM010000007.1, forward strand.
GCAAACTTCAGCAACTCGAGTTCCATGTCGATACCGCACTCCCCCTTTCGACAAGATAGAGTCCAACGTCGTATTTGTGCCCCCATAAAAGCGATGTTACCTCGTCGTATGCGGTCACTGCTCTTTCTTTTTCAGCGGAGCATTTCTCGCGAACCTTTTTAGGTAGAACCAGTTAGATATGTTCCTTACCCATCTGATAATTATGTCTAACCCAATCAGCGACAGCGCCAGAAGCACTATCGACAGTACCAGGGTGATGTATATCCACGGTATGAACACGTCGGCGTAGTAGAATATTGCAGACAGCACAGCCGTCAAGCCGAGCCCAACTTCCAACCTGTACAGGTAAGTCAGTCCCACTCCAGCGATTATGAATACTATGAATACGTAGAAAAAAAGAGGATTGTTTATGGACATTACGCCGATGACTGCAGACACAACATTGGTCATAGCAGTTTGAGCTTCCCCGTAACCTTGTCGAGCTCGTTCTCGTAGTACGGCCCCACTCCTATCGCTGTTTCCGTGCCAGGGGTAACCTGCGTCTGTCCGGCATCCTTGACAACCTTGAAAGGCAGGCCGGCACTCCTGAGTTTTTTCTTGATGTCTTCGAACTCTTCCTCCCCTTTGGTTTTCAGGACTATCTTCGTCTCGCCTTCTTCCATCCACCTGTCCGCTATCTCGGGATACTTGGATGAAACCGCCATGAAAGCCATGAGGCTGGCATGGGACGCCTGTGCCACTACCTTCCCCCAACCCATATCCAGGTCCCTTCGTATTATGAGTACCTGCTTTAATTTTTTGGCTGAAGTTCTCATAATTAATGATATGTACAGAAACATATAAATAGGACTCTATCCTAGATTAACAAATGACAGATAAGAAACCGGCAGAAGCGACCGGCAATTTTTGCAACTCGTGCGGCAGGAACATAGCGGCGATAAAGAACTCTGTTACTTTCAAATGCCCGAACTGTTCGTCGATGATATCAAGGTGTGGAAAATGCAGGAGCAGAAGTGTGCAGTACACCTGCAAAGTCTGCGGGTTTCTGGGGCCATAAATCATGGCGAAGGTAGTTTTGAAGGTAAAGGCGTTGCCGAAGGACATAAATCGCAACGTTGATGAGCTGACTGCTGGCATAAAGGCTTTTTTGGGCAAGTACGGCGAGGTTTACAATACTGAAGCGCAGCCGCTCGCTTTCGGGCTGACGGTCATAATGATAACGCTTATAGTCGACGAGGACCAAGGTACCACCAAGCTAGAAGACGGTTTCGCAGAGTTCAAGGATGCCAGTCTGAGCATAGTTGAACTGACTAGAGCCGCAGATTTCTAGGCGCTGCCCATCTGTTTAGCGACTTCTTCTATAAACAGTTTCTTGAACGCCTCCTTGTCTCTTGCGTTTATAGAGCCGCCCGACGCCTTATCGTGGCCACCACCTTCCCCCTTTATCTTCTTGAATATCTCGCGGAGGATGTCCGGCAGTCTTATCTCGACGCCGTTGGCTCTTATATTTATTCTAACTAGCTTGTGGTTTATCTTGGTCATGAACACCAACACGCTACCATAGTATTTCTTCCTGAAACTGAGGGCTGTCACAAGCGTTGAGCCGTATCTTTTGTATTTTGGATCCATCTCGAAGAAGTAGATTATCCCATACTTCTCCTTTTTAGCCTCAAATTCGTCGTTCAGCTTCTTTAGCTCGCTGTTGACGGTGTTGTCGGCGGTTCTCAGTGTCTGATTCGACAGCAACGAAGCGAGAGAGCCACACAACAATATTATACCTAGCGCCTCTTCTGCGCCGTTCCTCCCGTATAAGCTGGTCATCGAACCTATCATGCTCGCCGCTTCCCCGAAAGAGTTGTCGTACATGTACTCGTCGCTTCCTAGCTTCACAGCGTACTTACCGGCCGTATCCTCCACGAATTCTCCGTTATCTTTTCCGCCCGAGTCTCCGACCAAGCCAACGGCCGAGAGCCAATCGTAGCCGCTTATGTAATCACCGAATATCTTATACACCAGTAGAGACGCGGGAGTGTACTTCATGTCGCCCCACATTTTCGGATTTATGTAGGCGAACCCTTCCGCGTTAATCGGCTCGTGGTGGTCTATCACGCACAGTTTCCTCCCGGAAAAGAGGCCGAAATATTTTTCCCTTAGCTGCATATCGCATATGAATACCGACCCGCTGCATTCGGACACATCCAGCGTCTCGAAATCCTCGTAGTTTGTGGGTCTGTACGATACGACCTTCTTTCCCAGCGTCTCCAGAACCTTGGTGAGCAGCGCCGCGCTGACTATCCCGTCCGTGTCCAAGTGGTACAAAATCGTGAAATCATCGTTATTTTTTGAGAAATCTATCACGTCCTCCATGGCTTTGTCTCTGTCCTTCATTTGTGGTGCCTCTTTGCCTCTCTTTATACAAAACAGACCTGCTGTGTCTATAAATAAGTTAGCCGCGCCAGCCGTTATTTCTTCAGGATTCTGTCCATCGACCTGTAGAAACTAGATCCTCCAGCGGCGTTTATATCCGCGTGTATGGTCTGCGAAGGTATGAACCTGTATTTTATGTACGACGTGCCTATCGACTCGTCGGCCGGCAGGTACAGCTGGCTTATTCCTTTGGTGTACGGGTGCTTGTGGATTATGTTCTTTTCAAATCCAGTCTGCTTCTCGAGCGATGGTATGGTCGTCGTTACCAGCGTCCTCCACTCACCGTCCTCCAGACCCTTGGTATATTTCCTTTTGAAAGCGAACTTTATCCCTGCTTCGTGGCAGTCCCCCGCCATAGCGATGTCGACGGTATCCTGTGCCGTATTCTTTACTACATTCATAAGCCCGGTCCTTGCGTCCAGTCCGCCCCTGTAACCCGGGCTGTGTGTTAGGTACAGCACGTATGGCCCGAGCGTTGGGTTCATGTCGTTCTCCAGAAGGGCGTCGGCGTAAACCACTTCTTTGGTCCCATTATCCTTGTACTTCGAGCCTTTCGCATCGCTCTCGCTCCCGTTTCCAGTGGCCTTCTCCATGTGATTGCCGTTTACCAAGTACACCGTTGAGAACAGGGGTGCGAGCGGTTTTATGTACGTGTTCAGTCTCTTGAGCTGCCTGCCTATATCAAGGTCAGAGTGTCCGAACACCGATTCGTACAACATCGTTTCCATTTTTTTGATCCGCTGTCCGTAATCGGTTATCTTTTCTATGTTGTTCAGTTCTTCCTGCAAGTCCTCTGGAGTGGGAGCTGTTGGGAGGGACATCTTGGTCCTCTGCGCTTTGTCTATGCCGCCGTCCACCGCGTCTCCGCCGTCGAATAGTTTCCTGTACTCCAGCGGCACCCTGATTCTGGCGACTATCGCTGGAATGCTTTCTATAGCTTCGTAATCGCTCTTTGCGTTGCCGATATGCAAGTCCGCAATCTTCGTCACTTCGTACATAGATCCCTTCGACAGTTCCTTTTCTAGCTTGCTCGGGTTGATTCTTTTTTTAAGGCCGGTGGCGTCTATATGCTCTATCTCGACGCTCCCGTCATCGTTCACAGTGAATATGGATATGGCGCTGTCCTCGAACTGCGACAATCTTTTCGACACGCTCGTCTTGTTGAAACTAGCCCTCAGCCTGAACTGCTTGTCTATGTCAAGAATCGGCCCTTGGTTGAAAATGAAGACGGGGTCTTTTCTGCTTCTGTAATCTATAGACGTGAAATCGGTGGAAGAACCGTTTCCTGTTATATAGATGTCCCCGAGCCTGCCGTCCAGCGCGTCCTTGCTCGCATAATCTATTATCATCTGTATATTCCTCTCCGACGGCTTCCCCTCGTTCAGTCCCGCGGTCAGGCCGTTTATCGAATAGAACGCCTTTATCTTCATGCCGTTTATGGTTATGTCCTCGGGTCTGGTTTCAACTGTTGAATCCCCAGCGTAGTTCTCGAACCTCTTGTACACGTGCACCTTCGCGCCCTTGAATATGTTGTTTATGATGTTGTGGTAGATTTCGTTCGCCTTGTTCTTTATTCCCCCTTTGTCGGAGTTCTTCCATTTCGAGGTCTTGAACTTGTAGCCATCCGGTATGAACGCCAGCACCCGCTCCACTTCGTCGGGACGGACGTTTGGATTCTTGCCCCTCTTCTTCGAGTTGTTCTTGTTGCCGTTGTAATTGTTGCGCTTGCTCAGCTTCTCAAGGCTCTCTATAAGCATCCTCTTGTTCCTGTAATCCGTATCACCCGCCACACAGTGTATCTCTATATTCTTCTTTTTCGCCTGCTGCGTTATCGGGTCCATTGTTATCGCGCCGAGTCTTGTGGCCTCCACTAAGTCATCAACGGAGTCGCTGTCGTTCTTCCCCTTCTTCACTTTGTCATACGTGTCTTGCCCGTATCTTTCTAGAAGGTGGTCTTCCATCAGGTCCAGTCTTTCTCCCCTCCACCTGCTGTATCTGTCCGGTACATAAGCCATCAGACCGTTTATCAGTATTCCGTCGATTCTCTTGTTGTCGTTTTTTATCAATTCCCCTATACTAGCCATTATGTCCGGATCGTTCAACTTCGTCCCAAGCTCTAGTTCTGACATCACGTAGAATCTTAATCTCGGCTGTTTAGTCTCGAGTGTCTTCTCAAGTTTTTCCCCCATCATCTCACCCCACTTGAATTGTATATCCTTATTCTACTAATTAATAGTACCTATCACTTTTTAAATACGGTATGGTATTACTATTATATTACTGAATTTTGCCGTTCAGATACGATCGAAGCCAGTGTACTTCCTGAGGGCTTCCGGCACCGTTACGTCCCCGTTTTCCTGCTGGTGGGTCTCGAGAATCGCTATCAGCGCCCTCTGTACTGGTATTCCTGTGCCGTCCAGGGTGCTGACGTATGCCTTGTTGCCGCTGTCGTCGGAGTATTTTATGTTCAGGCGCCTAGCTATCCAGTCGGTGGTGTTGTCGAAAGAGCCAACCTCCCTGTATTTCTCCTGCGAATAGATATAAGCTTCTATGTCGTACTGCTTCACGTCCCTCACTCCCATATCGCCGGTGCATATGTCGACGACCCTGTACGGTATCCCGAGTTCGGCCCACATCTCCTCAGCGTTTTCCAGTATCTCCTTGTGTATCCTGTCCGCATCCTCCGGCTTGCAGAAGACTATCTGTTCCGTCTGATTAAACTGGTGCACGCGGAATATCCCCTTCTGGTCCTTGCCGTGGGCTCCCGCTTCCTTCCTGAACGCCGGACTCACTCCCACGAACTTTAGGGGCAGCTTGCCCTCGGGTATGACACTGTCGGAGTACATGGCTATCATAGGGTGTTCAGTGGTAGATATCAGGAATCTTTCCTCCTCGCCCGTGTCCTCCACTCCGCTGACCTTGTAGAGCGCGTCTTCGAAGGTTGCCATGTGGGCTATCCCGCTGTAGACGTCCTTCTTTATCATAAACGGCGGAATCAGAGGAGTGAATCCTTTCGATGCCATCTTTGCTATGGAATAGGCTTCTATGGCAAGCGCAAGCTGCACTAGTTTTCCCTTGAGGTAGTAGAACCTGCTTCCAGCGACCCTCGCAGCGTTCTCCAGGTCGACCAGGTCCTTCTTCTCGCATATTTCTGCGTAACTCTTGGTCTTGAACTTCCTATCAGTTATGTCGCCGGCCTTCTTTATCTCGACGTTTTCACTATCGTCTTTTCCGTCCGGCACTCCCTCCGCGATTGTGTTCGGAAGCCACAGGAACAGGTTCTTTGCCTCCTCAGTAAGCTTGCCAATCTCATCCTCTTTTGACTTTATCCCTTCCATCAGGTTTCTGACCTTTTTCCTGTCCCCATCGTCGGTTTTCTTGCCTTCTTTCGACGCCTTCGAGAACCCTTCGCTGATTACGTTCCGTTCGTGCCTGAGCGAATCTATTTCTCTCTGCATGGTCTTTATCGAATCGTTGAGCTCTATCAGCCTGCCCACGGGGTCTGTGGCAGTTCCCCCCAAGAACCTTCTTTTTATAGATAATTCAAGGGCATCTTTGTTGTCCTTGACGTAATTCAAATCGTAAACCATAGTTATTCTTTGCAGAAAAATATATTTAAGTCTTTAATTATTCAATCAATTAGTGGGCCCATGGTCTAGCGGTTATGACGTCTGCTTGACGTGCAGAAGGTCGGGAGTTCAAATCTCCCTGGACCCATATTATATTCGCGCCTTGACGAGCTCGCCGCGTCGTGAATCATATGAAAGGAAAATTGGATGACCGAAGGACGTGGATGGTTGCCATGCGTTACCTGTCGAAAAGAGATGGGATCATGTCAAAGGCTATAAAGTGGAAGGGGTACATCAAGATATCCTTGCACAGGAACCACTTCGAGGCCCTCGTGCGCTCCATAATCGCCCAGCAGATATCTGGTTTCGCAGCGGCTTCCATAACTAGGAAGCTGCACGGACTCTACGGCGGCAGGTGCCCGACCCCCGAGGAATTTTTGGGCACTAACGTGCAGAAGATATCCTCCGCAGGCATCTCGCCGCAAAAACTCTCATACATAAAGGATCTTTCTGAGAGAATAGTGGATGGAAGGGTCGAGTTGAGAAAGTTCGGCAGGCTTTCGAACGAAGCGGTCATAACAGAGCTGGATGGCGTCAAAGGAATAGGGCGCTGGACGGCAGAGATGTTCCTCATGTTCTCGCTGGGACGCATAGACATACTGCCGAAGGATGATTACGGCATAAGGAAATCCATAAAGAGGCTTTACCATCTGGATGGGCTACCCGACAGGGATAAACTCGCCGTATTCGAGAGAAAGTGGAGCCCCTACAATTCCGTCGCCTCCATATATCTGTGGGAAGACGAAGGAATCAAAGAACCGGCGTGATGAGGCGAGCTATCAGCCTTTCAGGAGTTTCCAGGAGAGTACTATGCTTATTATACCGAGAGCGACTGCGAACACTCCAAGATAGATGAAATTGTAGAGCATTGGCGTGGAGAACTGTATGCCGAGAAGCGCCTGTCTTCCTATCTCTATCGTGAAGCTGACAGGGTTTACGTTTGCTATCGCCTGTAGCCATGATGGCATAGCGGACGTGGGGAAGAAAGCGTTGCTCATGAACAGAAGAGGCAGGTTCAGGAGGTTTGCGATTGCCATCTGCGTCTGCCAGTCCTTTGACTTTAGCGCCAGTAGCACGAAAAGTGATGACATACCGAAGCCCAAAAGGAACAGTGCCCCGAACGCCAGCGCTATGCCGGTCGCAGAGACGTGGGTTAGGGTCATACCTAGCAGTATCGCTATGACTAGCACTATCACTGCCTGTGCCAACGACCTTATCACACCGTTCAGTATCTTGCCTATGACTATAGATCCCCTAGGAACCGGGGTCGTGAGAAGCTTGTCCAAGAATCCTAGCCTCCTGTCCCAGACTATAGACATCCCGCTCATCATAGATGTGAAAAGGACTATGAACGCCAGCATACCGACCGCTAGAAACGAGAAGTAGCTGGTCGTACCGAAAATGTTGGTCATTACCGTGTTGCCGAGGGTGTTGAGCAGGTTGGCAGGGATGTTCAACCCCGGGATGTTGAATGCGCTGGCTGAGAAAAGGTTTCCGAAATTGAATGCCTTTCCGAAAAGTCCGAGCCATATTACCGGCTGTATGAGAGATATTATTAGTATGGCGGGAGCGGCGTACCATTTCTTCAGGTCGCGGTTTGTAAGCGACCACAGGCTCCTGAAGAAGTTCGGTGTAGCCGCCCTTTCCTTTACTCCTCTTTTTGTCGTTTTCATATCAGTTCCTGCTTATTCTCATAGTCCTACGCTGGAGCATTAAGTCGCCCGAGCCGCTGCTCTCTTCTTCCCTCAGCGACCTGCCAGTGTACTCAAGGTATACTTCGTCAAGGGTTGGTTTAGTCATGGAAAGTTTTGTAACAGTATATCCTTTGGTGCCGACCAGCGTCATGAGCCTGGGGGCTACCGTCTCAGCTGACTTCACCTTCAGCCTGTATTCTTTTCCTTTCTTCCTTACACCTTTCACACCTGGGACTTTCCTGAAAATCCCACTGAGGTCCGCTTTTTCGTTGCTTACCTCCAGCTGCACTATGTCCCCCCCTATACTCGCCTTCAATCTTTCGGGAGAATCTATCCTTATTATTTTTCCGTGGTCTATTATCGCAATCCTGTCGCACAGCGAGTCCGCCTCCTCAAGGTAGTGGGTCGTCATGAAAAGCGTCATTTTGTAATCATTTTTCATCTTTCTTATGTAATCCCACACCGCCGTCCTTGTCTGTACGTCGAGTCCTAGTGTAGGCTCGTCCATGAAGAGCACTTTCGGATGGTTAACCAGTCCTATGGCTAGCTCTAGCCTTCTCCTCATTCCGCCGGAATAGGTACCTACTTTTCTCTTCATCGCTGCTTCCAGATCGACGAGTCTCATAAGCTCGACTATCCTCTGTTTAGATACCTTTCTTGGGATTCCGTAAAGGTCTGCCATCAGCAGTGCGTTGTCAAACCCAGTAAGATCCTCGTCAGCAGTGAACTCTTGCGGCACCACACCCACCGATGCCCTGACCTTGTTTGCTTCCCTATCTATACTGTGTCCTGAGACAGTTGCGTCGCCGCTAGTAGGCGTTATGAGAGTGGTCAGCATCTTTATCGTTGTCGTCTTTCCCGCCCCGTTCGGACCTAGAAACCCGAATATCTCGCCTTCCTTTACGCTGAATGAAACGCCGTCGACGGCCCGTAGTTTTCCGTTGAAGACCTTTGACAATCTTTTGACGCTTATTATATCCACAGACCCTACACCTTTTTCAGTTTCTCTATTATCCTTTTGAGCTTAGCCTTCTTAGATGCGCTTTTCTTTATGTCCTCGGACTTTTCTAGGAGATATTCCACCTCGTTGTCCATGTCGTCCAGCGTCTTATCTACTGTGCCGGTCTTCTCCGGCTGTACAAATTTCTTCCAAGGGAACCACGAATAGTTCACGAGTTCCTTCCCCTTCTCTGTTATCGCGTAGTATTTCTTTCCTTTCTTATCCTTGAGCTCTATAGAGCCCTCATCTAGTAGCTGGTTCAGTATCGGGTACACGCTCCCTGGAGACGGCTTCCAGAAGCCCATAGAAGATTGCTCCATCTTATCTATTATCATGGCTCCAGTCGACTCCTCCTTGTAGACAAGCGCTAGTATCCAGTACCTAAGTCCAAACTCTTTGTGTGACCTAAACCCTTCACCATGTCCGAAATCGCCAAACATATCGAAAACCGATATCGTTTTTAGATATTCTTTATATAAATATCTTTTGTTTTCCGCCGGTCTAGGGATTTCCGTCCCGCGGACCTGCCTTTTCTGCTCGCCAAACGAGACCGCCTGGAGAACTACAAGTCAGAGTGTCTCTTCCTTTATGTAGAATTTGCACGTATACAGTCAGGTAAACGCCGTACGCATCTAGGAATAACTCGAGTAAATTTTTTCTGCCTCAGTTTCAAACATCCTGTCGAAATTGTCCCTGGAGAATTCCAGACCCAGATATTTGGTTATATCAATTGCATCAACAAGGGCGTTGCCTACGCAGGCGCTGGCCCCAGGCGACGGAGTTATATTGAATGTCAACCCCTTCCCCCTTATCTTATCGTCCCCCACCGCGAATCTTTTTGTCTTTTCATCCAATATCTGCGGCCTTATCCCACCTACGTTTGGGTCGAACTTCAGTTCGTTTATGCGGAGAGTAGGTACTATCTTGTTTACCTCGTTTTTTATGAAGCTGCGTTTCCCCACGCCGGGTATGTCATACACCATGTTTTTGGTTATTATCCTCCTTACGTTTTTCTCCATGAACACATTCTTCAAGCTCGTGAATGTATCCAGGTCGAAATCGAAGGACCTTATATAATCAAGTAGGGTGCCACCCTTGCCTTTTTCGAGTGATAGAGGGATCTTTACCGTCGGGCCGTACCTAGTAACGTTCGGATTGTTTATATCCGGATCCGCATGCACGGCGGCGAAAGGTATCCCGCTGTGCTGGAACCTATACACTTTTCCGTTCAGCATTCTTCTCGACTCGTAGAATCCGCCCCCTATATCAAGTATCGATAGGTTCTTCTCCAAACCCGCCTTCTTTGCGAAATAAAGGCTGTAAGTACCGGTTGAGAAGTCGACGAACCTTCCCTTGAACTCCTCGCCGCCATCCGTTCTGACTGTGAAGTAGTCACCGGTTCGCTTGGTTTCAACAACCTTGTGGTTAAATATTATTTTTATTTCTACCTTAGTGTTCTTTTTAGCGTCTTCTATGAAAGTCTCGGCAAGTTTTCCGAAGTTGACCATGTAACCGTGACCGCTAGTTATCGCCGATATCTCCTCTGCAGGGTCCCTGCCTGCCGTAATGTTTGGTTCCAGTTTTCCTATTTCCCCCTTATCTATATTCTGGAGCGTTGGAAACACTTCTCGCAGACCTGATTCGTATATCTTCTTTAGCTGCTCCACTTCCTCGCTGCCGACCGCCAACACCATAGTTGGGCACTGCTCTATGACCTGCTTTCTGAACCTATCTGGGAGGGACATACAGTACTTTAGAGTAAGGGTTGATATCGTCTTGACTTTTCTGGCCTTATCGAGCGAATAATTGGTTTCTATGTCGCCAAAGTGCAGAGTCTGGCTGTTGTTTCTGCTGCTCGAATTAAGTGTGGCCACGCCCTCGTATTTTTCTATCAGTAGCACGCTCTTCACGTTCGTAAACCTGCTGAGCATGTAAAGGAGGGACGTACCTGTTATACCTGCACCGATTATTATCACATCGAATATGTCTGCCATAATATTCTATAGTCCGACCTCAAAATAAAGTTTTTGATTGCCTGCCAGAGCACGTAATAGGCACGTATTAATCCTCCGCATTATTTAGAAAAGTATGGCGAATAATTCTTACACTAAAGACATATCTGATGAAGTGAATCGCCAGTACGAAGTTGTAGGTAAGCTCAAAGAGATTAAAGTCCCAATAGCCGCTGACGTTGCTTCCAGGATTGAAGGGCTCCTGTCTGTGTTGAACCCGCACCTATTGAACAGCGGTCTGGCTGATTTTATAAGGGAGTCAGAGAAAAAATATTCTCCGAACGACTGGAGGGTGGCTCTCGACATTGCGATAGCCACTGCGCAGTCGAAGTTCATACAATTCGGTAGCGTCCACGACGCCATAGAGATGGGGATAAGGGTCGGCCTCGCTTACATCACTTCTGCGATAGTCTCCGCTCCACTCGAAGGTTTTGTTGGCTTAGAGCTCAAAAAGAGAAAGGACGGTAACGAGTATTTGGCGTGCTACTTCGGCGGCCCAATTCGTGGTGCGGGCGGTACCGCAGCGGCGTCTGTGGTGGTTATAGCCGACGCACTCAGGGCTGCTTTCGACCTGGGCAAATACGATCCGGACGAACAGGAAATAAGTAGGGTCAAGGTAGAAGTGACAGACTACAATGATTATGAGGCCAGGCTACAGTACATGCCAAGCCTGGAAGAACTTGATTTTGTGATGCGAAATATCCCGATAGAAATCGAAGGGGATCCGACCTCCGACAGGGAAGTGTCGGCGTACAAGAATCTTCCTAGAGTCAAGACAAACAAAATCAGAGGCGGTATGTGCCTAGTTATGTGTGAGGGGTTCACCCAAAAGGCTGCTAAAGTTAATAAGACACTCAAGAACATCTCAGACGCCTACAGAATAACCGACGATTTCAAATTTCTTGGGGAATATCTGAGAATAAAGGAGATGGCGCACACCGAATCGAATAAAACATCAGAGAACAGCGCGAAAGTGTTGCCCAACTACAGGTATCTTGAAGAGCTTGCGGCTGGAAGGCCCGTGTTTGCCTATCCTCTGACGAGCGGAGGCTTCAGGCTGAGATACGGGCGCAGCCGGACATCAGGTCTGGCCGCCGCATCCGTAAATCCCGCTACCAATAGAATACTCTCCGATTTCATAGCTACAGGGTCACAGCTGAGGGTGGAGCTGCCAGGTAAAGCGTGTGCGGTAACGCCGTGCTCCACGATAGACGGTCCAATTGTAAAGCTGAAAGACGGAAGCGTCAGGAGGCTGAACACGCTCGACAAGGCAGACGAAGTGTACAAAAATATTTCAGAGATTCTATACCTCGGAGATATCCTCTTTAACTACGGCGACTTTTCTGAGCAGGGCCACCTTCTGATGCCTTCACCGTTTGTTGAGGAATGGTGGGATAGAATAGTCGAAGAGGCTGGCCCGCAGGCTGTGAAAGCTTCGGAGATGGCATCCAGCTTCGGAGATTACCTCGAGCTGTCAGAAAAATATTCGCTGCCATTACATCCAAAATTTCTCTATTTCTGGTCGCAGTTGTCGCAACAGCGTCTGAAGGAGTTGCTGGAATACGTTTACACGCACGCACGCGTCGAGATACAGACGTCTATATCTGGAAAGGAACACAAACTTCTGCATTTGAAATACGACTCGAATGTGAAAAGGACGCTAGAACTGCTAGGTTTGGAGCACTATATGGTGGAGGATATCATAATTGATAACGCCGATGCCTTTCTCTACACTCTCGGATACGGTAGAAAGAGCTTCGATGAAGCGGTTCTGAAATTTTCGGATGGCACTTCTAACATAGAAGCGCTGAGCGAAATTAGCGGAGTGGCTATAAAGGATTCCGCAGGTACATTTATAGGTGGTAGGCTTGGAAGACCGGAAAAAGCAAAGATGCGGGAAATGGAGACTAATCCGAACGTAATATTTCCTATTGCTAACAACGGCGGCCTGTCGCGTAACATAATCACAGCTGCTGAAAAAGGACAGATAACTGCCGAGTATGCAACGTTCTTCTGCGACAAATGCAAGAAAGAATCCATATATTCGACCTGCATTTACTGCGGCGGGTCGACCAGCAGGATATATTACTGCAGGACCTGCATGTCGAAGAGCAGAGAACAAGTGCACCATGGCAAGCCGACTTCGAAAAAATCTAAGACCAAGATAGACCTCAAAGAATACCTCGACAGGGCTTTTGCCAGGCTTGGCATACAAGATAGGCCTGCAGCGATAAAGGGAGTCAAGGGCGTTTTCAACTCTTCTGGCGACATAGAACCCCTGGAAAAAGGGATACTAAGGTCGGTTTACAAACTGAACGTCAACAAGGACGGCACGGTAAGGTTTGACGCTATAGAGGTCCCAATAACCCATTTCAAGCCCAAGGAGATAGAAGTCGGTATAGAACGGCTGAAGGAATTGGGGTACGACAAGGACATGTACGGAAACGACCTTGTGGACCAGAACCAAGTGCTGCAGCTGAAGCCGCAGGATATAATACTGCCGACGTACGGGGACCAGAACGAGAACGCTTCCGACGTATTCTTCAGGGTATCCCAGTTTATAGACGACCTTATGGTGAAATATTACGGCGCTGGTAAGATAATGAACGTAAACTCCAAGCAGGATCTGATAGGCAAACTGGTCGTCGGTCTCGCACCACACACTTCCTCCGGCACAGTAGGGAGAATAATAGGGTTCTCTAAGACACAGGGCCTGTTCGCGCATCCTTTCTTCCACGCGGCGATGAGGAGAAACTGCGATGGAGACGAAGCAGCTCTTCTTCTGTTGACGGACATGCTCTTGAATTTCGACAGGGAACTGCTGCCTGACACCCGCGGCGCGAGGTATATGGATTCTCCCCTAGTCATCTCTACAGTCCTAGACGTTAACAGCATAGATTCCGAGGCGTACAATCTCGACATAGTCAGCAAATATCCAAAGGAGTTTTACGAGGCCACTCTCTCCTATTCCAAACCATCCGACATAAAGATAAAGCAAGTCAAGTCCATACTCAACGAGCCGGACTCGGCGATTTACTTCACGCACGGCACGGACGACATAAACGCAGGGGTCAACGTGTCATCCTACAAGACTCTGGAGACCATGATGGAGAAAGTCACGTCGCAGATGGAGCTGCAGAGGAGGATAAGGGCAGTGGATGTGGCGGACACCGCGCGCATAATAATAGAGAAGCACTTCATAAAGGATATAAAAGGAAACCTGAGGCGTTTCGGTACAGAGGAATTCAGGTGCGTGAAGTGCAACGAAAGGTACAAAAGGGCGCCACTCATTGGAAAGTGCAGGAAATGCGGAGGGAACCTAGTACTCACTTCGAGCGAGGGAAACGTCAGGAAATACCTCGATGTCTCCCTGGAGATAGCAAACAACTACGACGTACCGGTCTATCTCAAGAACGAACTAGATCTGATAAAGATAACCCTGGACAGCATATTCGGCGAGAAAGAGAGGATCAAACAGGCGTCGCTGTTGGCTTTCTGAACTCTACCTGAGGTGTTCGAGGCTGTTCTCCAGCTTGTCTATTATATCCTGGAACAGGACCTCTTTGACCATCCCTTCCACCTTTATATTGTATTTTTTCTTCCCGAAAGCTATCATATTCATCTGGTATTTCCCGGTGACGTCGCGTATCTTCTTTATGTGGAGTTTTATCTTTTTTATCCCCCCAACATTATAGAGCATCGATTCCCTCTTGTTTATCATGCTCCTTATCATTATTATGAAATCCCAGTCGTAGTCGCCTGACACCTCTATATCTATGCTGTCTCCTATGTTCTTCGCGGCCAGGAGGTCCAGTATCTTCAGCCTGCTGAGTATTCCTACCGGGCGGTTGTCGTTGTCTATTACAGTGGCTCCTTTTACCTTGGCTGTGAGCATCATCTCAAGGGCTTTTCTCAGATTGAGGTTGAGGTATATCTTAGGAAGCTCCTTTCTCGCAACCTCCATGACATTGACGTCCTTATAGGAGTAGTCCCTCCTATCCGGGTCCTTTTTCCCCTTGTTTGTGCTCGTGAGCCTCTTGTTGAAAGTGTAGTTGAATATGTCAGATATCATGACCTCTCCGACCAGCTTCCCGAAATTGTCTATTATCGGCAGGCTGTCTATCTTGTTTATCGATGCGAGATTCTGCGCCTTTCCTATAGTATCCTCGGTCCTGAGGATGGGAAACCTCTTTATGACTATATCCTCTACCTTTATCTGGTCGAATATCCTGCTGTTTATCAGGAGCTTCAGGACATCGTAATCGGATATTATGCCAACTATTTTCTTGTCTTCGTCAACAACAGGCAATGCGCCTACGCCGCTGCTCTGCATCAGCTGTATGGTACGGTTTATCGAATCCCTCTGGTAGACTGCAGGCACTCTCTTGGCCAGCTCGAGCGCTTTCTTTGCGTGCATGGCGTTGGCGGATATTACGTCGTAATAGAGCAGAAGCCCTGCATATTTCTTGTTTAGGAGAACGGGTATCTCCTTTATGTTCCTAGAATCCATCAGGTCCAGCGTTTTGTCTATAGACGCGTTTGCGTCCACGCAAACTACTTTTCTCGTCATTATCTTCGATACGTTCATAAAAACCTCCTTCGCGGTCTATTCTTTTTCAGTAAGTCTGACTATAGGGGAGAGTATCCCCAAGATTATGTAAGCTAAAAACAGCGCATAAACAGCTATCGACGACGCACTCACAGTTGTGTTGTTGAAACCAAGATAGCTGAACAGTATCGCGACAGCCAGAGTATTGAACGGCAGGTATACCAGTATACCGATGAAAACGAACATAGAGAAAATCACAGTGAATATCATCCCTATCCTGACCCTCTCCCTGTTCTTGGACCTCAGGTAGAACGCCGAAATTATCATGAACGTTCCAGCTATTACCATAAGTGGCACGAGCAGAAGCAGCGCTTCCTGCAGCGACACTGCACCCTGGGACAGTATAGACAGGTAACTCTGTAGCGTCGCGTTGCTCGTGTTCTGCAGCAGGCTGTTCAGCGCACCCTGGTCGAATGTCACTACGCTCCAGTTACCAACCAGCGCCGTCAATCCGCCTGCTATCGCGGCTATCCCAGACACAAGCGCGAACACGAACGAAAGAAACTTTACGTTGCGCCATCCTTTCTCATTTTTTGGGGATTCCGCCCTGCGTTCTTCCGCTCCCGCTTTCTTAGATTCGCTCCTTCTTGTTTCCATCAACGTTGCCTTGAGGCTAATTTTATATTAGATTTTAAATACCTCGTTGCTTATATACGCTACAGCCATCAGGGATACAGTCTTCTCATCGTCCTCGGAAAAGGCACAGTGTACATTATGTGCGGAAGCTTGCATATCCACATCACCAACCTGTCTACGCCAAGACCGAATCCTGAATGCGGTATCGCACCGTATCTTCTGAGGTCTATGTACCATTTGTAGCTGTCCGGATCCAATCCCTCCTCCTTGAGTCTTCTAACCAGAGTCTCCTTATCGTCTACCCTCTGTCCCCCCCCGACTATCTCACCATACCCTTCCGGTGCGAGAAGGTCGTTGCACAGGACATGCGTGGGGTCCTCCGGGTCTGGTTTGTGGTAGAACGGTTTGAGTTTGGAAGGATAATCCATCGAGAAGAGTGGCACGTCTCGCTTCGATGTTCCAACACTCTCTTAGTCAGGGCCGGCCTCTGGGCGGGAACC